>NZ_CP017689.1:3496252-3861670 GCF_001831495.1 Thalassotalea crassostreae
TAATATGGGCATTAATAAAATCTACCTGCGTGCTATCTAAACTGATGCTTTGCGGCAATAACAATGGCTGAGATACGACTCCGCAGGAAAATGACTTTTGTAATTGTTGTTGATTAACCTCGACTAAAACTTGTTGTAAATTCAGGCAACAAATACTGCTTTGCTCTCCTAGGTTCAAATCAATAAGCGCGACCCAATCAGAAACCATGCTAAGTAAACGATACGGCTGTTCTTTATTTCTATCTACATAAGCATTACTCGGTACACTAGCAGGAGTGTGGTCATTTTCCGAAGGCAATATCTCGACCGTTTCAAGTAACGATTGATAATTTTCAACAGCTTGATTAGACGGTTTACTTGCCCCTGACTTATAAGAGTTAATGCTGTTCGAACTATAGTTACGTGCGCCAGCATTGCTCTGTCCATAATTGTTTGATGCAGGACTTTGGCTTGGACGCAATTCACTGACATATTCCCGAGAATAGGTCTCACTATTAGTCACTGGTTGGTTATAACCATGCTGGTTTTGTCCTTCATCAACTATTGGCGTTTGCGGCTCTGAAACTATATTTTGCTGACAATTTTCCAATGTTTGTTCAATCGCACGACAAATAAAATCGTGGACTAAGCGGGCTTGATGAAAACGAACTTCATGCTTTGCTGGATGCACATTAACATCCACTTCTCGATAATCAAGGTTGAAGAACAGAACAAATGCGGGATAACCATTATGATCTATACGATCGCTATAAGCTTGACGTATCGCGTGATTAATTAACTTGTCACGCATCATTCGGCCATTAACGTAGCTATAACTTAAATCATTTTGGCTGCGCACAAAGCTTGGTTGGCCAATCCAGCCCCACAAATGAAATTCACCATGGTTAAATTCTAACGGCAGTGCATTATTAATAAAACTTTGACCGCAAACGGCCGCAATACGTTTTTCAATCTGCTTGTCAGTTTGTGCTCGGCGATATTGTCGAATGGTTTTGCCATTGTGAATTAACTGGAAGCCGATATCGAGTTTCGATAACGCTATACGGCGCACCACTTCATCAATATGACTGAACTCTGTTTTTTCAGTTCGCATAAATTTACGACGTGCAGGAGTATTAAAAAACAGATCTTCGACGTCGATTGATGTGCCATCAGGATGTGCCGCAGGTTTTACGTCTACAGTCATGTCACGACCAATAGCAACAGCTTGCCACGCGGCGTCTTGTTCCACTGGTTTTGAGGTCAATGATAATCGTGCAACAGAACTAATACTGGCGAGCGCTTCACCGCGAAATCCTAGGGAATGAATAGATTCAAGATCATCGAGAGATTTGATTTTGCTGGTAGCGTGACGAGATAAAGCTAAGGTTAATTCATCTTTAACAATACCATGACCATTATCGGTTATTTTAATGCGTTTAGCGCCGCCTTTCTCAATGTCTATTACAATATTGTTAGCGCCAGCATCAATGGCATTTTCAACCAACTCTTTGACTACCGATGCTGGTCGTTCAACCACTTCGCCTGCGGCTATTTGGTTTGCCAAACGTGCTGGCAATACTTGAATTGTCATGAATTTACCAATTAATTAAACGGTCGATTATTTGGGAATTGTTAACGTCTGTCCTACACGAACAACATCAGTTTTGAGGTTATTTGCGAGCTTTAACTGTTTTACCGAAACTTTATATTTATGGGCGATCAGCGACAAAGATTCGCCACGAGAAATTTTATGTTTACTCGGTTTTAAGCTGGCCAGTAGACTGCCAGCAGGTGGGTATTTAACAAAGTAATTTTTCATACCCGTGAATATCGCGTTTGCTAGTTTTTTCTGATGCGTTGAGCTCATTAAATTCTTAAAGTCATAAGAATTTGAAATAAAGCCAGTCTCAACTAACATTGACGGAATATCTGAAGACTTCAATACCGCTAGCGATGCATTCTGTGGCGTTGACTTATGCATCTTAGTTACTTTTTTCAATTCTAAAATGACATTGCGCGCCATCTGATCGCTAATTTCCAACGATTTATCTTTGGTTAAATCTGCTAAGAAGACCGCAAGATTATCGTCATTTGTTTTTTTAATTAATTCACCACCGCCACCAAGTAATTCGGAATTTTGCTCTCGACTACGCATCCATTTTGATAATTCAGATTGAGCACGTGAGTCATTTACAATCCAAACCGAAGCGCCTCGAGGTTGTGAGGTACGGAATGCATCAGCATGGATAGACACTAAAAAATCTACCTGTTTTTGACGGGCAATTTGGGTTCGTTTATTTAGATTCACAAAGTAGTCACCACCACGAACCATAACCGCGCGCATACCCGGCTCTTTGTTAACGATAGCTTCCAATCGTTTCGCGATACTTAAGGTGATTTTTTTCTCATAGGTACCATTTTTTGAAATAGAACCAGGATCTTCACCACCGTGTCCAGCATCAATGCCAATAATGACATCGCGCTTATTATCTTTTGGCTTATGGACAACAACAACTTTCTTAGCTTTATCTAATAAGTCGACTACTAAACGGTTACCATATGGACCAGTAGGCGCTAGAGGAAATATTGTTTCGGTATAGGCTGAATTTAAATCAAGTACAATTCGAGTGGAGTTTTTATATTTACCCGTACTGGTGCGAATGCGATTGATACGGGTATCATTTTTGGCAAGATTCGCTAACGGCGCAACATTATTCGCGTTTTTAAAATCGATAACTAAGCGATTTGGGTTTGACAAGAAGAAGTAACTGTAATCAGGTTTTTCGGCCAAATCAAAAACAACACGAGTATTTTCTGGTGCAGGCCAAATACGAACACCTTCAATAACATTCGCCGCCCATGCTTTAGATAGCAAGGTCAGGCAAACAACGATAATTATGTTTAAACTTCTTATGCGCATAAATGTACAACAGCCTTTCTAGGCTTATCATTCTCTTGATTTTATTATAATTGGTTTACTATTTGCTCACCGACAGCAGTTACCGCCACTAATTCGATCAGCCTTTGTTCATCACTATACGTTAAATTAATGATAATATCTTGTTTTGGCAACACTCCAATGCCTTTTTCTGGCCATTCAATAAAACAACAGCATTTGCTGGCAAAGTAATCACGGATCCCCATAAATTCGAGTTCTTCTGGATCTGCCAAGCGATACAAATCAAAATGGTAAACATTGTAATCATCAAGCTCGTAAGGCTCTACTAGAGTGTAGGTTGGGCTCTTAACATTACCAACATGTCCCATACCTTGCACAAAACCACGTGTTAGCGTCGTTTTACCAGCACCTAAGTCGCCATTTAAAAATACGATTAGTGATGATAACTGCTGATTTTTAGTAATACTTGCTAAACGTTTACCCATTGCAATAGTTGCAGCTTCGTCGACAAGTGTTAATGTTATTTTTTTCATTTACTTCTTTTCATCTATTTGATTTACCAAAAATCTCAAAGGGCCAAATAAGTCGCTGGCCAACATGCCTTTGATGCCATTTTCAGCAGCAATATCTGCGGCTTTTCCATGGATAAATACCGCACAACAGGCGGCATCAAAGTTATTATTTAATTGTAATATTAAAGCGCCAAGGATGCCAGAGAGAACATCCCCCATACCTCCGACTGCCATCCCCTCATTGCCACTGGTATTTATATTAGTTTGAACACCATTACTAACAATGGTTCCCGGCCCCTTTAAAACGCATACACCACCATAACGCAGGGCAATTTTTTTCACCGCGCTAAAGCGGTCAAATTCAATATCTTTGACACTAACATTTAATAGCCTCGCTGCCTCACCAGAATGTGGTGTTAGTATCCAATTATCAGATCTATGATCAGTTTGAGCGAGTAAATTTAAACCGTCGGCATCGACAACCATAGGAATGTTTCTTTGTTCATGGAGAGCAATAGCAAAATCAAAATGTTGCTGACCATAACGCCCAGTTCCAAGACCAGGTCCTAAAACCAAGACATCGACTTTCGCAATTTTAGCCTCTAAATCTTGATTAATCATATTTGTATTTTGATTGAGCGCACTTGTTTCAATCGACTCCTGCGCTATTGTACCTTGACCGAGAGTGAGCAACATTAATTCTGGTCTATTGGCTGCCACCAATAATTGATTTTCCTGATGACAAGTTACCGCAACTAAGCCAGCACCGGCACGTAAGGCAGCTTCAGCGCTTAAACGAATCGCACCGGCCATCGATTTATCACCGCCAATGGCATAGACAAAACCACTTGAACCTTTGTGTGAACATGAATTTCTTGCGATTAGCTTAGGGCATGAGTTGTTATTAATAATTAAGCTATCAGCGGCAATATTTTCAGCGAAAAGTTTGTCAATTTTCAAGCCAGCTAAAAAGATATCACCACAATATTGCTTTGCTTGCCCTGTGAGCATGCCTTGTTTAATGGCGATGAAAGTAACCGTTACATCGGCTTTAATACAATGTCCTAATGGATTGCCGGTATTAGCATCCAATCCAGATGGTAGATCAACCGATATAATCGGAAGTTTTTGACTTGTAGCAACAGCATTTATTTGCTCTATCACTTCGCCATAATTAGCTCTTACCGAACCAACGATACCGGTACCTAATAAGGCATCGACAATAACTAAATCATGATCCAGTTCGAGCGTTGATAACTGGCTAAAATGGCCGCCACATTCAACATATTTTTGCAAAGCAATATCGGCGTTACCTTGATAGTTTTCAATATCAGTTAGAGCCAGTACTTGCACTTTGAAACCATGCTCTATTGCTAACCGAGCGACAACAAAACCATCGCCAGCGTTATTGCCACTGCCACAAAGCACCACTATTGATGTTGTTTTAGACCAGCGCTGCCTTAGCAATGCAAATGCTGCAGCACCTGCCAATTCCATCAATTGGTACATTTCAATGGCGGCTAATTTGGCAATTGCCCGTTCATTTGTTGCCACTGATTCCGCCCGATAAGCGTTTCGTGCTATGCTTTTACCTAACTCTACTGATATCATCTTTAACAACCTTATCTCGGGGCCTTATCTTTGGCTAACTTATTGAAAAATGAATAACAACGACTCTATTAACTATCAGGAATTACTCGAAAAAATCAAGCTTTGGGCAACAGAATTTGGCTTTGCTGATGTTGGAATTAGTGACGTTGACCTGAAAGACCATGAAGCCGCATTACAGTCATGGATAGATAATGGCTATCACGGTGAAATGGATTATATGGCCCGACATGAAATGATGCGCGCTCGTCCAGATGAATTATTGCCAGGTACGCTGCGCGTTATTTCAGTACGCCTCGACTATTTGCCGACAGATGCTTGTTTTGCCAAAGTATTAAAACAGCCTAAACATGCATTCATTTCCCGTTATGCCTTAGGTCGAGACTACCACAAGTTAATGCGTAATCGACTGCAAAAGTTAGGACAGAAAATAGAACAATATTGCCACTCTCTGAATTATCGACCATTTGTTGATTCAGCCCCAGTACTGGAGCGTCCTCTAGCAGAAAAGGCAGGTCTAGGTTGGGTTGGAAAACACACGTTATTACTGAATAAAGGCGCTGGTTCATGGTTCTTTTTAGGGGAGTTATTGGTTGATATTCCCTTGCCAATGGATAAGCCATTAAAGAATGAGTGCGGTAGTTGTGTTGCCTGCATTACCATTTGCCCAACTAAAGCCATTGTCGAGCCCTATGTGGTTGATGCGAGACGATGCATTTCTTATTTAACAATCGAATTGCGTGACGCGATACCTGAAGAGTTTAGATCCCTCATCGGTAATAGAATATACGGTTGTGATGATTGTCAGCTAATTTGCCCTTGGAATCGATATGCCGAATTATCTGTAGAGCAAGACTTTCAAGCGAGAAATCGCTTTAACGATATCACACTTTTAGAACTATTTTCTTGGACTGAGCCACAGTTCCTTGAATTTACCCAAGGCTCGCCGATTCGACGTATTGGTTTTGATTGCTGGCAGCGAAATATCGCAGTGGCATTAGGAAATGCGCCATATGATAAGGATATTGTTGCCGCGCTAACTGAAAAAGCTACATCGGCGTCTAGTATGGTTAAAGAACATATAGATTGGGCATTAACGCAAATGGATGATAGGCGTCGGCAGTTAGATAGCATACCTAATGAACGCCTTACCCAAAGATTAATCAGAACGATTGAAAAAGGTTTGCCTAGAGATGCTTAGGTTTTGACCTTAATTGCCAGCTTGGGACCAAAACTTTTTGGCCCCAAAAATCAAAGCTTCACTCCCGTCCTACAGGTTGCTAGCATTATCATTTAAATTGCCGTTTGTTCTTTTTTCTTTGCTCTTTCTGTTTTCTTTTTTTGCATTTTTTGTTTGCGTGCATCAGCCATTTCAGCCATCTTTTGCTTCTGTTCAGCAGTTAGCACTTGATACATTTCATGCATGCTTTTTGCTTTAATTAGTCCAAGCTTTTGCATTTTAACTGCTTGTCTTGATTGCAACGCTTTAAACGCTAGTTCATCGAATGTATCAGCATGAATTATTGCTTTCATTTGTTCTTTGCTTTGATCTTGTCCATCATTCAGCGCTTTCATTTGTTCTTTCTGCGCTTTCATGATGTCCTTCACTTGCTGTTTTTGCTCTTCACTTAAGTCAAGCTTAGAAAACATCATGCGAACAGGGTTGTCCATTTTTCCACGGTGTTTGCCCTTTTGATCTTTAGCAACACTCGAAAACGATACACAAACAAGAGTAAACATAACTAAAATTAGCTTTTTCATAATGATTTTCCTTTGTTAATTAGTTACATTAAGCATATATCAAGGCAATGCAAATAAGTGCAATGCTTGTGTAAAGATTGCGTAAAAGCAAAGTTTTAAAGCTATTATCGTCATATTATTACTGGTAATTGAAATCAAAAACGACTGCTCGGTATGGGACTAACAGATGAATAAACAACTTTTAATAATTGATGATGATAACGAATTAGTAGAACTTCTATCTGAATATTTAGGCAGTGAAGGCTATGATGTTACCTCTTGTTTAGACGGGTTGTCTGGCTTAGAACAAGCAAAAAAACAAAGTTACGACTTAATATTACTTGATGTAATGATGCCTGGACTCAACGGTTTTGAAGTATTGAAAGCATTAGGCGATAATTTTTCAACACCAGTATTAATGTTAACTGCTAAAGATGATGACTACGATAAAATACTTGGTCTTGAACTTGGAGCCGACGATTATCTTTCTAAACCATATAATCCAAAAGAACTACTTGCCAGAATAAAAGCAATTATTAGACGAATTGATATTATCTCTAGTAAATCTAATGCCGAAGAGTTATTGATAAACCAAATTGAATTAAATTGTTCTACTAGACAAGTGATGTCCAATAAAAAACCAGTTTCTCTCACTGGTACAGAGTTTGAAATTTTGCATCTATTAATGTCTAACGTAAATCAAGTTGTCAGCAAAGAGCAATTAAGTGAAGAAGTCCTACATCGACCAATTTCGAGTTATGATCGCAGTATTGATATGCATATATCTAACATTCGCCGCAAAATAGGTGACAATGGCAAAGAAGAAAAAATTAAAACAATTCGTGCTGTTGGTTATATTTTTATGCGTGGCGATAGCTAATGTTTAATTCAAGAAAGCTAATATCGAGTTTAAGCCTAAAAATCTTTTTTGGTTTTTGGTTAATGGCGCTTATTGCCATTACCTCGACACGTTGGATTTCTTCGCAATTTAGAGACGTGGAAAAGGTTCGCGCCCTGCCCGTTCAAAAGCAGCAACCATTTATCAAAGCAAAAAATCGACTAATCAAACAGACAGCCAACAATAAAGTACCCCTGAGTAAGCAGATCAATCCTAAAAACAAACGTTTGCCGAAAGAAATTTGGATTAAATCGATGCAAAACAAAGAGATCTTTACCAACTCTGCTTTTGCTAAACCTGATATTTTTAAGCATGTTAATGAACATGCCTTTGAAACCCCAGTGATTCTAAGAATTCGCGGCTATGAATTAGCAGGCCCATTTAAATTGAATTTGCGCAATCGTGATTATCAAATGTTTTTTGGCAAGCAAATAAAGAATAAAGATATGGCAGGGCTTTGGACAGGGATGCCTTTAGAAATTCGTGTATTAACGGCCGTTGTTGTCACTGGTATTCTCGCCTGGATATTATCTTGGTATATCACTAGGCCACTAAATCGCCTTACACAAGCCAGTAATCATTTTGGTAAAGGTCAGCTTCACACGCGAGTCGTTAGCATTGCAAACCGAAATGACGAAGTTGGTCAACTAGCCAAGGCGTTTAACCAAATGGCTGAACGAATTCAATCGACCTTAACCTCCCAGCAGCGATTATTAGGTGATGTTTCCCATGAATTAAGATCGCCATTAACTCGGCTACAATTAGCGTTATCGCTCGCCCAAAAAGTAGATAACAAACCAGCCGAATTAGAAAAATACTTTCAACGATTTGATCTAGAATTAGATCGACTCGAACAGATGATTGCTCAAGCTTTAAGGCTGTCAAAGTTAGAGAATGATTTGCAACAACTAAATGCTACGGTTACTGATATTGGCACTCTCATTGAAAATATAATTAGTGACAACGCCATTAGCATCGAACAAAAGAAGCTTTCAGTAACTTATTTGCCTAATACTAAAATATCTCTTGATGTTGATGTCATGTTATTAAGAAGTGCAATTGAAAACCTTGTTACTAATGCGATTCGTTACAGCCCTAAAGAGAGTGAAATCACCATTGAGTTAAGCCGAGAGAAAGATGAAATTTCGATTAGCGTTGCAGACCAAGGAGATGGTGTTAGTAGTGAGCATTTAGAGGATATATTTAAACCGTTTTATCGTACTTCTTTAGCTCGAGACCGGGTTAGCGGTGGTACTGGGTTAGGATTAGCAATTGCAAGCAAAGCCGTTACCGCTCATGGCGGACGTATTAGTGCAAAACCGGCGAATGAAGATTCTGAAAAGCCTGGTTTGATTGTTACCATTGTATTGCCTATTCTAAATACATAAACAAGTGTTTTTTATAATCATAAATAACAACATACTTGGCGACATTCTTAACCTCTTTCACTAAAGGTTAGATATTTCTATTCGCCGTATTATATTCATTGCGTAAAACCAGGATTTTTCAGCAGTATGGTCACCGAACAACGTTTTACACAAGAACATCTCTTAAAACAGCGAATGCCACAAATAGAACAATTATGGCAAACCGGTGTATTCTCGTCTTTTAACACGCCTGAGCAAATAAAGATCCATTATGCCTTAATAAGTAAGGCCGAATTAAATGACTGGATTGTTATTGCTCCTGGGCGCTCAGAATCCTATTTAAAGTATAAAGAAGTTGTCTTTGATCTAATCGGCAATGGCTATAATGTGGCAATCATAGATCATCGTGGGCAAGGGCTATCACAGCGCGAATTAGATGAACCACATAAAGGCTATGTAAAAGACTTTAATGATTACACTACTGACTTTAACCACTTTATCACTGAAATTGTTCAGCCCCAGTGTACTGGGCAACTTTTTCTACTAGCGCACTCGATGGGTGCTAATATTAGTGCCCGATTTCTAGCTCAAACCAATCTAGACATTGCGGCCGCAATATTAATGGCTCCAATGATTGCCATCGACGCAGGTATATTTCCAAATTGGCTAGGCCGTTTGGTCGTTTCTGTTGGTTATTTTTTCGATAGATTGTTCAACAAACAATCTGCATACTTTTTTGGCCGAGGCCAATATAAAGATAAAGTATTTAAAGGTTCTGATTTAATGCAATCAGAAGTTAGGTTTAATTATTTTCGAGATTTATATAAGAATGATAAACGTATTCAGTTAGGCGGCGTTACATTTGCTTGGCTAAACGCCGCGATTCAGAGCGAAGACTTTATTATGCAGAATCTAACCACACTAAAAACTCCAGTTACGGTGATGCAGGCGGGCGATGACAATGTGGTGTGTAATAAAATTCAAGACAAATTTTGTCAGCAACTAAACACCTTACATCCTAATTCATGTCCTAACGGCACCACGACAATAATAAAAGGTGCCAAGCACGAATTACTGTTTGAAAAGGACGAATATCGCAATCAAGCATTAACCAAAACCCTTGATTGGTTTAATCAACACAAAACATAAAATCATATATTTTTATGACCTACGACTGAGCTTGGATCTTGATGAATAAACACCTCCATGTGCTCAAACGACAACAACAATTGGTTTTCGATTTCATTGGCAATAAGGTGGGCTGCATACAAAGTTATTTCATCTGATAACTCAAGATGAAACTGCACAAACTTTATCTTACCAGCTTGTCTGGTTCGAAGCTGATGAAAACCTAACGCTTGCGGATGCTTATTAATGACGGCTGTAATCTTATCTAAATCATCTTGCTTTAATTCTTTGTCCATTAAGTCTTGAACACTGTTATAAATAATTTTTATTGCTGACACTAATAAAAATGAGCCAACTAAAACAGTAAAGATACCATCGGCATAATGCCATTTAAATTGACTCATCAGCAATGCGATAATAACGCCGACATTAAGCAATAAATCACTTTGATAATGCAAGGAATCAGCAGATATCGCGATTGAATTGGTTTTTTTAATGACTATCTTTTGCACAAACACTAAAGCCAATGTTAAGACTATCGCCAAAACACTAATAGCAATGGCTATATTGCTATGAGCGACGATTTCAGGATTTATGGTTCGTTCTACACCATGAATAAGCAACAATATTGCCGAGCCAATGACAAAAGATGATTGCATCAACGCCGCTAAGTTTTCTGCTTTACCATGACCAAATTTATGCTCTTCATCAGCGGGAGCTAAAGAATACTTCAAAATCATAAAGCCGGTTAACGAAGCAAACACATCAAGCAATGAATCTGTCGTTGACGCAAGCATTGCTGCAGAGTTAGAAATCCACCAGCCGTATATTTTTGATGCAACTAGAATCACCGCCACGACAATTGCAGCTTTACTGGCAAATTTAACTAAGCTTTCATAATCTTTATCTTGCACGACTTTTGTGGAGAGTTCATTCATAGTTATAGTAATGTTTATTTTAGTAAAACCTATTTTAACCTAAAATATAATTTAAGTCGGTAGATAAGTCATTGTATAATCAACCAACTTAAATTTAGGTGAATTTTACTTAGATTAAAAACTAATTTACATCAACCCTAGGAAAGTCATGTTAGATATTGTGTTATTCGAACCAGAGATCCCGCCAAATACCGGTAATATTATCCGTTTGTGTGCTAATAGCGGATTTCGACTGCACCTAATCGAGCCGCTAGCATTTGAAATTGATGATAAGAGATTGCGTCGGGCTGGTCTTGATTACCACGAATTTGCCAATTTGAAAGTTCATAAAAATTACCAAGCGTTTATCGAAGCCGAACAACCTAAACGAATTTTTGCATCAACAACCAAGGCAACTCGATTTCATAGCCAAGTTGACTTTCAATTAGGTGATTATATTATTTTTGGTTCTGAAACCAGAGGCTTACCAGATTCAGTTCGCGACTTAATTCCTAATGAACATAAAATTCGAATTCCAATGCTAGCCGATTCCCGCAGTATGAACTTATCGAACTCGGTTGCTGTGATTGTCTATGAAACGTGGCGACAATTAGGTTTTGATGGCGCGGTATAGTTGGATTGAGGTTAATTTAAGCTAATTTGTTACAAACAAAAAAGCTCAGATAAAACCAATGTTTTGTCCGAGCTTTTCTTTATCTGATAGATATTAGACCATCAATTTATTCGCTAGTTTGATCACGACCTAGAAGGTTTAATGCAGCTTGACGGGCCGGTAAATCTTGGTATAAAACCTGATAAACCTGTTCAACAATTGGCATTTCAACGCCATTGCGTTTAGCCAACATATAAACTTCTTTGGTATTACGATATCCTTCAACAACTTGACCGATATCAGCAATTGCTTTTTCAACAGTTTCGCCGCTACCAAGTGCCAATCCAAAACGACGGTTTCGAGATTGATTATCAGTACAAGTTAACACTAAGTCACCTAAACCAGCCATGCCCATAAAGGTAGCTGATTTTGCGCCAACAGCGGCGCCAAGACGAGTCATTTCCGCCAGACCTCGAGTGATTAATGCCGTTCTAGCATTCGCTCCAAATCCAATACCATCGGCAATACCCGCTCCAATGGCAATAACGTTTTTAACTGCGCCACCTAACTGAACGCCAGTAAAGTCATCGTTGTGATAAACCCGGAAGGTTTTCTCACAATGCAATAAACTGGCAATCGATTCAGCAAACTCAGCATCCGTTGATGCCAACGAAATCGCAGTAGGTAGTCCTGCCGCCATTTCTTTCGCGAAAGTCGGCCCAGAAAGAACCGCTAGACTCACATCGCTACCTAAGATTTCACTGGCGACATCTTGCAGCAATCGACCTTGTTCAGGATCTAAACCTTTTGTTGCCCAAGCGATTTTATGCTCTGTGGTTAACAAAGGTTTAATTTGTTCAAGCATTTGCACAAACGCATGACTCGGCACAACAATTAATAGATTGTTACTTGCCGCAATCGCCTTCTCAAGGTCAGATTCTAAGACTAATGAATCTGGAAAGCTAAAACCAGGTAAATACTTTTCATTACTTCGTGTTTTACTCATATCTTCGACATGAGCATCACTGCGTCCCCATAACAAAGTTTGATGCTTGTTTCTGGATAAACAAAAAGCCAGAGCAGTGCCGTATGAGCCCGCTCCGATCACACTAATTTCAGCTTTACTTGCCATAAATTAAGCGTCTGCCTTGTCTGTATTTGCTTGCGCCGCACGTTGTTGTACGTAATTAGCAAATAATGCATCAAAGTTAACAGGCGCTAGGTTTAATTGTGGGAATGTACCACGAGAAACCAAGCTGCTTACTACTTCACGTGCATATGGAAATAATGTGTTCGGACAGAAAGAACCTAGTGTATGAGCAAGTTGAGCTTCAGGCATGTTACCTACTGAGAAGATACCCGCTTGTTGTACTTCACATAAAAACGCTACTTTGTCACCAAGATTAGCAGTTACAGTTAGTGATAATACAACTTCAAACGTATCGTCTGCTAATTTAGTAGACTTAGTATCTAGGTCCAATTTGATTTCAGGCGTCCATTCTTGTTGGAAAGCCGCTGCGCCTAGTGGAGATTCGAAAGAAACGTCTTTTGTGTATACACGTTGGATAGCGAATGTTGGTTGCGCTTGCTCTTCAGCACCTGCTGCTGGGTTTTGGTTTTCTTCAGCCATTTTTAATTTCCTAATTTTGTTAAATTGTAGACCATATAAGTTTTATATGGTGTTTATTCTTCGAGTAACGCATCAAGACGCTGCTGATAAGCAAGTGTCATTAAATCATCACAACCACCTATTGGTTTGTCGTTGATGAATATTTGTGGCACTGTCATGCCACCGTTACTGCGTTTGATCATTTCAGCCCGACGTTCGGGTTCAAGATCAATACTAATTTCTTCATAACTTACTTGTTTCTGATCCAATAACGATTTTGCTCGGACACAAAAACCACAAGTACGTCGGGTATAAATTTCTACTTTAGCCATGTTAACTCCCAATAAAATGCCAATTTATTTGGCTACTGGTAAACTGGCACTTTGCCAAGCAGAAAATCCGCCTTTTAAAACAAATACCTTTTCAAAACCAGCGCTGGTTAATTTATTTGCAGCTTTCACCGCACTAAGACCAGCCGTACATACAACAATAATGGGTTTGCTTTTAGCATTTTCAAGAGTAGCGATGTCATTTTTATCAATTTTTTCTGCAGAAATATTTTTCGAGCCAATAATATGGCCTTTATTAAATTCTTGTTGTTTACGAATATCGACGATGACACCGTCTTCACGGTTGACCAACATGGTTAATTCTTGAGTATTTACCTCTTTCACCTTAGAAAGTTTACTTTTTACAGTGATAAATACCAACATAGACACGATTGCCAGCCACATCATGCTTAACATTTGATTGTTGGCTGCGAAAGTAAGAAGCTGTTCCATAATTTTTAAATTACTCTAATTTATGATATCTGCATTAGATATGCTGTGGGCTTAAAAAACACACAAGTATACCTTTTGCGGTTAAAGTTACCAGTGAATATACGTTGATTTAAGGAAAATAAACAGCAGTTGCAATTATTTTTCCGTATTGCAATATCAATGCTAGCCGTAGCGCATCATTTTTGGCAAAATCAATGTTAATTAAAAGTTGATGAACGCAGATCCAGTTAACTGGGTCACTAAATAAATGACAAAGGGTCGACATGAACAACAAAAAACCTATGGTGCTATTAATTCTCGATGGTTGGGGATATCGCGAAACTACTGACTCAAACGCGATTTTTCATGCTAATACACCTGTTTTAGACAAGCTAATGCAAGAACGTCCAAATATGTTAATCGAAACATCAGGAATGGCCGTTGGTCTACCGGATGGACAAATGGGTAATTCAGAGGTTGGTCATGTTAATTTAGGCGCTGGTCGTATTGTTTACCAAGACTTTACCCGCATCACTAAAGCGATTGAGACCGGTGAGTTTACCAGCAATCCAGCATTAGTTTCAGCAATCGATAAAGCAAAGGCAAATGACAGCGCCATACATGTATTTGGTTTAATGTCACCAGGAGGTGTTCATAGTCACGAAGAACATATTTTTGCACTACTTGATATGGCTAAAGCAAAAGGCGCTAAGAAAGTATACTTGCACGCATTTTTAGATGGTCGAGATACGCCGCCGAGAAGCGCTAAATCATCCCTAGAAAAAGCACAGCAAAAGTTTGCTGAACTTGGTAATGGCCAGGTTGCTTCTATTATAGGAAGGTATTATGCAATGGACCGTGATCAACGTTGGGATCGAGTTGAAAGTGCTTACGACCTGATGGTCAGCGGTAAGGGAGATTTTACCGCTGCGTCGGCAGTTGAAGGCCTTGAACAAGCGTATCAACGTGATGAGAATGACGAATTTGTCGCAGCAACGGCAATAACTGATGCACAAGGTAATTGCATTGAAATCAATGACGGTGATTCAATGATTTTCATGAATTTCCGCGCCGATCGTGCTCGTCAATTTAGCCGCTGTTTTACTGAACCTGATTTCTCAGGCTTTGTTAGAAAGAAACAACCTAAACTTGCCGATTTTGTTATGTTGACCGAATACGCTGCAGATATTGATGCACCGGCAGCCTACCCACCTGAAGCTTTAAATAACGTACTTGGTCAATGGATGGAGAAGCACAACAAAACCCAGTTGCGAATTTCAGAAACCGAAAAATATGCGCACGTTACTTTCTTTTTTAGTGGCGGCCGTGAAGACGAATTTAATGGCGAGAAACGTATTTTAATCCCTTCACCACAAGTGGCAACTTACGATCTTCAACCTGAAATGAACTCCACTTTGCTTACCGACAACTTAGTCGAAGCGATCGATAGTCAAGAGCATGATTTAATTATTTGTAATTACCCAAATGGCGATATGGTTGGCCATACCGGTAAATTTGATGCTGCGGTAAAAGCATGTGAAGCAGTTGATGCATCGATAGGTCGAGTATTGGCGGCATTAGAAAGAACGGGTGGTGAATGTTTAATAACTGCCGACCATGGTAATGCTGAAATGATGGTAAATAGTTCAACCGGTCAAGCACACACTGCCCATACTTGTGAGCCAGTACCACTTATTTACGTAGGTCGTAATGCTAAAGTAGCCACTCAAGGTGCATTAAGTGACATCGCACCAACGTTACTTCACTTAATGGCGATGGAACAGCCGACAGAAATGACAGGCCAAACATTGATGACAGTTTGTGATTAAAGACCTGTCTGCTTATTTCACCAGTAAACTAGCAAAGACAATGTCTACATTGTCTTTGCTAAGCTGTGCATTTTTTGCCAGCGCAATCTTGCTAACTTCAACCGCAAAGGCAAGCAAAGATGATGCCCAAAATGACCTATCACAAGTTAAATCAAAGATAGAACAACAAAAACGTCAACTCGAAGAAAACAATAAGCAGCAAAAAGAGATTGTGGCGAAGTTACGCGAGGACGACCTTAAAATCGCCGATACTGCCGCCAAAATGAATAAAACAAAAAAGTCACAGCAGCAGACAAGAACAAAAATTACTGAGTTGAAAAAACAACAAGCGGTATTAGAAACAAAAAAGCGCCGCCAAGAATCAGCACTTGGCGAACAAATACGTAGTGCATACTCAAGTGGTACTCATGATTATTTGAAACTGCTTTTGAATCAACAAAAACCTGATAAAGTACAACGCACTCTAACTTATTATCAATATCTCAATGATGCTCGCATGAATAGCATCGAAGAGTTTGAAGTGATCCTTAAAGAACTATCTCAAGTCGAACAAGAGCAACAACAACAGGCTAAAAAACTTGAACAACTTGTGGCAAAGCAGCTCGAACAGAAAAAAGAAATTGAGCAACAACAAGCACAACGTCAAAGTACCCTTAAGTCATTAAACTCTAAAATACTTACGTCCAAACAACGTTTAAATAAGCTAGAAAATGAAGAAAAATCTCTTATTCAAACATTAGCGCGTATTCAAGCACAATTACGAAAACAAAAAGAGTTAAATGGTTTAAGTAAATTAAAACGTAAACTGAAGTGGCCTGTTAAAGGTTCGATTAAAAACAGTTTTGGCACCAAAAAGCAAGGATACTTGCGCTGGAAAGGGGTGCTAATGAGTGCTCGTGTTGGCAGTGATGTTACGAGCATCCATAATGGTACGGTTCTTTTTGCAGATTGGTTGAAAGGTTATGGTCTAGTTATTGTAATCGATCATGGAGATGGATACATGAGCCTTTATGGCCATAACCAAGCGTTGTTGAAAAATGTTGGTGACCGCGTAGAAATCGGCGAATCAATCGCCTTGGCGGGACAAAGTGGTGGCCAACGTCAACCTGGAGTGTATTTTGAAATTCGCCATAAAGGCAAACCGGTTAATCCAAAACTCTATTGTAGATAGCTGTTATCTATAGCGGCAAGGTTGATAGTATCAGATAGGTTGCAGACAAATTACTGGTAACAAAAAAGCGACTTTCTAGTCGCTTTTTTGTTTTTATAATTAGACGCTTAATAAAAGTTTATACTATTAGCTTCTTAACTTAAGCAACGGCATGTGTCGCTGCATTTGGCTTCACCACTACGATTGTACCTGCCAACATATCTTGTATTCCTTGGCACTTTTTATTCAATAGCATAACCAACAACTCACTCATCAGCCAGTAACCAAATAGTGTTGCGCAAAGGGCAGCTTGTGCTGGCAGAAACTCTGCGTAATAGGCTTCGCGTGCGAAGAAACTTTGTTCTGCAAATAAACCAAAATCCATGCTAACGAGCGCCGCTAAAGCCATCCCTGTCGCTATAACAGAAAAACCAATATCAATCGCACTTCGTTTGAATGAACGATTAAAGTCTATGCGCTCATAGTTGGTAGATAACACCATAATACCGAGAAAATGCTTTCCGAAAGTTGCACCGTATTTACCGTGAAAGTAATAACCATAATAGCTATAAGCAAAATGAGAAAAGACTACAGAAATAAGTGCAACACCGATATTAATGAACGCAAGTGACGAAAGTATTAGACTTGGTACTACTATTATCACGCCATCAATGACGTTAGCCATCATTCGTTGCCAAACATTTGCATAAACTAAATTCTTCATAACCGATCTCTCACAAGCACTTTTAATGCCCTAACCATACTGCTAATTAAGAGTGTAATCAAGTTGTAACTAAGTTTAATTGCTTTGTAACCCTTGCTACATAAGGCTTTGTAAATATTGAGTTATTATGTGATTAATATTTTTTAAATATTTTGCTAAGCGCTCGATCTTATTAAACTTTATTGATATGCTCGTAGTTACAAATAACTCTGTTTGTTCAGAGTAAAAATTATAAAAATAAGAATTTTCTGTGCGTATATTATTTTCCTTTATTATTTTTGTATCGTGTTCAGCCTTAGCCAACGCTAATAGCAAAATCGCCATTGTTATTGACGATATAGGTTATCGCTCGACTGACAAATCCGTTTTAAACCTTCCTAAACAAGTTACTTTTTCTGTATTACCTCATACGCCTTTTGGCCGTGAATTAGCTGAAAAAGGTAATTTACAGCAGCGTGACATATTGCTTCATGTTCCTATGGAATCTATCAACAATCTATTATTAGGTCCTGGAGCGATTACATCAGAAATGGATGAAGAAGCCGTTAAAAAGACCTTAGCGGCATCGGTTGCAGATATTCCACATGTCATTGGCGTAAATAATCATATGGGTAGTCGCCTAACACAACTTGAGCGCCCAATGCGCTGGACAATGCAGTTTTTAAAAGAAAATGATTTGTTCTTTTTGGATTCAAGAACGAGTCGATACTCGCAAGCAGGATATGTTGCAAAAGATACTGGTGTTCCGGCATTGAATCGCAGAATTTTTCTCGACAATACAATCAACGAAGAGTATATCGAAAAACAGTTTTTAAAACTTATCCAAATTAGTAAGCGCGAAGATGTGGTCATTGCGATTGCTCACCCACACCCAGAAACAGTTAATGTGTTAAAACGAATGCTACCTATGCTAAAGAGCAACAACATTGAGTTGGTGAGTATTTCAGAGTTATTGCCCGCTCAAAATGCCAGCTTAATCGCAACTGAATCTTCAAGTGCTAGCAATGAAGCCATCGCTGCAATTGCGCCCAAATAAAAAAAGAAAACAGAAAACAGAAAAAGAACAAAAGAAAAACCAAACTATAGATAGTTAAAAACTCTAGTAACGCTTTCGGAATAACAACCGCTTACAAGTCGCCCTAGTTTGTATCAGCTCTTAGCATTAAGAGATGCGCTGACTAGGGAAAACCGCTTTCTCAGTATCGCCCCTTCGCCTTTTACTTAAATAAATAATGCTAATCATTAATACAAAAATAAAATTTCGACTTTCAAACCGATTTTTAGACAAAAAAATAGCCAGATAAAATCTGGCTATTTTGCTACTCAATTATATAAAATAATCTATAAAACTTTATAAGCGAGCGCTTTTTCTACGGCTTGCTACAAGACCAAACAAACCTAAAGCAAATATAGCTACGGTTCCTGGTTCTGGGACATTAACATTAGTACCTGGACGACCAGGTTCTATAGATGCACCAGTGATATATCTATCGGTACCATCATGTGCAACAGTAAACATCGTACCAATTTGAACTACGCCCCCGAAATATGATGAAACCGGATCACCATGACCCACTCGAGTAAAAGCATCGAACTGTACTTCTTTACTTTCGTTCGCAGCATTAGTGAATGCAAAGTATAACGTTTCAAGTTCTTCTAAGTTATCATCACTTCGGTCTAGACATTCATTCGCTTTACTACCATCATTTTCGTCATTTATCGTAACGCCAACCCCAGGTGCTTTACAAACCCCCAGTCCGGCGTCATCCCAATCAAAATAAACAAATGCATCTACTTCATCTTGACCTGCACCATAAGTTGCAGTGATGGTTAAAAATAAATCCCCACCTAAATCAAGTGTAATAGAGTCCCATATACTTTCCCCTACATTGGGTTGCGCTAATGTATCTGGACCATCACTATCAGCCATGGCTTCAAAATCTAATATAATTGCCTGAGCTGTACTAACAAATCCGAAAATACAAAATATAAACATAACTAAAAGTTTTTTCATTTTGCTCTCCTATTAATTTCGTTTCTTATCAATAGTAGTACAAGCAATTAAGGTGCCATCATTTAAAAAGCTTACAAATACAACAACCTAAGTTTTTTACATCTGTTCTCTCAAACAAAAATGTAAAGTTTTCTGACACTATTTACTTGCCCTATATTCGATATTAATATTTTCTTTCTGAATCATTTCTTGTAAATAACGCACAGGAATCGCATAAGTGATACCGCTTGGGTCACTGATTGCTGATTCCTTAGTTCGTTTTACGAAAACCTTATTAATTATTCCAATTACTTCGCCGCTATCTTGCAGATATAGTGGACTACCACTGTTTCCTGGGTACGCCACGGCATCTAACTGATAAATCATGAACGGGTTTTTCAATGTTTTTATTTGTGCTGCTGTCAATTGTTTTGCATCATTTGCGGGTATTACAACAGGAGTTGTCGCGGCAATGATGCCTTGATGAGTCGCCGGATATAAACCAAGCACAGATCCAATTGGAAAGCCGGTAAAAGCAATTGCTTCGCCGTCATTGCGGAATGATTTTTTTGCTAAAGTTAACGCCGGCAATGCTGAACCTTGGATTTTTAATAGCGCCAAATCATGTTGTTCAGAAAATGCCTCAATTGTGACACTTCTTATATCGCCTTTCTTGCCCCTTCCGCTAAAAATAACCCGATGAGCTTTATCAGCTAGTATCTCTTTCGGCTTTACAACGTGGTAATTAGTGACAACATAGAGGCCATTGCCGATAACAAAACCACTTCCATAAAGCTGATTTTGCGGGCTTAGGTTTGGATCATAAATGCCCACCCCAACAATACTCGGCTTAACTGCCTTTACAGTTTTCTGTAGAGTGTTATGCGCCATAGCAGGTGCATTAATTAACACCATTATGAGCACACAAATAAAGCGAATATTGATATTGTAGTTACTCATTTAATAAATCACTTACTCGCTTTTTATTTGCTGAATCAGGTATTCCATCCAGCACAGTTTTAGCGTCCACCAATTTATCGATGTGGATAAGTGACTCAGCATAATGCAATAAAACTTCTTCTTCATTTGGTAATTTAGTCACTACAATGGAAAGCAATTTAAACGCTTCCTGGTAATTTCCTTTACGCATATGGGCAACCGCTAAAGTATCTTGTATCTGCGGACGCTCTGGGGCAAGTTCTATTGCTTCTTTCGCGGCAATTAAAGCTCGGTCATACTCTCCTACCATAATAGCCGACCAAGCAAGGTTGTTTAGTGCAACAAAATTTCCAGGTTTTTCATCGACTAATTTTTGATAATAGGTTAACGACTTCTGTGGTTCTACTTTGGTGTTTAATTCTGCCATAATATTAGATAATACCGGCCTTTCGCCAAACTTCTCGATCCCAGATTCGACCACTGCTAACGCGTCGTTATTACGACCAAGATTCTGTAAGACTTGAGTGTAGCGATAAAGAGACTGTACTGTCGGTTTTTGCTTATATGACGCTTCAACAAATCGCAAAGCAGATTGGTTATCTTTGATTGCCATATAATATTGACTATTCACGCTTAAGAATAACTGCTGATCCACTTGAGCAGCATCAACTTTATCGAGCACCTGCTTAGCGCTGTTATAAGATTTGCTCAATGTCAGATAATTTACTTCATACAATAGAAGGTTTTTCTTCGAAGGAAATCGTTCTTGTGCCTTCTTAACTTCAGTAAATGCTTGTTGATGTTTTTTCTGAGCTTCAAGAGCAAATAATATTCCATTTTGAGCAACAAACGATGTTGGTTTTACACTTTGTAGTTGCCTAAATAACTGCTCCGACAATACATATTGTTTGGCTCGAAATGCCATTTGAGCATAAGTAGTTAGATAAATAGCATCGTTATTAGCTTGTTGCTTTACAACTTTTAAATCAGCAAGAGCTTGTTCTCGGTTACCAGTGTTCTCTAATGTCTTTGCTCGAGCAATGCGATAAATCAAATTTTCTTCAATGTTTTCGATTTTTTGTTCAATAAATTCTAATGCAGCGTTTTGATCTTCTATACGACCCGAAAGATTAACCAATAATTCAATACCTGCAGAATGGTTTGGATTAATATCAAGTAATTTTTTTACTAGCTCAAAACTACGGTTATAACGTCGTTCGCTATATTCATAGGAAGCAATATTCAACAGCGCGCCAATACTTTCAGGGTTTACCGTCAATGCTTTTTCAAAAGCTTGTATTGCTAGTTGCCGGTTTAGTTGACTCTGCCAAACGATACCCTGTGCTAAATAGCCACCATCTTTATCGGGAAAATCATTCACCCATGAGTTAGCAACAGTCATTGCATCTTGATATTGTTTGTTTTGAATAAAATTATATAACAATGCTAATCTGGGCTGCTGGAACTCAGGATCGGTTGCAATTGCTTGGTTCAAGTCTTCAACTCCAGAAGTATCATTTACCGATAACTTGAATACGCCTCTCTTACTTAACATTTGTGCATCGTTCGTATCAATGTCGTCCATTTTTTGGATGTATTCTTTAGCTTTTTTACTGTCTCCAGATTTTAGCAACGCCACACTCGCGCTAGCTAACAACTGAAAATCAGCTTCACTAATATCACCTAAAGAATCAATAACAGCTATAGCATCTTCGGTATAGCCTAATTGCAGTTTTACTTGCGTAAGTATTTGTTTGGCGAAATGATTATTCGGTAAACTATTTTCAATAGGCGCTAAATGATGATATGCCATTTCAACGCTATCTATTTTGTAAAATGCAATACCTGCGATCATATTCGCTTTAAATAAATCAGGTTGGTTAGTTAATGCTATTGATGCATATTCCGTTGCTTCTTTATAATTCCCATTTCGTAATTGAACTTCAGCTTTAAGTTCATTCACGATGGCAGAACTTGGAAAACCTTTTAGTAAACTATTGATATGCTGTTCAGCAAGTTCAAGGTTATTAGCCTGAATAAGTACATTAATGTGATTTATTTGAACAACAAGATTGTGAGGGTGTTTGTCAATGTATCGTTCAAAACCAGATAGTGCTTGTTCATAATTTGCATCGAGCACATAAAGATTAGTCAGTAATAGTGTTGCATCGTCAAATTCAGTGTCATTTTCTGCAAGCGATTCTGTTAATTCTATGGCCAACTGTAATTGTTGTTCGTTTGCGGCAACCCAAGCTTTCGCCAACTTATGGTAAAAATTTTCAGTTTGCTCAAAAGCCAAGGTTTTAGCTAGTAGCTGCATTCCTTGGTCAAAATTAGAAATTTGTGATACACCAATTCCAACTAGTGAATTAATCGTCGTTAAAGTATCTGGTTCAAGGCCAGATTGAGAATCAATGAGTTCAATCGCCCTGTTTGTATCTCCAATATAGAGATTCACTCTAATTAGCTCTGGTAATATATGATTTGCATCGCCACCTAATTCAAGAGAGCGATTGAATTCCTTTTGTGCTCCAGCAATATTGCCCGTTCGTAAATAACTTTGCGCTAAAAGAAAGCGGCTATGAGCAACCTCTTTATTAATCTTCACCGCATTTTTAAGCTCAATAATCGCTTCTTTATACGACTCTTTACTCATCAATTGCTCGGCACTTGCAATATATTCTTGTTCAGACTTTTTTGGACTACATGCCAATAGACAGGCACATACTGTGGATATTATCAGTTTATTTTTCATTTCACATCCCTTGAGGTTAGTTGCTCATTAACGCATAACCATTTGTGATTTATCATTATTTTATTTGTTAACTAGTATAATGTTATATATTTAAGCAATTAATAAGTATAGATGAAAATTTAATGAATATAAGCTAAAACTTATATTAATATTAACAAGATCATTACAACCTTGTTTAGCAGAATATAAACTGTGGCCGTATAACTACTTTCAAATAAATAAGAGAATTATAGCGAGTCAATATAGATTACTAAAAAGCAAAGTTATGTCTATACTCACAACAGCAGCTAATAAAAAATAAAATGGATATTTACAGCTAACAATGAACGATACTAATAATAAAAAGAGTTTAAACACCTTGTTTGTGTTGGCACTAATACATGTCTTATGGCTATTGTTAAATTGGCCGATCATGCAAACACTTGTACGTTATAGTTTTGATGATGGCACATATTCACATGCGTTTTTAATTCCAATTATTACTGCTTACTTATTCTATGTTTTGTGGCAAGAAGGTAAATTAACATTTTCAGAAAAAATTAATTATCCTATTCTCGTTTTACTTGCTATCAGTGCCTTAAGTTTTATCCAGGTCTATTCTGCACAAATTAGTCTATTATACTGGACGCTATCCTTAGGCGTTCTTGCCTTATCAACGACACTTATTTTTAACAATCGCCTTATCGTTTTTGCCGCTTGTTGCTATTTAGTTTTTCTATTCCCTATATGGAACGGTCTCACCACACCGTTGCAGCAGCTTTCAACCTGGGTGAGTAGTTTTGTATTGAGCCTAACAAGTATTCCAATTTATGTTGAAGGAGCTTTTATATCGCTACCTGCAGGTAAGTTTGAAATAGCCAACGGCTGCAGCGGACTGAGATATTTACTGGTGTCGCTAGCAATTAGTTACCTATACACGTTTCTCTATATTAAGTCGGTCAAAAACAGTGTTACTTTCTTGATTTTTGCGATTCTTGGAGCACTGATTACAAACTGGATTCGCATCATTTTGTTAATTCTTATCGGTCAGTATACTGAAATGCAATCACCATTAATGACCGATCATAATAATTTTGGTTGGTTCCTCTATCTACCTTTCTTGATTGTGTTATTTTTTCTAGGTAACCGTTTAAGTACGCCACAAAATCAGGAGAGCTGCGATGAAGTAAATGATGGAAATAATGATAGTAAAGCAAGCCTGCATTTGCCGTCTACCATTATTGCAACAATGGTATTAACTCTATCGGCAAGCTTTTGGTTCTCTTTTGGCAAAGCGGAGATGGTAGAGGCAAGTGAATCTCTATATGAACCTAAAATATTTAATTATTCTGGCAAACAAAAGAACAATGACGGCGATACAGTTTCGATTCATTACAGTTATCAATGTGGTGACCTCGATTGTAAACCAACCTTTCACGAAAATAATTTAGTTCCAAACGGTTGGAGAATCGTATCGACAGACAGATACAATGATAAGCTAGAGCTAGTTGTAAGAAATCGAAACCAATACGCTAAAGTAACTGCTTGGTACCAGTTAGATCAATATAGAACAGGTAAAGCGAGTGCCTTTAAGTTACAGCGACTTAAGCAGTTTCCATTTTCACGGCAAGAGCCTGAATTACATTGGCAATTACAAAAGTGTCCAAAGCAATGTAAATAGTTAGTTCTTTGGAGTCGCTAGGAAATATGTTTTAGCGTTTGGGACCACAACAATTTTCTTAAGATAGACGCGCTAAAAAACATTAACTTGCCTTCAAAACCTGGGCACTTTCCACCAGAAGTCATAAGTGCTGTGTAGATAAATATTCTGCGTAACTCAGGGTGTTGTTTATATAAAGCCCAATGCTTCCTCAATAATTGCAAACTCGCTTTGAATAGTTTACGCCCACTAGATGATGTGTTTCCGTGCTGCATACGGCGTAATTTGATTAGAGGTTGAGATATAAACCCTATACGAACGCCAGCTAATGCTAACCTTAATGATAATTCATGATCTTGCTTTGCTCTAAAGTCAGGATCAAACATGCTTACCCCCAACAAAGCTTTTTTACTGATTAACCAAGATGTCGGTAAAATATGAGTATCAAGCATTAAATCGGTGTATTTAAGTTCAAATGGTTTATCAACAAATTCTTTAATAACGCCTGAATGATCGAATATTTGCACACCTGTATGACAAGAGTCAAAGTGAGGATTTTTTTCTAAAAACTCAACTTGCATTGCTACTTTATCCGCAAGCCAAACATCATCTGCATCCAAAAATGCTACCCATGGATAATTAGCTGCTTCAATGCCGTAATTGCGAGCGACAGCAGATCCCTGATTGGAATTCAATGTAATAACGATGATATCTTCATACTGAGCCAAAAATTCATCCGCTTTTTTACCATTTCCATCATTTACAACAATGATCTCCTTCACCGCATAAGATTGCTCTTTGATTGACTGATAGGCCGAATCAAAAAACTCATAGGCGTTGTAAAAAGGAATTACGACACTAATTTCCATTTTATTCTTCTATACTATTTTTATTGAAATGACGAGAGCTAAAGAAATTGACTGATTGTTCAATTGGGTCAGTCAATGGATCCCATATAGGTATGAATATCCTACGTACCTTCGCTAGCCCCGACGTTATAAAGTTAGCAATAGGTATAGGTAAATACAACCACCGACAAAATAAAAAAACACTTCGGCGAAATATCCATAAATATACGCCCGGTTCAGAGTAAAACTTATATCCCCAGCGTTGTTCGAATAACCTAGATGAGTACCAAGCTCGTTTCTTTGACCAGCGATAGAAAAAATATTTCATATCGAACCAGTTCATTCGCGTCGCTAAATTATCAAATATCACTATTGACTTAGGTTCTGATAACACTTTATAACCCATGCTCTTCAATTGTAGGCCAATATCAATATGCTCTCGTACTACCATTTCTGGTAAGTCTAGTTTTTTTAATACTCTAGTTTTAAACATAACGCCGTGGAGCTCAAACATGTCTGACGATCTTACTTCTTTGGGAATTTCATCTGGCAATGCTCGTCTATAGTGTTTATCTTCGATTAGATAATAATCAGCATTAGCAGCGACTATTCTTATTTCATTGGTGTATAAATGATTTCTTAATTGGGCTCCTTGATCTACCCCTTCCGTCTCTAGCGTCAATGGATTTACCACCGCTACGTCATGTTTTCCAAGACAAGCCAATAATGGTGGCAACCAATTAGCAGTAAGTCGCGAGTCGTTGTCCAAAAGCATTACAGCTTCAGTCTCAATATAAGGACAAGCAGCGGCAAGTGCTTTCATTGGGATAATTTTTCCAAGAGTTAACACTTCTGCATTATCTTTGGTCGTTATAAACGCATCAATTTGCTGGCGAATCGCTGTTGGGTAGGCAAGATCGAGAATGATTAACCTGAACGCTTGTTCTGTATGCAAATAGATTGTTTCAATGCAATCTATAATTCCTGAGTAGCGATCTCTAGGAGTAACAATTATTGTAACAACTGCTTCCATCTAGATACCTTTCTTTTTGTAATTTGTATAAACAAATTCTCATAATCTGAAATCATATCATCAATTAAAAAATGTTCGTTGATATGATGAGCCCCTGAAAGGCCCATTTGTTTACGTTTATTTTGATCATTAATTAATGTCTTAATTGCCACCGCCAATTGTGCTGGTTGACGAATATCAACTAAGATACCTGTTTTCTGATTTATTACTATGTCTTGAATACCACCTATTTTAGTCGCTACAACGGGTTTTCCTGCTAAACCACTTTCTATGAATACTAAACCAAATGCTTCTTCTCTTGATGGTTGGACAAAAATATCGCAGCAATCTAACCAAGGGTTAACGTCTGCAAGTTGACCAACCAGCTCAACATTACCTTCTAATTCTAAGGTATCGATTTTGTCTTTAATAAAACCGATCTCTTGTGTACTGCCAGTGCCGGCGATATAAAGATAGAAAGAGCTTTTATCAATCATGCTCAACGCATCTAACGTATCACTATGTCCTTTGATTTCTCCCATGTGACCAAGGCTTAACAAGATGCATTTATTCTCGACAATATTAAGTTTTTGTTTTAATTCAGCAACCATTGATTCATTAGGTAACGCTCTAGGATTAACACCACCATGAATAGTTGTTAAACAATCTAATGGAATATTAAGCTGGTTATGCAACCTCATTAAGCGCTCGCTTGAAACTGCAACAAAATGAGTTGCTACAAATTTAACCAAACTATTAATTCTAGACGGCAAGTATCTCGTTAGATTCGAACGATGAACAGTTGCTACCATTGGTGTTTTGGTTAACCAGCCAGCAATACCTGCGATTAATTGTGTTTTCTCACAATGAGCGTGGATGACATCTATATCGTGCTGTTTTATCAGTTTGACCAATTTTAAAATTATCCGCCATGGTATTTTCGCATCACATGGCAATATAATAAGCGATTCGATATCGAATTTTTTATCAGGTTCAGCTAAAGAGGCAACAACAACATGGTTACCATTAGCCCTTAGACCGTTGACTGTTTGTTTAATTCGTACAGAACGTCCACCTAAATATAAGCTCTGTACGATTTCCAATATATTGATAAAGAATGCCTTAGTTTCAAAATGTTATTTGCAGCTTGAGTAATATTTGTAATACTTAAACCAAGATTAGTACTAAAAAAATTAATATGCCAAATAATCCTTCATTAACAATTGTACATTTACCATCCAGTTTAAATATTGGTGGTGCCGAAAGATTTATAATCGATTTATGCCAACAACAAAGTGATGATGGTTTGACGACGAAAATAATGTCATTTGGTAATCCTGATGATGCGCTAATTGATGAGTGTAATCGAGTAAATATTGAAACATTAACGGTGAGCAAATTTAAGCCTTTTGCGTTATTCCAAATCTTAAGTTATATACTCAGCTGTGACGTGATACATATACATTCTCCCTATGTACTTAAGTATCTAGTGCCTGTCCTTCCTATACTTAGCCGTAAAAAAATTATTTATACTCGCCATGGCTCAGCTTTACTTAACGAACAGCACTGGGTGAAAATACATCGCCAGTGTATGAAGTATATTGATCATATGACTTTTGTATCGGATGAAGGTAAAGCAATATTTTCGAATATTCATGGTTGGTCGAAGATAAACAAGACGGTGATTGATAATGCAATTAAATTACCTCAATTTGATAAGGCACCACAACCAAAGGGGAAATTACGTTTAGGCTCTGTTGGCCGTATGATCGATCTTAAAAATCAGATAAGTCTTTTACAAGCTGTAAACTTGCTCACCATGGAAGAGCAACAACGCCTTATCATTAACTTTTTTGGCGATGGCCCTCGACAAGGAGAGCTTGAAAGCTTTGTCGCTGATAACCTAGCTACCATGGATATCGTTTTTCACGGTATGGTGCAAGACCGACGAGATATCTATGGCAAAATAGATGTCCTTGTCGTGACTTCAGAAACTGAAGGTTTATCACTCGCTATCATTGAAGCAATGGCCAGCGGCAGCGCAATTTTTGCCAGTAATGTGGGTGGCAACCCTAAATTGGTTAAAGATGGCATTAACGGCTGGCTATTTGAATACAATGATATTCGTCATTTAGCACAAATAATTTCTGATTCTCTAAATCAAGCGCAAGTGATAACCGATTTTTCAGCTAAAGCCAAACAACAAATAGAAGAGCAATTTTCATTACAAAACTGCGCGCAAAAATATCAACTGATTTACTTGGAGTAATAACCCGACTGTTGTAACAACCAGTTAAGGTTGCCATTGCCATTAAACCACCAGTTAAATTTTCGTAATGGATATATCAGCCATACACTCGAATTTTTCTTTAGGCCCATCGATCTTTTACAGGTAGTTAGCAATTTATCTAGCATTAAAAAGTTATTATCTATATTTTCATTATCTATTTTAGCCAAATATGTGCCAGTAGCCACCATTCCCGCGACATCACATGCATGGTGCATATCTGACCACGGATTATCATCTTGGTAAATTGATGGTTCAAAAAAGCTTAAATAATAAGGAATAGTCAACCCAGCAATATGATTTCCTTTTGCTATATAGGTTCCATTATTTATAACTTGATTAGTAAACGCTTTAATTAATTGCTTACTGCTGACATCGCCTGTCAATTGATAATAACGCCAAAGTTGCGCCGTTAATAGCGCATTCATCCATGGCGAACAAACCAAATCTTTAGCTTTTCCACCTTCATGCGCACCTCTATGATGAGCAACACACCCGGATTGCTTGTCGCTATACATATATAAACTCGACATGGTGCCAGAAATTAAATCATTAATTCTCTGTTTTGCTTGTTTCGACGAAGTCAATTCCCAATAATTAATCGCTGCCGCTAAGGCGATTGATAAATGACGCTCAGTCCAAAACCTCGTAGATAATTTGTATTGAGTCGGCCATACTAATGAATTCTGATAAAACTTTTCGATGACATTTCGTATGCTCGCGCGCGGGTTAAATATATAATCCATGAGTAAACCTTGAGAGGTTAGATATTTTAAATCTGCCCCCTTTTTCAAGGTAAAATAACCATCGTTATTAATATTACCTAAATAGAACTGCGCAGCACGTTGTGCTTCTACTTTTATTGATTCATCACCAGTTTTTAAATACAACTGATATAAGGTAAATGGACGGTCGTACAGCCAAGGCGATGGAGTATCTAAAGTAGGGATTTTTCGCTTGCTAGCACTGATTTTCTCTTCATCAGTAACAAAACTGGAAAAATTGAGGTAAGCATTATCAAACCAATTGTCAATCTTTCTATCATCAACCAATAGAGGTGCATAAAGAATATTTGCCAGCCAGTTTCTAGGTAATTCAATCCCTATTACAAGAACTACATCATCGTTGAACGTTTTAATACTTTGCTGTTTAGGTGAAGACCAATCTAATCGATATTCAGCGTTAGCAGTAATGCCTTTAGGCACTTTAATTAACAAGCTTCGAATTGAGTCAGATTCAGGCCAAAGTAAAACGCTTTCAGCGCTAAACTCAACAATTTTGTCACCTTGAGTTAGCATTAGAGTATCGTTGTTAGACAGGGTATGTTGCGGAAAAGGGATAACAAAAGCGGTGTTATATGAGCCACCACTTTTAGCACTAAACTCAACATATTTGCCTTCTTCTGCAGAAAAAATATACGGAGAAAATAGTACTACCGACATTAACCAAAAAATTACTTTTAAATAGGAAATAACGCTCTCCTTCCTTGAACCTGTTTATTAACTGTAGAGCAAAATAATTATTTTTAAGTTTTTTTATATATATATCTGACGAAAACGAAATTTGTGTATAGAATTAATAGAGCAATCAATTGATTATAAGACCTTGAATTTAAAAATAATAACAAATTTAGATGACTTCTTTTCGCTGCAACATCAATGGCAGCAACTGGTAGTCAGCGCACCACAATTAAGCTTTTCCGTATATTGGGAATGGCTCAGTTTATGGTGGGAAATCTATGCGAACTCAGATGACCAACTTTATGTAGTTTGTTGCTACAAACAACAACAGCTTATCGCCATTGCACCATTTTATTTAAAAAACGACAGTTTATATTTTATCGGTACTGGTGAGCCTGAACATGAAGAGGTTGCTAGTGAATACCTTGACATAATTTGCGCAATTAATGACGGTGAAGAATGCGCTAAAGTTATCGCTGAGAATATAAATGCTAATACTGCAATTCAACATTGTTATTTCTATAATTTTTTAGCAAGTTCAACAATCGCCAAATTTTGTGATCAAGTGACTCTTAAATTTATGAAGCGAAAGGTTGTATCTGGAACTCGCTATTTGCGCTCATTGAATACACCAATGAAAAATAGTAAAACAATGTTGCGATATCAGAAAAAGTTTATTCAATTAAATGGGCAAATTAAACCAACAGCATCACTAGAAGAATTAGAACTTCATTGGCAATCATTAATAGAATTACATCAGCTTCGTTGGCAAAAAAATGGTAAGCCAGGTGTATTTTGCGAAGAAAAGTTTATTAGATTTCATCAAAGATTTTGCAAAATAGCACTACAGAAAAATTATTTAGAGCTTTATGTGATGATAATCGATGAAAAGCCGATTGCAGCATTTTACGGTTTTCGAAACCAACAAACGGTTAGTTTTTATCAAGGCGGCTTTGATCAAACATTTTCCCCTAACATTTCTCCGGGTAAATTATTGCACTTTTTGCTAATTGAGCAATTCAAAAAGGGTAATATTGCATTTTATGACTTTATGAAAGGATCTCAAAAAGATAGCTACAAAGAGCAACTTTGTAACCAAAGTGAGTCTATGTATAACGCAACTTTGCATAGAAAAAACGCCTATAATTTGCTTTACACGCTGAAGTTGTTGGTCATTAAGCTTAAAGAACATTATAAATAGCCCCTTAATTATATAGACATTCAAAGTACCAACTAAGACTTTTATATAAATTCAAGAACCGAGGATTATGAGGAACCTATGAGATTAGTTACAGCAAGATATGAAATCTGTTTCATTCTACATTTTTGAAGATAGCTCGAATGAGAACTAATAATAAGGTATCTTCTAAGCAGATTGGATTCATTAAAACAATAGAGTCGCCTTTTTCTGTATCAAAAAAAGTCTGTAGCGACAATTAAATTTCAGGAATTAGTGTTATTTTGTTTTTTAGAACCACGAAAATTTATTCTTTCACATCCTCAATGGTATATTGATGAAAAATATATACGGTATTATTTTTAACCGCTTTTTATTCCCTTTCTACTGTAAGGTAGTAAAAAGTACGCCTTTATTAGATGAATATCAAAGTGCAGAAAAAAGGCTGACTTGGTCAAAAAAAGAGTTAGAATATTACCAATGGAAGCAACTGACTCGTTTATTGAAGCATTGCTGGAACAATATCCCCTACTATAAAAACTTATGGCTAAAGCATGGCATTACTAATATTGATGAAATCAAATCAATGGAAGACTTTAATGCATTACCTGTACTAACAAAAAACGACGTAACCAACCACTTTTCGCAACTGGTTTACAACACATCAAACAAAGCAAATATTAAAAAGTCCACGGGTGGCTCTACAGGACAACCATTTCATTTCGAACTAGACTATTTAAGTAATGAAAAACGTCAGGCAATAATGTGGCGAGGCTACAATTGGCTTGGAGCGGGCTTAGGAGCCAAAGCATTGTTTTTATGGGGCACCGGCGTTGGGGAAGAGTCGCTATTAAGAAAATGGAAAGAACAACTTTATCATCGTTTTTATAATCGAAAAATATTAAATACGTTTACAATGTGTGATAAAAACATGATGGGTTATATTGATGAAATTAATCAATACCAACCTGAAGCTTTAGTTTGCTACACAACTCCAGTCTATGAACTTGCGCGCTATATTATTCGTGAAAAGATTACCGTTCATTCGCCAAAATCAATTTTAACAGGTGCAGAAGCGCTACTAGACTTTCAAAAAGAAACGATTGAAAAGGCATTTAAAGCACCTGTATATAATACCTACGGCTGTCGAGAATTTATGCTCATTGCGGCAGTCTGTAAAGAGAATAATAGTTTACACATCAACAGTGACCATTTATTGGTTGAAACCATTAACCATGATGGTAAAAGGATCCAAAATGACATTGGCGACATTGTGATCACAGACTTATCTAATTATGGCATGCCTTTAATTAGATATGTGACCGGAGATACTGGAAGCTTAACTGATAAACCTTGTGCTTGTGCAAACCCTCTTCCTGTTTTAAAGAAAATTTCCGGTAGAAAGCTCGATATCATCAAGTGCCCATCGGGCAATATTATTCCTGGAGAATTGTTTCCGCACTTATTGAAAGAGGTTAAGAGCATACTCAAGTTTCAAGTGATTCAAAAAACAATCGACTCTATCACTATCAATCTAGTTGTTTCAGCAAAATTTAATGACAATGATAAAACTTTCATCGAAAATGAAATCCACAAATATGATGATAACCAGTTAACAATTCACTTTAACTTTGTCAATAGTATTCCGTTGACTGTAAGTGGCAAACATCGAGTAACTATTTGTGAAATTTAGTCTCAAGATAAATAAGTTAAGGTGCAGCAATTTTATTTTTAACCTGTTTTGCTGCATGTTTATAGTCATTATTTTTTTACCATATTGGCAAAACAACTCTTCATTAATCTTATTTAAGTATGCAATAATTTTTGCGCCACGTTGGTGGTGCCTATTTTTGCCTATACTTTTAGTGTTTTTTTGGAAGCAGTTGTCGCGAAAGAAACGTGTCTTGAGCGGCATATTTACGCTTTTTTCCTTATCTTTTTTAGGGTTCAATCTATCCAATATAAATATTCTCGACCATAGTTCAAAGCAATCCTTAACTATACTTAGTGCGAACTTAGGAGGTGGAGGTAAACTAGAGGAATTACAAAACCATTTAATAAAAATAAAGCCTGATATAGTAGCGCTACAGGAAGCCAATAAGCAGCGAATAACCGATTTTTTCGAAGATGACTGGAACGTATCATGTTCTGGGCATTTATGTACTCTAAGCCGCTACCCTCTTGAAAAAGACACTAGTTTACAAAGAAATTCATTAGGTGGCTGGGGAGTGTTTTTGCTGTCGCATTCAATAATTATTAATGATAATAAAGTAAACTTTGCTAACATTCATTTAGATACCCCGCGCAGCGCATTAACGGGTTTACTATACGCTGATTTTGATACCAGCATAATAAAGGAAGTAGATGACAATAGAACAATTGAAGCTGGAGTGGTGAAAGCCTGGGTAAATAAGTATGATAATGTTGTTCTAGCTGGCGATTTTAATATGCCAATTGATGAAAATATTTATCATCAAAACTTTAACACGCTTGAAAATGCCATTGATGTATCAAGTTCAGGATTCAATTATACTAAATTTACTAAATGGCACGGTATTCGAATTGACCATATATTATTTACCAAAATATACGACGCAGTTTCTTCTGATGTGCTTAACGACGTAGGTGGTGATCATCACCCTGTTGTAGCAACATTGGCGATAAAAACAGAGTAAAGACATCATTAATGACGAATAACAAAGCAAAAGATCCAATGGTGATCATATCGAACTTATACCCATTGCCTTGGGAGCCTAATAGGGCAACATTTAATTTTAAACAGTTTGGCTTATTAAAAGATCTGTATGACGTACACATACTTGTCCCAGTTGCTTTTACCGCTTGGTTTAAAAATAGAAAGCAAATAATAAACAACGAAAAACTTCGATACGTCCCTTACTTTTACACGCCTAAAGTCGGCCGAAGATTTTATTCCGCATTCATGTTTTTATCACTGTTATTCACTTCTTACTTTTGGCTAAAAAAAATTAACCCCAAAATTATTTTTTCCAGCTGGGCATATCCAGACTCAGTGGTAGCCAGCTGGTTAAGTAAATTATTAAATAGCTCTTTTTATTTTAAAGTTCATGGCAGTGATATCAACTTAGGTAGCCAGAATTTACCGATAGCAAACGCCATAATAAGATCTTCAAAAAAGGCAAAAGGAATTGTTTCGGTATCTAAAGCATTAACCAATAAGATGGTTGCTCTAGGTATTAACAAAGATAAAATTCGAACTATCTATAATGGCGTTGACCACAATAAATTCAGTGCGTTACCGGTAACATCCCAAGAAAAACCTTACATTTTATTTGTCGGTAATTTAAAAAATGATAAAGGAGTAATCGAGTTAATAAAAGCTTTTACATTAATAGATAAAGCGCATAGCAATTATCAATTAATATTCATTGGTTCTGGCCCAATGGATAAAGAAATGAATAATCTTATCGAACAACATAATTATGAACCAAAAGTGACCTTGCTCGGCTCTCTACCTCACGATGAAGTAGCAAAATATATTGCTAGCGCAAGCTTGCTCGCATTGCCTAGTTACCATGAAGGTGTACCGAATGTATTATTAGAAGCGATGGCGGCTGGAACTCCTTTTGTCGCGACTGATGTGGGAGGGATCCCTGAGATAATCGAGGACGGTGTAAATGGTATTTTAGTTCAACCAAAAACCATCGAACCTTTAACTCTGGCTATTGAACAAGCACTTTCAAAGCAATGGGATAAAAAAGCAATTCAAAAATTAAGTGAAAAATATTCATGGCAGACAAACCAACATGAATTAAATCAATTATTTACAGAGGGGATAATGTAATGACAAGTTCCGTTATCAAATATTTTATCCCAAATAAAATTTTAGCCTTCAAAGAGTCTCGTGCGAGTAAAGATATTTATTTAACTTTTGACGATGGTCCAACACCAATTGTCACTGAACAACTGCTTTCATTACTTAGTAAGTATAATATCAAAGCCACATTTTTTATGATTGGTAGTAATATTGAAAAACACCCTGAAATAGCCAAATCAGTCGTAGATAATGGCCATTCGATTGGTAACCACTCACTTACACATAAAGAGTTTCCATCATTATCTTTTAAGCAACAAGTAATCGAAGTTGAACAGACTAATAAACTTATAGATTCATTAAAAGCTTTTAACAAAAAGCTATTTAGAGTCCCTCGCGGTAAATGGACGATTTTTATTTTATTTTATTGCTTTATATCTAAAATAAGAGCCATTCATTGGAGTTTAGACTCAAATGATTATCAAAAGTCTTCAATAAACTCCCTAATAAATAGATTGAAAAATCAACCGCTGAAAAATGGCGAGATAATTTTATTTCATGATGATCATAACCTCTCTATAGAAATTCTGGAGGTCATGATTCCGATATGGCTTGATGCCAACTTTAAATTTAGAACGCTAAGTTAGATCATAACGTAGTGTCATGATTTAATTGATTCGGTTTATCGCCGTCTAAACAAGAAAAGAAATTATGTTTCCTGTTCTGGGCTATCTTGTAGCTCACGAACCGTGTCATTATGTCGGCCAGAAATATGATTACATTAATCATATTCATATTGCTATTTTTTTATTATCTGCTAAAAATTAGTATAGTTTATAATATGTTAAACGCACTTCAGGTAATATAAGCGGTGTTATTGATAGTTCAATTTCAAGTGACATAAAAGTCTTTCCGACGCCAAGTGTAGAGGTCAGTAATATTGACCATAGGTTATTAATCGATTTTATTGATTTTTACCTGTTGCTAGGTAAGGATAATAAACGTTTAGAAATAAATGGTAAGTCAACGTAACAAATTAAGGATTTTTTGTGTCGCAGTTAATTTCAGTAGTTGTTCCTGTATACAATGGTACTAAGTATTTAACTAAGACCGTCGAGACAATATTAAGTCAAGATCACTACAATTTAGAATTACTGTTAATTGATGACGGCTCTACTGATAGTTCTGAATCCTTAATCGCCAATCTCGCAACGCAAGACTCTAGAATAAAACCGTACTCTAAAGTAAACGGCGGTGTTGCTAATGCCCGTAACTATGGAATTGAAAATGCAAAGGGTGACTTTATCGCTTTTTGTGATCAAGACGATTTATGGCTACCGACAAAACTATCAAAACAGCTTCCGCTTTTTTCTAATCCTAATACTGGTTTAGTCTACACCGGCGCTACTGTGGATTACGTTTTGCATGACAAACTTTCAAGTCCTAGTTTTGATAATAAGTTTAGAGGCAATGTTTTCGATAAGCTTGTGCAGCAAAATATGTTTACCTGTTGTACTGCTATGGTGAGAAAATCGGTCATAGAACAAGTCGGTGGTTTTGATGATGACATAGTCTTAATGGGAGTTGATGACTGGCATTTGTGGTTAAAATTAGCATTAGTATGCGAATTTGATTTTGTACCCGAACATTTAGCTGTTCATGTATTTCATGGCGATAATTATTCGTTAAATGATGAAAAAATGCACGAGGCTGAAATAGTGTGTTTAAATAAGATTGAAGAAATAGCGTTGCAGCATAATCAAAATGCCGATTGGTCGCTGATTAAACAACAACTTCATATTCGTTATGCTAAATCTTATATTTTTTCGGGGTTATATAACTTAGCAGGCAATACATTTATACGTGCTCATAAAACTAAGAAAAGTGTAAACTCTTTGCTTAAAGGGGCGTTGCTAAAAGTGGTCCCTAACTTGATTTGGAAAAAGCTTCAAGAAATTAAACGTAGTAATCAATAGCTTACTTACTTTTTAAACTATTAACAGCTAAATATTGGAATGTTATGAATGATATTATTTTATATGGCGCATTTGATCGTCATAATTACGGCGATTTATTATTTCCATTAATAATGCAGAGAGTTATTAATCGAGAATACCCAGAAAAACGAGTCGAGGTTTCGGGCTTAATAGACAGTGATTTATCTGAGTTTGGAGCTCCAAAAACTATATCAATAAATAAAGCACTAAAAAGAGCAAAAAAAGATGCTGCAATCATTTTAGCTGGTGGTGATATAGTTGCATGCAATTGGCAGTCTGCATACGGGTATTTACTACCAACAACAATTCATCCACTATATGAACGATTGACTTGGCGCTTGCCTAAGTTAACTGACTATCTTGTATCAAGAAAAGTAGGATTAACTTCTTGTTTTCCTTTTAATTTAAACAAAAAAGATGCCGGAGAAAATAGAAGAATCATCTATAATTCTGTTGGAGCAACTAGTGTTTCAAACTTAAAAGATACAAAAGATATAGCCTATTTAAGTGAAATGATAAATAATGCTGATTATGTGACCGTTAGGGATCATTTTTCTCAAAAAAACCTACAAAATATAAGCGTACCATCTGTTGAAATTGCGCCAGACTCAGCTACTGTGATGTCGACTTATATAAGTGTAGAAGAACTAACTGAAAAGACATCTAGTTCGACACATTCAATCCTTAATAAGTTTAAACATGGGTTTATTGTCTTTCAAATATCTCAAGCTCATGTTAAAGGCAATACCGAAAAATTTGCCAGAGAAATTGAAAAACTTTATGAAGAGCTTCAGTTGCCAGTTCTTTTTGTCGCTATAGGAAAAGCTGCCGGTCATAATGATATAGCAGGCGTCAAAAATATCATGTCTATGCTAAATTCAAATGTTATTTATGACAGTTACTTAGATGGAAGTATTTTTGATTTGATGAATATCATTCGTAATTCATCATGCTATTGCGGAACAAGTTTACATGGCTTAATCACTTCTATGTCTTTCGCTGTTCCACGTGTTGCTTTATTACCTAAATTAAGAAAACAAATTAATTATATGAAAACTTGGGATTTACCTCATATGCCTAAGGGTATTAATCCTGAAGAACTTGTCTCTGCAGTCAAAATTGCTACTTCGACTTCCAACGAAGATTTAGAACTTTTGAGTCAAAAGCTAACTAAAACTTACATGGAAAGTTTCAAAAAATTAACTGAGTTCATTTCTTAAAAGGTAGCGTCCGAATTTAAACAAAAAATCGCTTTAGATTTAGGCTTGGCCTTTCTATAAAGTACCAAGAAAACATAGATAAAAAAAGTACAATTAAAATAGTTAATAGTGACATCTGATTAGGTGTAATCCCGACAAATGAAATTGCCAAAGCTTGCTGGACAGGCCACGCATATATATATGTACCATATGATAAATCACCTAAATTATTATAATTAAGTATTTTACCTTTAGGCATATAAGCGGCACACAATACCAAGTATGGAATACTTAATGTATAAAAGACAAAAAAGGCATTTTTACCCAACCATAAAGAAACTATAAGTGCAGCTGAAATCAAATATATTGTTTTAGTGTTTAAGACAATATGACTCTTTAAAATATATAGCGAAGCCCCTATAAAGAAAGAAGAAGTAAACCTAACAAATTTATTATAAAACCAATGATAGTCCTCCGAGTAATAAAAATAAATATGTAAAATAGTACATAAAATGGCTATAGAAATAATTAAATAAGTTGTGATATCAAATGATAACTTTAATTTTTTTATAACACTTAAAGTTATCCCAACAAATATTAGAATAATATACATACGTAACTCCCATGGTAGGGTCCATAAAGAGCCGTTAACACTCCTATCAAGAGGTGCGTTATAAAATACTCCCGGTAGCTCTTGAAAATCGGCTATTACAATTGATGAGTTATAAATGATGAAACTTAAGAACTCAGGGTGAGTAATGTATTCTCTTAAGGGGAATGTGGAAAATATTGCCCCTATTACCACGCAAAATAGCACAGATATTAGTAATGCAGGGAATATACGTAACACGCGAGAAATAATAAAGATCTTCAAACTTGATCTTTGTAGTAAACTTTTTGTTACCAATAAGCCGCTTGTAATGAAAAATATATCCACTGCAATGGTACCTAGACTTATGCCCAATAGGTCTTTGACTGGCCCTAGGCCTCTGCTACCTAAAGCAAGTGCGTAACTATGGCCAACGATTACCAATAAAGCAGCTGACATTCGGATTAAATTAAAGTTATTTGAACGTTCATTTATTACATCTAATAGCTTCATAAATATAACCTCAATTACAACCCAATTTTAAGTGCGATATAAACAAGTACTATTATTACCCAAGCAGAAATCATACTCTTTATCGTTATATTAATATTATATATCTCTTTTAATTCAGGGCATATTCTCATTAAACGCAAATGCGAAGCGATTGTCATGCCTAAAAAAATAAATAATAAAAGCGTAAACATACGGCTAAGAAAAAAAGCTGTTACTAAATATCCAATTAGAGAGAAAAAAAGCGTATTATGAATTTTCAATTCACCAATAAGTGAACTTTTATTACTCTCACTATTACCTATCAAGCTTTCTGTGGACTTCATTATGTTATAAGCAGTAAAGGTTGTTAAAGTCAGTGCCCCCCCCCACAAAGAATAACCTATAATCCCAAGTTCACTAGCAACATGTATATATGAATTATGAGCCACTAAGCCATGTTCTTCGAGGAAATTACCCATGCCTACACCGAAAACGGGGTTATATAGTAACATCCAGATACCGTCATACCATGCTTGTAAACGACCATCTGCAGAGGAGTCTGCAGAGGAAAGCCCACCAAAACTCATAATCAAAGTGCCTGCTATAGGAGCCATAACTATCGCAAATATAACAAGTTTAATGCCTGCACGTTTTAGGAAAAAATAAAGGCTGATTACACCTAAAGCACCAAGTAATGTCCCCCTAGAACCAGTAATGTATATCCCATAAAGAATAAAGGCAAAGGCTGTTATTACGATGAGCTTTTTTATTAGTCCACCACTTTCAGAATAAAAGTAAGCTAAAAAAGGAATGTTCATCACTAAAAACATACCTAGATCATTAGGATCATTGAAAAATCCTAAATAGGTAATTCTCATTTCTTCGCGACCAACAGAAAATGAACCAGCCCAACCTTCGCCCATCTTAATATCATAATCATAGTTTACGTGTTGGCTATAGCCGTTATGAACCATAAGCACTGAGGCTAGTATACATATAAACATTAAATGGCGTTGTCTATTCGCTGTCGACAGCAAGTTTGTGTATAAAATTAGCGGTAAAATTGAGCTTATAAGTAACCTTTGTGCCTGTTCTACACCATAAAAACCTGATCCATTAATTAATCCAGAGAACACTATGAGTGGGAGCATAGCTATTAACATGTAGTGTTGGTTAGTTAGTTTTAATGGCCTTTGTCCTATTATCATTCCTAGAAAACCTAGAATTGCGAATATTTGAATGACTATCCATTCTTCACTTATTAAAAACATTTCATGGGGTCTAACTAATACTGACAATGTATATAAGTAAAGGAAGAAAAAGCCAAATATTGAGTTTTGTTCGAGTGTGTTTAATTTGTTATGCATAATTAGTTATTTATTTTTTTAAAAGTGTTTTTATTTCTATAATAATATTTTTGTCAAAAATAAAAATTGTCGTTAAATAAGAAAGCAAACCAGCGAAAAGACAAAAGAACAGTTGTGTATATGAGTCACTATACTGACTTGATACTTGTTTAGTTATTGAAACAGTGAGCAGCATAATAGCGCTGTGTATGAGCGGTCTCCTAAAAGTAAACAAATATATTTGGTAGGGTAATTCAATATACCTACAATATAGTGTCGTCGATATAAAGAAAATTAAAATACCTATGAATAATATTGCATAACTGATCCCAATAACACCAAACTGCATTCCTACGTAAACTCCAAAAACCGTAACGATAAGGCTTATTATTGAGCAATTTAATAGTAGTCCAGGATTACCTAAACCGTTTATAAGTGGAGAGAACATTTCTCTGCAAAACCTAAATGGCATTACTAAACTTACTATCATTATAGGCACTATTGATTGCAGCCAATTCTCACCCAAAATAACTGGCACAAAAAGCTCTGCGCTTATAGATATCCCCAAAAATATAGGAAAAACAATATAGGCACCTATTTTTTGACTCTTTAGTAAATAATATATGGCACTTTTTTTATCATCCTGTATTTTGGCGAATGCTGGGAATGCAACTCTTTTTAAAGAAGGTATTATTTTCTGCAGAGGAATAGCTGCAATAATTAAGGCTATCTGATACTGACCTAATTCCGTTGCTGTTAATATCAAACCAGCAATAGCAATATCTACTTTATGATTAAAATGAGAAATAATGCTTGATATCGATACTTTGCTACCAAAAACAACCAATTTTTTTGCTTCTTTAAAAGACAGTCCTGGCATTACTTTTATAGGTGATATAATGTTAAAGGCAATGGCAGATATTGTTAATAATATAAGTTCCCCGTAGACTAGTGACCAAAAGCCAAAGCCAGAATAAGCCATATATAAAATTGAGATTGAAGACAGGAATTGCGAACCAACCTCGACAAAAGTAGATTTTTTAAAATCCATTGATTGCGAAATTAGTGCAGATGGGATTATTTGAAAAGTTACAATTAAAAACGCAAACGCTGATATGTTAATTATACTTTCAATTTCAGGCTTTTGATAAATACTAGCAATAAAGCCAGAGCTTGCTAATAACAGTAAGCAAAAAATACTGTTCATAATTAAAATAGCAGTAAAAAAACCTCTTAGTGATTCCTTACTGTTTGTCTGAGATTGTATAATGGCTGCACCACTTCCCGATACAGCAAACATCCACAAGAAGCTCAAAAAGAAATCTGATAAGCCAACAAGCCCGTAATCTTCAGGCGTTAACATTCTGACCGTCCAAAAAGTGACGCCCCACCTGATTAATTGAATAAAAACCTTACCAATTACTACCCACTTTAATGAATAAATAACCTTATTTTTGATAGTCACTCTAGGTTTTTCTCTTAATTAGATTACGAACTTTAGTGTCTAGTTTCCACTTTATTAGATAAGATCTAATAGAATGGTAACATTTATTTAATAACTGCTGAATAATTAAGGCTGCATGCAGCTTTCCTTTAGTTTTAGCTGCAGTCATGTTAAATGCCGTATAGGCATGATTACCAAATACTTTTTTGTATGTATTTTCACCAAAACCAAAATCAATGATGTCTGGCTTATTGAACTCAAATAACCTCTGAATAATCATATAGTTCATTACTGTTCCTGGGCTAAAATTTGCATATTTAGGATCATAACCAGTTTCTTCATAATCATATAAACCATTAAATTGTGTGCCTAATACAAAAGCTATTGGTTTGTTTTCACAAAACAATACATAGGATCGCAGCCAAGCATTCTTAGCTTGAGACTGCCGTTGTAATACTGACCGATTTGAATTTCTCTCTAATTCGCCTTTAATGTTTTTCTGCCAACTCTTATTGTAAATTATATCAACTTGGTTTAATAAATCGTTTACTTGATCTGGCGTTGTATATTCAACTAATTCAACATTATTTCCAAAATTTTCAGTAAACAATTTAACTGTTCTTTTAAGGTTATACCTTACTTTACGTTTAATGTTGGAAAGGTATTCATCGTGATTAGAATTGAGTGTCAATTGGCGTACTATATTATTGTTCTCTGCATGTGAAACGAAGTATGAGGGCGTTTTTTTCAGTATTTGGAATAGTTCAGATGTTTCTCTTATAGACTCTACAACAAGACAGTCATATTCTGGTGAGTTAGATAAGTGGTTTAAAAATATTTCAATGCAATCTTTTATACCAGAATGACACTCAAATATTAGGTCATCTCCGATCAGTCGCAAAGAATTTACTTTAATCGAGAAAATTTTAAATAAACCCAATTTAACACCGATACCTCTGCTTTCTACCAAACAGGGGATTATACATTGTATTACGTCATTTTTGGAAATTGTAAACAATGTTAAGTTCGACAGTTTTGAAATTTGGCTTGGGTGCTGCTGTATTCTCAAAGGTTCTTTAGTTGAAAGTGATTCTTCCCATTTCTTAAGGAAGCCATTTATCTCACTTCTGTTATTTAACTCCCTGAATTGGTATTTATTGAAATCCATTATTTTCTCGTAAAAATAATTCTTAAATTATTGGCTAATTAATATGTAAACTTAACAGTAACATAACGTTTACTTCCTAATATAGTTAATTAAACACTGAATTTTCCAACTTTAATATGCAGTTTGTAATTCATCAAATTACATTTCTTAGATTTAACGTTAAAATACAGCCTGAACTTAGTTAATATTATTGCTATTTATTTTATCTACTGCTAATAATTAGTATATAAAATAATAAATTAAAAGGCAGTAACGCGTGTGAATATTCTTTACCATCATAGGACTAGAGGTGAAGGAGCTGAAGGTGTTCATATTCGGGGTGTTGTAAAAGGCCTTCGTCAATTAAATCATAACGTTAGTATTCTTAGTTTTCCAGGTAGCGATCCTGAACATACTCAGAAAAAAACAGAAGCAACTAAATCTCCAACAAAAAAGAACTCAGCTTTTAAGTGGCTGTCAGAGCTAACAAAGTTTCTACCTGAGTTTGCCTTTGAAATAATAGAGTTTTTATACAATATCTTTGCGTTATTGCGGATTTCTTCCTACGTAAGAAATAATAAAGTTGATTGTATTTATGAGCGATACTCTTTGTTTATGTTTGCCACAGTGTGGCTTGCTAGGAAGAAAAACATTCCAATCATTTTGGAAATTAACGATTCGGTGCTTGTAGAGCGAGTAAGACCATTATTTTTTAAGAGCTTTTCTAAGAAAATAGAATCATGGCTATTTCAAAACGCCACCGGCTTAGTGTTTATTTCTAGTTATTTTGAAAATATCGCCAAACAGAATTACCAACATATTAGCAATTCAGTTGTCACTCCGAACTCTGTTGACTTAGATTTGTTTGTGACGGATGAGCAGCAAGTTGCTCAATTAAAATCCAAATACCAATTAGAAAACAAAACTGTTTTAGGCTATGTCGGCGCATTTGTTCATTGGCATGGTATCGATTGGTTTATGGATTTAATTTCTCCGAAATTAAAACAACATCCAAATTTAAGCTTGCTTTTGGTGGGCGATGGCGTGTGCTTAGAAAAAGTAAAAGACGCGGTTAACGCTGCCAATGTTAGCGATCAAGTGATATTTACTGGCAGAGTAGATCATCAACAGATAGCCGCTCATATAGCGTTAATGGATTATGGTATCTTACCCGATTCAAATTTATACGGCTCACCGATGAAGCTTTTTGAATTTATGGCTATGGGGAAAGGAATGGTAGCACCCGATTTCGCGCCTATTGCTGAAGTTGTTACCAATGATCTAACCAGTTGGCTATTTAGTGCCAATGATAGAGAAGCTTGTATTGAAAAAGTTTTGTCATTGAGTGAAAAACATGACGAGCACCAACGCGTAGGCGATAATGCTAAAAACTACATTATTGAACAAAGACAATGGATTCATAACGCCCAGCAATTACTTGGACTAATAGATAATGAAAAGAATTCGGGCTGACTTTAAGCGCAAACAAGAAATATTCTTGCAAGATGGCTGGAATGTTAGCTTATTGAGGATATTGCTAAGTGATGGTTCATCAGCGATGATTTTGTATCGTATGATGAGCTGGTGCCATAAATCAAAATTAACACCTTTGGCGTATTTATTTCAGTGGTTAAATAAGTGCTTAAATGCCTGTGTTATAGGTATTAAAACATCTTTCGGTGATGGCTTCGTTATAATGCATCCTTGTAGCATCGTTATTAACTCAAAGGTATGCGGCGGCACAAATATTACGTTAGAGAGTTCGGTAGTCATCGGTGACAATAAAGGCCACTCTCCAACGTTAGGTAATAATATATTTATTGGCAGCGGAGCCAAAATATTTGGTCAACTATCTGTTGGTAATAACGTTCTGATTGGTGCTAATGCGGTAGTCACTAAGTCTATTGATGATAATTGTAAGGCCCTCGGAATTCCGGCAAAGAACACTCCATTTATTCCCCAAAATACCAAGCAGCAGGATTAAAATGACTTTTATCCTTCTATTAAGTATTGCCGTTATTATCTATAGCTATGTAATTTATCCATTTTTATTATTTATTATTAGCGCTGTTTACCAAACCATTAGTGACAGCTATTTTTTATTGAATAAGCAGCAAAGACGACGCCAAAGTATTCAAGAGCAACCATCAGTCGCAGTGATTATATCTGCTTACAATGAACAAGACTGCGTTGCTGAACGCATAGAAAACCTACTTTCCATGGACTATCCAGCAGAGTTGCTAAATATATACATTGGCTCAGATGGCAGTAGCGACGATACCAATGCTATTTTAGAGAAATTCGAACATCCCCAACTACATATTCACCTGTTTCCGGAAAATAGAGGTAAAACGAACGTACTCAATGACTTAGTTGAAAAATCATGTTCCGATATTATTGTTTTTAGTGACGCTAATAGCCACTTTTCAACCGATGTTATACAACAATTGGTTACGCCTTTTAACAGTGAAAAAATAGGTGCCGTTTGCGGTGAATTAAGATTGAGCGATCCCCAAGACAGCGATAATAAGGACGGCATTTATTGGCGATATGAGCAAATGCTAAAATTTCATGAATCTAGAATTAATGCATTACTAGGGGCCAATGGGGCGATTTACGCAATTCGTAGGTCTTTATATATACCACCAGCGGGGAATACCATTACTGACGATTTTCAAATTGCCGTCAATGTGAGTAAACAAGGAGCCCGAGTAATCTATCAGCCGCAAGCTTGTGCATTTGAACCTACTGCAAATAATGCCAATGATGAGAAACATAGGCGCATTCGTATTGGTATGGGAAATTACCAGGCGTTAAGGCGAAACTTATGGCTATTAAACCCATTAAGAGGTTGGCGTTGTTTTAGCTATATAAGTCATAAGGTATGCCGATGGCTTACCCCACATTTTATGTGCTTAGCTTTGTTTAGCAATCTATTTTTACTCGACCAATTACCGTATCAGATAATATTCTGTTTACAAGTTGCGTTTTACTTCATTGCTTTTCTAGGCCGAGTCCAAGAAAAGTCAAATACTTTATTTAATTTTGTTAGCTTTTTTGTATTAATGAACTGGGCTTTATTGTTAGGCTTCGTTCAATTTTGCAAAGGTAAAGCGACTGGCAGTTGGCAAAGGACAGAACGATGATTGGCTGGTTTATCATGATGCTAATATTAGTATCGATTATATTGATCGGAGCGATCATAGTTAAAAAAAATCTACATCTGTGGTTACCACATTATCTTAAACGTAAGTTATTGGTAAAAAAAACTACACAGCAGCCAGTTCACTTAATGTTTTGTTTTGTCGATCATTTTGAACCGCAATGGGGTAAAGATATCAGTATTGAGCAAGAGCGGAAACGCGTCGATGACTGGCATATTAATTACCCGAAGGTGGCAACAAAATACAAGGATGCTGATGGAGTTCATCCAATACATAGCTTTTTCTATCCTGAAGAAGAATATCGTTTTGAACATTTAGATAAAATTGCAGATTTATGTTGCCAAGGACTTGGTGAAATTGAAGTACATTTGCATCATCACAACGATACTGAAGAAAATTTAACGCAGACACTGTTGAGCTTTACTCAAACTTTGCACAATGATCATGGCGCCTTTACTTATGATGATGAAGGAAAAAAACTACAATACGCTTTTATTCATGGCAATTGGTGCTTAAATAACTCAAGACCAGACGGTACAATGTGTGGTGTCAATAATGAATTGGTCATTCTTAAGGATACGGGTTGTTTTGTTGATATGACATTCCCATCCGCACCAAGTGACACTCAACCAGCGCTAGCTAATGAGATTTATTATGCGACTGATATCATTGGCCAACCTAAGTCACATGACAGAGGTACGCCTGTAGCCGTTAATAAAACCGAAAGCGGCGATCTAATGCTAATAACCGGCCCATTAGGTCTTAATTGGAAACATCGAAAGAAAGGCGTATTTCCACAAATAGAAAATGCAGATGTTCGCGGCAGTATGCCTGCAACTCCTGAACGAGTTGATTTGTGGGTTGATAGTGCAATCCATGTTAAAGGTAAACCAGAATGGCGATTTATTAAAATTCACACCCATGGCACACAAGAAGAGTCTCAAGAAGCTTTGCTTGGTAAGTCATTCGAAGATATGTGCCAATATTTGCAGCAACATTACAACGATGGTGAAAAGTTTGTACTACACTATGTTTCAGCGAGAGAAATGTACAATATCGTTAAAGCTGCAGAAAACAATGAGCAAGGTTCCCCTAATGAATATAGAAATTATTTAGTAGCAAAACCTAACTATAAATCTAGTTATTATTCGGGCAACAAGGATTGAGTTGATGGATTTTAAAGGAAAGCTATTTTCATATTCAGGGTTGAAGTCTATAAATTGGCGAACGCGGCCAAATGGGTTGTATTGTTTCAATTATCATCGAATAGGTGACTCTAACTGTGCTGAGTTTGATCCGAATGTATTTAGTTGTACAAAGGACGAATTTCACCTACACCTTCAATTTTTCAAACAACACTTCACTTTAATTTCGATTGAACAGTTAAAAACCATAATTGACAGTAAGCAAAGCATAAATAAACGCTATGCCCTAATTACATTTGATGATGGTTACTTAGATAATTATCAACTCGCATTTCCAATATTAAAAGCAGAAAACGTGCCCGCAGTGTTTTTTATTGCTACTGACTTCATAGATCAAAAAGTATTTCCTTGGTGGGATGAGACAGCTTGGATAATTAAGCATATTGATATTGACCAACAGTTTGTCGATTTTTGGCAATTACCAAATGAGTTCTTATGTGCCAACGAAACTGAGCAAATTAGGCAAATATTGTTAAAGTTGAAAATAGAATCAGACCTATCTCTGCAACAAAAACTCATTGAACTCAATAAATTTGTTAAAGATAGTTCGGTTTTAGAGAAAAGAAAAAGATCGCTATTTATGTCTTGGGATATGCTACGAGAGGTAGAGGAAAGCGGCATTACAATAGGTTCACAAACATGCAGTCATCAAGTTTTATCTCATTTGACAGAATCACAGCAAAAAACAGAAATACTTAACTCCAAACAAAGATTAGAGCAAGAATTACAATCGCCAATATGCTGCTTTGCCTATCCTGTTGGTAGTGAAGATAGTTTTAACGACATTACTTTAGATCTATTAAAAAGCTCGGATTACACTATGGCATTCACCTTTGTCTCCGGAGTCAATACCAAAGTTAGTTCTTCAAAATATACGTTATCTAGGTATTCTATTGATGGCAATTGTGACAAACGAAAAATTCAAACTCAAGTTGCTAAAAATATATTTTTAGAGCGACTTAAGTCTTTATCGCCCTTTACCAAATAACACGATTTCGGTCGTTTGTATCAAAATAAGTAAATCGAATAAAAAACTACGATGTTTAATATAGTATAAATCGTATTTCAATTTTTCTACCGCATCATCATCGGTTGCGCCGTATGGATATTTCAATTGTGCCCATCCAGTCAATCCAGACTTAACGTTATGACGCTCTCTATAATATGGGATTATAGTATTTAAACGGTCTACAAATTCTGGTCGCTCTGGTCTAGGGCCAACAAAGCCCATATCAGAGGTTATTACGTTATAAATTTGTGGCAATTCATCAATACGATACTTACGAATAATTCGGCCTACTGTAGTCACCCTATCGTCGTTAGTTGTTGCCCATTTGGGCCCATTTTTTTCAGCATCGACTGCCATTGAACGAAACTTGACGATATTAAATATTTTACCATTAAGGCCAACTCTTTCTTGCCAATAAAAACACGGCGCAGACCACCCATCTTCCATTTTTATTGCCAATACAGTTAACAACATCAAAGGCCAAGTGAATATAAATAACAACACTGCTAAACCAGCATTAAACAGCCAATCGAGTGAATTTCTAAGATCATTATTGGAATAAAAACCTTGAGAATAGATAACCCAACTCGGGTAGATCAGGTTTACTGCTATCTGCCCAGTTTCACGTTCAAAAAAATCTAATATTTCAGATACTTGCACACCTCGAAGTTTGCATGCAAAAAGCTCTTCGACTGGTAAGGTGGCTCGGCGCTCATCAGTTGCTACAACAATTTCATGAACTTGATTTTTAATCACGTAATCAATTAGTGAACCTTTTATATTTACTTTATGGCTCGACTTAATTTCAGCATCTAGATCACCTGGCATTTCTATAAACCCGAGTAAATTAAAACCTTGACGATCTATTTCACGGCGCATTCTATTTTCGATAATAAGTGCTCGCTGCCCTGCTCCTAAAACAATCACATTACGTTTAGCAAAACCTAAAACATTAAATTTGATTAATATGAGTCGAACCGCAATACTCAACACAAAAGAGTATAAACACGAATCAAAAATGATTTGCATGGTGAGCAATTGGTTATTTGTAAATTGCAGCAATACATTTAAAACAAGTAAACTTATTGCGATAGCTAGCAATATGCGACGGAAAATACCCCAAAACTTTGTTCTGAGCTTGCTTTTGTACAAGCCGACACCAAGAAATGAAAGCTGACAAACAAATATATATAAAACTGAACTGCCAATAAAATTGACATTCAATTCGCGAGAAACGGTTAATGATACGGCTAACGCAAACGCGCTAAAAAAAATAGCAACGTCCACACATAACAGCATCTTCACCATAATAGAGGAGAAGTTAGAGTTATTATTTTGCAAAAAACACACCTAATGTATTAGTTAAAATATCGACATCCTGTCGTATTATTATTATTTGTTTTACTATCTCTAGTTTTTTATTTTTATGAGTATTTTTTATACTTATTTTTACCCATTCACTTCTTATCATAGTCGAGCAAAAAAATAATATCTGCATTTTTGTACATTTTTTGCTTATTTTTTAGTTTAATTCTATGATTTTGAGGCTCATTGAACTAATCTAAGTAAAAGTAATAATAATTAAGTAATTTAAGGCTTTACCCTATGCACAAGTGTTTTTCATTGATGAAAGCAGGTCTAGTTACCGGTATTTTTAGCAGTATGTTATTTGCATGTTCAAGTGGCCATACACTTCCTTCTGCAACTATTTATCCAGCAAAAACAGATACCGCAGCTTCATATAACTACTTAATCGGTCCAGGTGACACAGTAAACATCTTCGTATGGCGCAATCAAGATGTATCTGGCAGCTTCATTGTGCGCCCGGATGGCAAAATCACAACATCATTGGTGGAAGATATTCCTGCATCAGGTAAAACTCCGACGCAATTGGCTAGAGCGATTGAGGAAAGATTATCGACTTACCTAAGAGAGCCTATTGTAACTGTGACAGTAAATAATTTTGTTGGTCCTTACAGTGAACAAATTCGGGTTATTGGTGAAGCTGCACAGCCTATGGCGGTTTCCTACGGTAAAAATATGACGCTGTTGGATGTTATTATTGCTGTTGGCGGTTTAACGGAATTTGCTGATGGTAACGATGCTGTATTAGTTCGAATCGAAAATGGCAAACAACGCCAATATCAATTATTAATTGAAGATCTTATAAACGCCGGCGATATCTCAGCAAACGTTGATGTTTTACCAGGCGATATTATTGTAATCCCAGAAGCTTGGTTTTAAACAAGCAATCATTTCATAAGTAAGTAAATAAGAATAAAAATAAAGAAGTCCTTTTATGCATGAACAAATTGAAAAATTAAAGGAAATGCTACTTGGTGTCTGGGCCAAGAAGCATTTCATTATCATCTCTACTTGGTTAATTTGCCCGATAGGTTGGTTTTTCGTTTCTTCACTACCTGACCAATATGAAGCCGAAGCCAGAGTTTATGTCGATACCCAATCTTTACTTCGACCTTTAATGAAAGGTCTGATGGTCGAAACAGATCCAAATACACAAATTCGTTTAATGGTGAAAACCTTATTGTCGAGGCCTAATCTTGAACGTATCGCTCGTATGAACGATTTAGATCTGATGGCAAAAGATGTAGATGAATTCGACGATATGGTACAAGACCTAAAAAACGATATAAAGATCTCAAGTGCTCGAAAAGAGAATATTTTTACTTTAACCATTCAAGAAAAGAGCCCGCAACTTGCCAAAAATATCGTGCAAGCGGCATTAACAGTATTTATTGAAAATACTTTAGGTGAAACTAGAAATGACACAGATACAGCACAAAAATTTCTGAAGCAACAAATTGAAGATTATGAAACAAAGCTTCAACTTGCTGAGCAAAGGCTGACTCAGTTCAAGCAAAAATACTCTGGTATTATGCCAAGCGACTCAAACAGTTTCTACGCGGCTTTAGATAATGCCAAGCGCTTGCTAAAAGCAACGAATTTACAATTATTGGAAACTCAAACGAGACTTGCCTCTGCCAAAGCACAGCTAAATAGAGAAGGCTCGAGCGGAAAATCAGTGTCTGATAATGTCATCGAAGAAAACTCTATTACGACAACTTATGATGAAAGCATATTGAAAATGCAAGCACAGCTTGACGATCTATTGATTAGTTACACCGAGCGTCACCCTGATGTAAAAGAGTTAACTCGTCGTTTAGGAGAATTGAAAAAACTGCGTAGAGAAGAACTGAATAATTATTACAGCATTGATTCTAATGATTCGGAAAACGCTAATTCAACCAATCAAAACCCTGTTTATCAGGCAATGAGAATTCAAGTAAATCAGCTAGAAAATGAAGTCGCATCATTACAGGTGAGAGTCAACGATTATCAAACGGAAGTTAACCTGCTAAATGATAAAATTCATGTATTGCCAGAAGTAGAAGCCGAATTATCAGGCTTAAACCGCGATTATGAAATTAACAAACAGAAATTTGAAGAATTGCTTTCTCGCAGAGAAACGGCATCACTAGCAAAACAAGCTGATGCAACTTCAGATAAAATTCAATTTAGAGTCATAGATCCGCCGCGAGCACCAATTACACCAGCAGGACCTAAACGTATTCTATTTTTCTTTGCGGTACTAATAGCGGCTATCGGCATAGGAATAGGCGCTGCCATCTTGAGCATTCAAATTAATCCTATTGTCTTGTCGGCAAGTCAACTTGCAAGAACCACACAAATACCTATTTTCGGAATAGTAGGTGCGTCGCCAACTCTTGGCCTAGAGCAAAAAAATAGGAAAAGCACTCGTTGGTTTATTATTTCTAATACCGCCTTACTATTGTTATTAATGATGCTGATTGCATATTTTATTGCGCCAGATTTAATTCAAGCGCCACTGAAAAGGATTTTTTAAAATGTCGACTATAGAACAGGCATTAGCAAAAAAACGAGCTGGTGAAAAGAAAGTAGATGCCATTGAGCCAGAGAAAAAGATAGAGGAATCAGTGGACACCTCACCTGATCCTGCTGACGTTGACGCGTCCGACGCCAATAATTCAGATGATATCTACACAGAACACAGAAATTCAGAAGGAAAAGCTGACGATATTGTGACGGAGAGTGCTACAGTAGAAAATACAAAAGTAGAAAACACGGCTGAAGATACTTCGACCAACAATGATAAAAAGTTCTTGGATATTGATCTTGCTGAACTAGAAAGGAAACAATTTATTGTTCCTGAGGTGTCAAACAAGCGTAATAAATTGAATGAAGAATTTAGACAAATCAAACGAAAGTTGATTAATAATGCGTTTGGCCCGGTATCAAAAACCCTCGATTTTCCTAATTTAATCATGGTCACTAGTGCTTTACCAAATGAAGGAAAGACATTTATTTCAATCAATTTAGCACTGAGTATTGCGTTAGAGCAGGATAAAACGGTTTTATTGGTTGATGCAGACATCCTAAAGCCTAGTATTCTTAGAGAGTGTGGCTTAACTTCAAAGCCAGGTTTAATTGAGTACTTACTTGGTGGAATAGACAATGCCGGGGATATCATTTATCAAACAAATATCGATAAACTCAAAATTATTCCTGCCGGAAAACCGCATCATTTATCAAATGAACTATTAGCAAGTGAGCGAATGGCAACACTCGCCAAGGAATTGTCAACCCGATACCCTGATCGTATAGTCATTTTCGACTCGCCACCGATTCTTGGCGTTACCGAAACCCCTGTTTTAGCGCGCCTAATGGGACAAGCACTCATTGCCGTTGAAGAAAATAAAACATCTCTACAGCATGTAGAATCCGCGGCGTCATTATTGCACGAAGAATTAGCAACAGGCTTAGTGCTTAATAAGTCGCTAAATTCACAAAAAGAAACTTATGGTTATTACGGTTACGGCTATGGTATTAAAGCTGAGTAGTCGTCTCGCTTGTTGCGCACTAATACTCACTTGTTGGTCAAGCAGCGCCAGTGAGTTAGTAATAACGCCACGTGTTGGAATTGAAGCAATACACACTGACAATGTTACCTTAGCCGAAAACGATAAAGAATCATCGCTAGTTTCAATGGTTAAGCCTGGTATTAACCTAACATTTGTCGGTGCAAGAGCTAATCTTGAGCTCGATTACGAATACAGTAAAGCTTATTACAGCCACGATCATGATTTAGATAATCACTTTAATGAATTAGCCATGTCATCAAGCTTGGAGTTAAAGCCAAAAGGTTTATCAATTTTTGCTCAGGGTTCAATTAGAAATGTCAGTCGAAACACTGCTCGAAACTCCATTGCAGACATAGTTAGTGGTGATACCGTAGAATTTAAGTCGGTGAATACCGGACTCGCATACAACACCCGCTCAAGCGCATTTATTATTGATTCCACAATCGCTTACAGTAAAAGTAGTGCTGATGACGGTATTGGTAACCGTGAAGGCTATGTCGCCAACTTAAAGAGTCAAAACGGTAGAAGCGCAGACGTAATATTTTGGGATATCAATGGTAATTATAGCGATTATGAAAGTGACCAAAATACAGGTCGGTTTTATACTGCTGAAGCCATTGTAGGTTGGATTACGTCATATAAAATAAACCCTTTTATTCGCTATTATGATGAAGACACCAGTGGTAATCTTCAAACCCAAAATATACAAGGTACTTCATCTATTGGTGCTGGGGTGCGCTGGTTAGCATCAAAGCATTTACAGTTAGAGGTAGCCTATAATGCCGTTGATGAAGAGTCAGAAGCGATTGGCGATGTATCAGCCAAACAAGAAGATTATTATAGTGCGAGCGTCAAATGGCAACCCTCTTCTCGTTCAAGTTTAGATGCCCGTTATTACCAACGTTTTTTTGGTGAGGCATATCAACTCAATGCCACTCATGGTAGTAAACGAATTACTAGTACAGCTACATACAACGAATCTTTAGACGTGTTCGATCGATTCGAATTAGTACCTTCTGAACTACAAGAGGTTTGGTGTTTGGCTGATGATATAACCAATATTGACCAATGTTTGTTAGCACCTGGCGAAAACACTAATTTAGATGACTATTTACTTGTTGGCGAAGTAGAAGTTTTAACACCGGAGCAAGCGGATTATTTTGTATTGAATAAACAATTCAATTTTACCAGTACATTGGCACTAAAAAGAACTGATTACTCAATATCCTTTGGCAAACAGAAGCGTGAAAATCTAGATCTGGAAAGTTACGATGAGTATGAATCGGCACGGTTTAATATTAGTCGTAAAACAAGTAAAGTCAGCGAATTATCAATTTACGCAGCGATAAACAAAAACAACCTAGGCAATGGTAATCCACAATCAATTTCACAAATTGACTATTACCACAGTTATGGTGCTAGTTTTGAACAAAATTTGAATCGAAGTTTAGTCATTACCTATTCATTGCTGCACTTGAATCGAAATTCCAATAGATTAGATTATAATTACGAAGAAAATCGCCTTTCATTATCCTTGGTCAAAAATTTTTAGTATGTACGAAGAACATTTTCATTTATCAAACAAACCGTTTCAGTTAAGTCCTGATCCACGTTTTTTCTTTGCCTCCAACAAGCACCAACAAGCACTTTCTTATTTACAGTATGGACTTGAACAAGGTGAAGGTTTTATTGTTATCACCGGCCCTATAGGCTGCGGCAAAACGACGATTGCTAAAAACTTAGTTCAAACAATTGATGGGTCTAATATTCAAGCCATAGAAATTGTAACCAGTAACTTAAGTCCGGACGACTTACTTGGTGTTATCTTGCAAAAACTCGGTCTTAGTGCAAAAGATTCAAGTAAAGCAGAAATGTTGAGGTCTATTGAACAACACTTAATCTATCAATTTAATAACGACAAAAGAGTGTTGTTGCTAGTCGATGAAGCACAAAATTTACCAATAGAAAGCGTTGAAGAATTGCGTATGCTGTCGAATTTCCAGCTCTACGACAAACCACTTATTCAAAGTTTTTTACTAGGACAGGAAGAGCTTAAAGAGATAATCCAAAGCCCCAAAATGGAACAGTTTCGACAAAGAATCATCGCTTCTTGTCACTTAAAGCCTTTTAATGAACAAGAAACAAAACAATATATCAATCATCGCCTATCACTGGCTGGCAGCGAACAAAAAGAGATGTTCAGTGCTGACTGCTTTGCAGTAATTAATACAATTACTGGCGGTATTCCTAGAAAGATAAATCAACTGATGGATAGGGTATTACTGTTCGGCTACTTAAATGACTTGCAGAAATTCTCCAAATCAGACATAGAATCAGTGGTTTCCGAAATGAGTGACGAAATGAGTGCATCGTTAACTCAATCTGAAGTTGGCCTCGAAACTCAAACTGAAACACTAACCGAAACAAATCTTGATAGTTCACAGTCATATTCTGGTATAGAGCATGGTTTTGTAGAAGTTGCCCGCAACTTAGCCGACGTTGCTGAATTTTTGCAAGAAAACATCGATGCTAAAGTAAAGCTAAATCGCTATTTAGACAAGCTCATTAAGCAAAAAAACATTGCCATTAGCAAACATGATTTGGGGGAAATGGACTAGTTCGTAAGTCCATTTAACTTATCCCCACTCAAACGCTTAATTGCAAGCCATATTTTTCGACTAAACCATAAAGCGTTGGGCGTGTAACACCGAGCATTTCTGCGGTTTTACTCATATTCCCTTCACTTAAAACAAATGCTTGTTCAACGGCTTTTGATTCCGCTTTCTCTCGCACGGTTCTTAAGTTTAAGTCCACAGACAGTTCGTTTGCATTGTTGATAAAGCCCAAATCAACATCGGTTATTTGAGCACCATTAGCCATGATTACTGACGATTTTATTTTGTTTTGTAATTCTCGGATATTACCTGGCCATGGGTGAGCCTTGAGCGCATTAGCCGCTTCATCGGAAAATCCTTTTACTTTCATGTTGTAATCCTTTGAATACTGCAACAAGAAGTATTGCGCTAGGATCAAGACATCATAATCACGATCTTTTAGTGCGGGTATTGACAACACCATCTCACTAATTCGGTAATATAAATCTTCTCTAAATTCTTTGTTCGCTACCATTTGCTCGAGGTTTTGGTTTGTCGCACAAACAACACGAACGTCAACGGCTATTTCTTGACGTCCACCGATACGCTCGATGACTCGCTCTTGTAGAAAGCGTAATAACTTAGCTTGCAAGTTAAACGGCATATCACCTATTTCATCAAGAAATAACGTGCCGCCAGCGGCATTTTCAATCTTACCTTTAGTCGTTTTATGAGCCCCGGTAAAAGCGCCTTTTTCGAAACCAAATAACTCACTCTCAAGCAGATTTTCAGGGATTGACGCACAGTTAATCGCAATAAATGGCTTTTGCGCTCTATTACTCTGTTGATGTATCGCATTGGCAACGACTTCTTTACCAGTGCCACTCTCACCGAGCAATAAAGCAGTAATTTCTGTCGGCGCTATACGTTTGATCATGGTGCGCAATCTATCCATGATCTCACTATTGCCGATAATGCCGGAGTCAACACCGCCTAGTTCGCGAATATCGCGATTTTCGCTTTCGATCGCTGACACAGCCATCGCTCGTTGCACTATGATATTAACAACATCAGCATCTAGTGGCTTTTGATAAAAATCGTATGCGCCTTGAGCGATTGCATCTAGTGCAACTTGGTGGTCATCATTTCCTGTGATCACCACGATTTTAGTAAACGGTGCTATAGACAATATTTGCTGTAAAGCTTTTAAACCTTCACTGGCGTTATCTTCATCTGGTGGCAACCCTAAATCAAGTAACACCACTTTCGGCTCATGTAATCTAACCGCGCTAATCGCCTGTTCACGATTATCGGCAAATACCACGTCATATTCGGACAAACTCCATTTCAATTGTTTTTGAATGCCTTTGTCATCATCGACTATTAATAATTTACTCATGTCATCCCCTCATCCACTTTCTAGTGGCTTAATGGCAGTTTTATAGTAAACGTACTACCTTGCTCTGGTACGGATACTACATTTAAAACGCCACCATTTTGTTCTATAAAATGCCGAGCTTCATAGGCACCAATGCCCATACCCGAATTCCCTTTTGTAGTTTCAAACGGCTTAAACAGCTGTTGCCTTATAAATTCCTTACTCATGCCTTCGCCTGTATCGCTAATTTCGATCTGCAGACTTTCAGTGTGTACATTAGCCTTAACAGTTACGTCTCCATCAGCGCTGCAAGCCTCCTGGGCATTCTGAATGAGGTGACTAATGATTGATAGTAAACCATCTTTATCAATATTTAACGAGCAATCATTTTCAACCGCCAAAGTTACGTAGGGTTTTTGTTGATTGCGTACAACCAATACTTCTTCTAACAAACTAGCAATATCGACTTGTTTCTGATCGACCATTTTATCAATATTTTTATTTGCTAATTGTTTTACTACTTTTTCTAAGCGACTAGCAGCTGAATTAACCGTATCAAAGACATCATCGACAAACTCAGGGTTGTCTCGATGACGTTCAGCATTAGCGTTAATCAAAGAAAGCTGAGCTTGAATATTTTTAAGATCGTGTAGTACAAATGCAGACATCCTACTAAAAACATTGAACTGCTGTGACTGACTAATTTGTTGCTGAGCCTGCTGTAAGAAAATATAATTACCAAGTTGATTACTCACCGCAAATATAAAATCTCGGTCTTCAAAATTCAACGTTGGCTTGTCTTGAACATGCGAAAACACAAAAAAACCTAATAGTTTTTGTTGATGGACGACTGGCGCTAAAACATCAATGTGCTGTGTTAATAGAGGTTGTTCATCAATATCTAAACTTTTATATTTATCATGATTATGTTGATATTCTCGCACATCAATAATCCAAGACTTTTGTTGACAAAAATCCGCAATTTTCCGCATTTGCAGCAAACTTTCATCGGTAAAGTTGAAATCTGAAACAAACTTGGGCTCACAAATATTCATATTATTAATTTTAACGTAGCCACAAATCTTCATTGGTAAAACTTGCTTAAACGCTACGCATGCATCTTGATAAATATCGTTTGCATTCGCAGTTTCAATGGCATTAGTCAATTTTAACCACTCATTGCGATAATCATATTTATTAGCAAAAAAGTGTTTAGTAATAAACACTTTAACTTTATTGCGAAAGCTTTGCATCAATACAATTGGTGCGAAAACAATCAAGCCAAGAGCTAGAAACCCTACCGCAAGAGCGCCACTCCATTGCCCCTCGATAAAACGAATAATGTAACCGGCAAATGACAACAATAATAAATAGCTGCCGCCGATAACTAACATGGTGCTATAAAACACCACATCCCTAGATACAAACAAAGAATTCGACCAATCTTTTATGCGCTTGCTGGTGAGCAAAATAAATGGCATTGAAAAGGTCAATACAAAACCGCGAGCATACCAGAAATTAAAATCTAATCGATTAAGCAATGCGCCTTGTGCATACATAATAAAATCGTAAACCAGCATCGCACCTAAGCCAATAAGTAATGGCCAGAAAGCCCATCTTTGAGTTTCTGAACCATTGCGATAAAGTTGCTCGACTAGCACTAAAGGGTACAACGTAAGCGCAAGTAAAACCGTAAAGAACCAACTAAATTGATTGATAGTTTGGATGCTATACACCGACACAGCGATAGCAATTACTGCAACAATTAAAAATTTTCGAATTTCAGGGCTTTGCCAAAACTGAGAAAACGATTGAATTGAGTATCTTAAATTGAGTAAAAATAACGACCAAACTAACAGTTTAAAAAACTCAACAATAAACACATATAATAATGAAAAAGATTGATAAACCTGAATTGCAGACAGCAATAAAGACAGGAAAGTAACACCAATGCTAGCCACCAAAAAGTTACGCGCAAACGAATACTTTCGCGCACTAATTAGTAACACCGTAAACAAACCCCAGACTATAGCGGCAACGCCATAACCTACCAACCCTAATAATTCCATTTTTAACCTGATACTTAAGTATCTATTTTATTTTTATTAACAATACCTAATTTTAGTTCAAAATCAAAACTTTGCATAAGCAAAACTAAATTAAATTAGCATTCGATCTGCACATAATTTCAGCAAACGAATGGCAACCTATAATCGATTGGTTGACACTGGCAACCTGCTCGTTAGAATGACGATGTCCTATAACTTATCTAATATATACCACCCGTAGCTCAGCTGGATAGAGCGCGCCCCTCCGGAGGGCGAGGCCGCAGGTTCGACTCCTGCCGGGTGGGCCATTTCTCAGAAATCATTTAAATTTGTTTTTTAAAGTTAAAAAACAAATATTCAATTGTTTTCTTGTAAGTATCTCCCGGCTCTAATACCGAGCTAGGAAAGTTACTTTGATTTATCGCATTCACATACCCCTGAGCCTCAAGGCATGCTCCTTGAAATGGGGTAAAGCTGCCTTGTAAATACTTGCCAGTATAGAGCTGTATCGCGGCTTGGTCGGATGATACTTGTAGACTCATATTATTTTGAGGATTAATTAAGGTCGCTACAGGTTTAGTATTATCATTAACGATAAAACAATGGTCGTAACCTAATCCGTTAGCAAGAGTAACGTCATTGGCACTCGCTTCAAGTGTACCAATATTTTGTAGCTCTCTTAAATCAAAGTCCGAATTACTTACCGATTTAATCTCACCCGTAGGTAAATTATCTGAGGTTTTAGGTAAATAGTTATCAGCATTAATTTTTACATTTAATTCATGTGCACTTTGAGCACCTAAACTAAAATAAGCATGGTTGGTAAGGTTAATTGGCGTCGCCCTGGTGGTCGTAGCTAGATAGTTAATTTGTAAGCGATTATCATCAAATAATACGTACTCAACAATGATGCTTAAATCGCCAGGAAAACCTATTTTCATGTCAGGACAAGTTAGTGAGTACTTAACCACATTGTTTTGAGTATTTTCATTATCAACTTGCCAAAAGCGATTAGAAATACTATCAAAACCACTGTGTGAACAATTATCTCCGTCATTTTTTTGTAGGTGATAACAAGTGTTATCTAATGAAAATTTGGCTCCACTAATTCGGTTACTGACTCTTCCACAAGTAGCCCCTAGGTAGTATTCATCATCAATAAAATTATCGGCTTCCTGATGAGTTACTAACATTTCCTCTAAAGAGCCATCGACGGGAATTTTAATCGATACAATACGGGCACCAAAGTTAGCTACCGTTACTTGCATGCTATTACTATTGGTTAATATCTGTTGCTTAATACTCATATCAATAGCCATTTGGGTTGTTTGACTGCCAGCGCCAGGTGTCAGTCATCATTTGCAATAAGCTTCTTTTCGCTTGCCAGTTAAGTTGACTATTAGCTTTACTCGCATCCGCCCAAAAAGCTGGTAAATCACCGCTTCTACGTGGGGCAAATTCATAAGCTAACGTTTTGCCATAAGCTTGCTCGAACGCGGCAACAATTTCCAATACTGACACGGCATTTCCTGTGCCCAAATTAAATACTTCAGCACCATTAAAATTAGGATTATTCTCTAACCAATCAAGCGCCGCCACATGCCCTTGTGCTAAATCCATCACATGCAAATAATCACGTTTACAAGTGCCATCTTCTGTGTCGTAGTCGTTGCCAAAAATACTAAGTTTGTCACGTTTACCTACCGCCACTTGTGCAATATAAGGCAATAAATTATTTGGTATGCCAAGCGGGTCTTCGCCAATTTCACCGCTTTCATGAGCGCCAATTGGATTAAAGTAACGCAATGATACCGCTCTAAACGCGTTATTAGCTTTAACAAAATCTTCAATAATGCGTTCGACCATTACCTTGGTCGCGCCATATGGACTTGCTGTTGTACCAAGTTTAATTGTTTCTAAGTAAGGCGGTTGTGCCTCTTCACCATAAACCGTCGCTGAAGAGCTAAATACAAAATTGTTTACTTGATGCAGCTGCATTACTTCAAGTAAACACAATGAACCATAAACATTGTTTTGATAATATTCGAGTGGCATTTGGGTTGATTGCCCAACCGCCTTAAGCGCAGCAAAATGGATAACAGCATCGATATCATGACCAATAAACAACTCGTTTAGTTGCGCTTTATCACACACATCACCTTGAATAAAGGTTACAGATTTACCGCTTAAACGCTCAACACGCTTAATTGCTTCAATACTTGAATTACATAGATTATCAAACACGACCACAGAATGATTTTCAGCCAATAAAGTTAATACAGTATGTGAGCCAATATATCCTGCGCCGCCTGTGACTAATACCTTCATTTCTTACCTTACAGAGTTAAAAGGCCATTCTATTAGCCTTTTATTAGTCTATATTTTTATAGGATTTTACCCAGCCATCTCTTTACCACCATGCAGTGTATAAAGCACACAGAATCAGTACAACACCTACTGCTGCAACATTAAAGGACTTAGTCGTAGCAAAACTCACTTGCTCTAAACTAACACTGCTATTATTGATATCTGTTGTATTGGCTTTGCCCAATATGGCACGACAACAAGCCAATCTTCATTGGATACAACAATGCGCTCTTTCTTCTCAAGTTCTCTGGCGACATAGTCTTGTAATAAGCTACTATGGTATTGAGCAAAGTAGGCTTGTTGGGCTTTTTGTTTTTTCATCACTAAAGTGGGTACTTTTTGCTGTGCCCAAATTTGACCATGAGGATGTGGATTAGAGCAGCCCATAACACTGCCTTTATTTTCAAAAATTTGCACCCAGAGGTGTTTTTTACCTAACTCTTCACATTGACTCTGCCAAGTATTAACAATGTTAGTGATTTCCTTTTCGCTTAGCTGAGGCAAAGTTTTACTATGATCTGGAGAGAAACAAATAACACGGCTTTCACCTTTTTCGGTCTCCATTTTAAAAAGAGGATCATCAATACTAATGTTTGGTGTATCTTGTTTTATTGCTGAAAAATCATTAGTAAAAACAAAAGTTTCTTTGTAATCATCATTAATTTCACCATTAACACGGGTATTACCAGCACATAAGAAACAGTCTTTGTCGTAAGCGGGTTTTTCTTCTTCATCAAGTTTTTCAACCTGACCTTGCCAAGGTCGTTTAGCGCGATGTGGCGAAACTAAGATCCATTCATCTATTAATGGATTATATCTGCGATGTGGATGTTCAGTTGGATCAAATGCAGTATTCATAATATTCTTATTCATGATAATTTTAACTATAAACAAAGGTAAACGCACCCCTTGAGCAACAGATATATAAATAGTCCTTAGCTTAAAAGCTCATTTCAGGTACATGTTCAGGCACCGCTAATTGGCCTTCTGTTAATCTTATAATTTCTTCTACTGAAACTCCTGGAGCTCGTTCTAACAAATGGAATTTGCCATCTTTTATCTCAATAAAGGCTAAGTCTGTTAGTACTTTTTTAATACAACCTTTTCCCGTCAAAGGTAATGTGCAGTTATTTAGAAGCTTTGAAATACCATGTTTAGATGCATGGGTCATGGTAACAATAATATTATCTGCACCTGCAACTAAATCCATTGCCCCCCCCATACCTTTTATCAACTTTCCAGGGATCATATAAGACGCTATATTACCTTTAACGTCTACTTCAAAGGCTCCAAGAACAGTTAAGTCAACGTGACCACCGCGTATCATCGCAAACGACTCGGCACTATCAAATAATGATGCGCCTTTTATCATAGTAACCGTTTGTTTACCTGCATTAATTAAATCAGCATCTAGCTCGTTTTCTGTAGGAAATTGTCCCATACCTAGCAAGCCATTTTCAGACTGAAGCATAACTGCCATACCTTCAGGTACGTAATTTGCAACTAATGTTGGAATGCCGATGCCTAAATTTACGTAATAACCATCTTTAAGTTCTTGCGCTACACGCTTTGCTAATTGCTGCCTTGTAAGTGACATTTTATAATCCTTATGATGCTGTTAGTATCGTTCGTTGTTCAATTGTTTTATCAAACGTCCCCTGAATTAAGCGATCAACATAAATACCAGGCGTATGTATTTCATCAGGATCTAGGGAGCCGGCTTGCACTATTTCTTCAACCTCTACTACTGTTATTTTACCTGCAGTGGCTGCCATAGGATTAAAGTTACGTGCAGTTTTTCGGTAAACTAAGTTACCCATCGTATCAGCCTTCCAAGCTTTTATGATGGCAAAATCTGCAGTTAATGCCTGCTCAAGAATGTAATGTCTACCATTAAACTCTTTAACCTCTTTACCTTCGGCAACCGGAGTACCATAGCCAGTTGCAGTATAAAAGGCAGGAATACCGGCTCCACCTGCGCGTATTTTTTCGGCAAGAGTACCTTGAGGTGTTAGTTCGACCTCTAATTCTCCAGCCATCATTTGCGCTTCAAAATTCTCATTTTCACCAACATACGATGCGATCATTTTTCTTACTTGTCGATCAAACAGTAAAATCCCCAAACCATGGTTGGTAGTTCCACAATTATTTGAAATTATGGTCAAGTCCTTAGTAGCCATTTTTTTAATTTGTTTGATTAGGTTCTCAGGAATGCCACATAGTCCAAAGCCACCAGAAACAATACTCATTCCATCTTGCAAGCCTGCCATTGCTTCGCTATAGCAAGAAACTACCTTATTAAAACCCGGCATTATAATTTTCCCTCTAAATATTTATTAAAGTTTTTTCATTTGAGCTTGGCTGATTTGAATCAAATTTTAGTGAAGCCATAAAAGAATAAGTCATTAGCATATATATAAATAAAAGGGGTAATGAAACAACTAAAACAGCGGTTTGAGCCACCTTAAAACCTCCTACGTACATTAAACAAATGGGCAACAATGCCAATGTAATAGCCCAAAATGTACGATGAAGTCTGTGTGGATCTTCTCCAACTGGTAACTGTTCAGTTGCGCTACTAGCTAAGGTATAAGACGCAGCATCGTAAGTTGTTGCTACAAATATGATACAAACCAGACAAAAAATTCCGATAACTAGCTTAGCTAATGGTAATTGTTCAAATACAGTAATAATAGCTGTAGGAGCGCCATAACTGTTCATTAAACTTATCACATCGACAGCATTTGTAAGTTGTTGATATAAAGAATAATTTCCAATAACTATATAAAAAATAGCTCCTCCAATAGAGCCAAAAGTTAACATTCCAAGTATAACTTCTTTAATAGTTCTTCCCTTCGAAATACGGGTTACAAAAATACCAACGAATGGTCCAAATGCCACCCACCAAGCCCAATAGAAAACAGTCCAACTTTCCACAAAGCTAGATTCTGTAAATGGATCCGTCCATGTATTCATTTGAACAAAGTTTTGAATAACGGTGCCGATACTATTGATGCCTGTTTTTAATATAAAAACCGTGGGCCCCGCAAGTAATATAAAACCTAATAACAAAAACGATAACCAAACATTGGCTTGGCTTAAACGTTTCATACCTTTTTCTAGGCCGAAATAAACACTCGTAGCAAATATGCCTACACAAACCAAAACAACAAAAACCTCCAATTTAAAGCTGGATTCTATGCCTAGTAATAGTGAAATTCCTTCAGCAATAAGCGGGGTTGAAAAACCAAGAGAAGAACCTGCACCTCCAATAAGGGCGACTCGAAATAAGAAGTCAATGAATCTCCCCAAGGGTGAATTTTCTTTCCCCTTAAGCACATGATGACAACTTATACTAAATTTAAGCATCGGAACCTTTTTAACATAGTACGGGTATGCTATTGCCAATGTTGGCAAACAATAAAAAGCCCAAGCACTAACTCCCCAGTGAAATATTCCGTAGGAAGACGCCCATTTTGCAGCTTCTGTTGACATAGCTTCGACACCAAAAGGTGGTGATTGGTAATAAAAAGCCCATTCAATTGTGCACCAGTATAAAAGTCCAGCCCCCACACCAGCACAAAATAGCATGCCACTCCACGAGAAATTACTGTACTGAGGTGTATCAGTACTGTCGCCTAGTTTAATGTTTCCATATTTACTAAATGCAAGCCACAATAATAAAATCAATATGGATGAAGCCATAAAAATGTATAAAAAACCAAAGTTATTAGCTATATAAGCATATGCTATTTGCATATAATCAGCAGAAGCTTTAGGGTCAATAATCAAAGGTATTGTCATTAAAAGGATAATTACGATCGTTGCTATAAATCCCATTTTATCTATACGTTGCTTCACTGCATAACTCCATTATTATTTTTTGTTATTTTAGAATGGCAAATTCATTAACAGGTTATAAGTTATAGGTACATTTGATGTACCAAACATTACTTGCTGAAGTGGTTATACAAAGCATTTAAAAACTTCCGTTATTCATCTTGATTACTACGAACCAATCAACTTACATCTGGCCATCTTGAAATTACATGTTAACAAACAAGATGACCGACACAAGCTACTCGTATATAAGAGCTAAAACGTATATTTTTACCTTTCATGAACTCAAATTTAAAGTTGCATTGTTAACTATCTATATTAACAATTACACAACCACGAACGTTGTTTTGTTCAATTAACTCATGGCTTGTAGCCATTTGTTCAAATGAAAGTAAATGAGTTACACGATGTTTCAATTTGTTTGCAGACAAGGCATTATAAATATCTTTGATTGCGTGTTGTTTAGCGGCCTCTGGCATAGCATATACTATGGTCATTTTGATAGTTAAATCCATAAACATCATTTGAAAAAATGGTAACTTAGGTTCTTTAACTTGAGTGTTACCATAAGTTGCAATCACTCCTCCAATTCGAATACATTTAAGAACTTCAGGTAAGTTAAAGCCAAACTCAACATCAATAACACGGTCGACTTTTTCACCATCATTAATCTCCTGTACGGAATCTCCCCAATTACTTTCACGATGATTAACAACTAGATCAGCCCCTGCTTCCAGGCAGGCTGATTCATCGGCAGGATTACTCGCAGTAGCGATTACTTTAGCACCAGCAATTTTTGCCCACTGAATTGCATAGAATCCTACTCGACCAGCTCCGCCTGTGATTAATACAGTTTGATCAGTAAGGTCACCATCCGACATAACAACTCGATGTGCAGTCATTGCTGGAATACCTAAGCATGCACCAATCTCGAATGACGTATTATCGGGTAATGTGGCTGCACGAGAAGCATCAATGCTGACATATTCTGCAGCAGTACCAAGCATACGTGCATATTGTGCTTGGTACACCCATACTCTTTCACCAATTCGACTCTCAGAAACTCCTTTACCAACAGCTTCAATAATCCCAGCCCCATCACTATGTGGAATAACATGCCCCGTATCTAAAAGGTTTGGAAATGCTCCCATTCTTTTCTTTACATCTGAAGGATTAACACCTGTGGCCTTTAACCTTATTAATACTTCACCATCGTTAACTTCAGGCTTAGGCTGTTCACCAATAATAATTGTCTCGGCGGCACTTCCAAATTTTTCAAACCAAGCTGCTTTCATTGTGTTCTCCATTGTTGAGGTTTTGGCCTCATTATTCTTATATTCGCTAAAAGATAAGCGCAAATAGTCATTACTTTTTAAAATTTACAAGATAAATTTTCTGTGTGGCCGTCAATACCAATCACCTGCCCTGAAAGGCTCGAACCAAGCGCTGAGCTTAAATATATTGCCATATTGGCAACATCTTCAGGGCTAACAAATAAACGCATAGAACTTTGCTCCGCATAAATATTTTTAATTTCCTGTGGTGATACACCTCGTTGTTGCGCATCGCGATTTATCACACCTTCAATACGATCACCACTAACACTGCCAGGGCAAAGCGCGTTAACACGAATATTATGTGGCCCGAGTTCCATTGCCCACGTTTTAGTTAACCCAACAAGCGCCCATTTAGACGCCGTGTAAGGTGAGCGCAAAGGAAAACCAAAAAAGGCAGCATTTGAAGAAATGTTTATTATTCCTCCTGAACCATTGGCTTTAAGTAATGGAACTGCATATTTAGTACAATAAAATTGTCCATTTAAATCAACATTAATTGTTTGCTGCCATTCATTAATTTCAATATCTTCAACAGGAGCTGTTGGTCCAGCAATTCCAGCATTATTAACGAGAAAGTCTAAGCGAGTGTATAATTCAACTAGTTCATTAAACATTTGCTTTACTTCATCAACATTTGAAACATCGGCAACAGATGCTGTTGCGCTTGGGTTTGCTTCTAAAAACTCTGAGATTACAGTTTTATCAACATCACATATATGAACTTTACATCCATAGCTAAGAAATTTTTCTGCTATTGTGCGTCCAATACCACTAGCTCCAGCAGTAACAAGTACAACTTTGTCAGGGCCTAAACCGTTATTATCAACAGTCATCGTTTGTCCTTATTTATTAACCTAAACTTTATTCATTCGAGAATGAGCAGGTGAATTATGATTCACCTGCTTTAAAACTAAATTACTCAAAAGTCATGTGATACCTTATACCAATATGACGTGGCCTATTTGTTGTAATACTTGTGTCCCAGTCAGCACTCCCTCTTGATAACTGTGCACGCTCATCGGTCAAATTATTAACATACAAACTAACCCCCCAGCCATCCATATCTAAGCCTGCCGATAAATTAACAATGCTATAGCTCTTATTAATATCTCGCCTATCATCGGTTAAATCACTGGTGTTATATTTATAAATATCACTATAAGACTCACCCACATAGGAATAGACAACTTGAGCGAAGCTTGCGTAATCAGCAATAGTAAAGTTATATCTACTAGTAATATTCCCTTTAAACTCTGGTACGTTAGGAAGTTCGGTGCCATCAGGGGATAAATTACTACCCACTAATAAATCTTCATTGAGTTCAGCATTATTAAAATTAAATGCTGCACTAACAGTCCAGTCTTGCGTAAGTAAGTAAGTAAGGTCTGATTCTAGACCAACAATTTTTGCTTCACTCGCGTTAACAGTTAAACCTACGGGAGAACCATAAGAGGAATCATAACGAGTAAATTGCATATCATCCCAGCTCATGTGGTAAATTGCGCCATTCCAACGCAGGTTATCTTCTAACCACATTGTTTTCCAACCTAGCTCAGTATTAGTAACAAAATCAGATTTATAGGTACGAGCTACTAAATCGGTTTCATCTCGGTTAATACCACCAGGGCGGTAGCCTTCAGACCAAGTAAAATAAGCCATTTTATCGTCATTAAATTTATACGTAGCGTTAAATTTAAAGATGCTATCACTATCATCCGTTTTACTGTCAACATTGATAATAGGGAACCCTGGAGCAATCAAGCCATAACCGGAAACACCTTCTAACGTACTATCATTTGTAAATATTCGCGCCCCAAGAGTAGTAGTAAATTGATCTGTAAAGGCATAACTTACCTCACCAAATAAGGCTGATTGCTCATCGGTTCTTTTTTGATCGGTTAAATACCATAGGTTAGGTTCGCCAAATAGTCTAAAGTCTTCACCTTGTGCCATCCCATTCATCTGCCATTCTTGGCGGTAATCATGACTAGCATCTTCATAATATAAGCCGACAATAAATTGCAATGGATCATCATCTGTTGATTGCAAACGAAGCTCATGGGTATCGCGTTTATATTTATTATCATCTTGATAATAAATAGCCATGCTTGAACAATCGACATCGGCAGTGCCGTAATATTCACAGCCATAGTATTGGATCCAACTGGTAGAAAAATAATCTGCATAATCGGAATAATCGTTAAAATATTCAACGTCTCTATCCATAAATGATCCAGCATAAACTAGACTCATGTTACCAAGGTCGCCTTCGATGGTGAGTGCAGATTGATTAAATTCATCATCCATTTTATCGGCAAAGAAGCGTTGAACTTCTAGATCACCAATCTCCCCACTAGGGTTGTCAGGATCATGAAACCAAACGCCTTCAGTTTCTTGTTTTTGGAATAAATGGCTTGCCGTAGCAATCCAATTTTCGTTTAAATTAACTTTCAGTGCCATTCTTGCACCACTATTAGTTAATTCATTAAAGTCTTCTTTAACCAAGTGAGCATTGGTTTCTTCTACTGTTGATAAATTACCACCGTCGGTAAATAAGGCATAAGTTCGTGTGCCTGCAACGTTATCGATATAACCACCATCTTTTTTAGTCCATCCGACTAACCTAATGGCGGCATCATCATTAATAGGGACGTTTACAAACCCTTCGACTGAATTACTTGTATCGCCACCTTCAGTTGTTCCATAACTAACATCAAAACCACCTTCAAATGCATCAACATCAGGCTTGTTTGTAATAATTCTTAAAGTACCTGACTGAGAGCTAGCACCAAATAGAGTACTTTGTGGACCAGCAAGCGCCTCAACCCGTTCAATATCATAAATATGTAAATCGAGATTACGCCCAATTGCAGTTACAGGCTGCTCGTCTAAATAAATAGCAACACCCGGTTGTGAGCCAGAGGCGTTCCCATCACCACCATCAGAAGCACCACGCATATAAACCTGAGACAAGCCAGGGCCTGATGACTGGTAGGATAAACTCGGCAGCATTAATGCATAGTCATCAAAATTTTCAATACCAAGTTCTTCAAGTTTTTCAGTGCCAAATGCAGTTATACTGACAGGTGTTTCTTGAATGTTTTCTACGCGCTTACGAGAAGTAACAACTATCGTTTCTATACCATTATTTGTACTATCAACATTAGTTGCATTCGCATCAACAGACTCTTCTGCACTTGCATTTGTCATTACCGACAATCCACCGATAACCACAGTCGATAAGGCAATTCGCTGTAGACCTTGCTCTTTTAACGAATTACGTATCGCGGCGATCAGAGGCTTTACTTTAGAGCTGATTACGGTATTAAGATTTCTACCAGTCATTGTGTGTTCCTTTATTATATTTATAGCAGGTAAACTAATGCTCTTTGACTAAGAGAAATAATTTACAACATCACATCTGATTGTTAACTTCTTCATAACAACAAGGTTATATTAACAACGAAAATCAATACTGAACAAACGAGTATTTCGCAATAACAGTTGAAAAAATCTAAACTATAGAGCCGCTTTTACGGCAATTAAACTCAGCCTTATCAGGTAGATAACGACTTTAGCTGTTTAAATAAATTAAACTTTGGCCTAATCAGGCTATGACATTTTTAAGAGAACAATGGAAATAATAGTTATCACGTAATCATGGGAGATAACACGTTTTTTAACGGATCTAAGTAGGGGTCAAATTTAGTCCATGCGTTTAAGCCACTTTGATAAATAGGTTGTCTTACTTGCTCTGAACTGGCTGTATTTACAGCGCGCGCATTTTTATAAAATTCAAGACAGTTTTCCTCAAAAGGTAAATCACAAAAATCGAGTAAAGAGCGGACTTGCGTTTCGAAATCCTTAACTACATCTTCGTAACAAACCGTGTGTATTTGACCGGGCAACACTTTCTGCCAATGATCCATTAACTTAATGTAATCAAGATAATATCTACCTATATTTTCTAACCCATAACTAAATGCTTGACCTGATGAAAATAATTGTTTGTAGCCACTAAAGCATGCAGACATTGGGTTACGTCTAGCATCTATAATTTTTGCATTCGGCAATATGCGTTTGATTAACCCTATATGAGCAAAATTATTAGGCATTTTATCGATAAAATAAGGAGCGTCACTTCGATGTATTTGGGTATTGTTTATGTATTCTTGTCCTAAGCACTCTAATTGTTCAGGTGATAATGTTGCAATAACTTCTGGATATTTAGAAACATCATCACGCTTTTTTCTTTCACTTAAACGTCTTACCATAGCCGTTATATTAGGCAATTCTTTCGTACCATCTACCATTGAGTGACTTGCCAAAATTTGTTCCAATAGAGTAGACCCCGAACGTGGCAGCCCAACAATAAAAATAGGATCTGGTTTTTTACATCCCTCGTTATTTATATTTGAAAACATTTCAGGAATACACGTGGCAATAGTCCTGTCTATCAAATGAGTCGTTTCATCTGCATCATATCGTTCAATTTTCTGCTTCAATGCGTTGCCTTGCTGGTAACAACTAAACGATTGCCTAAAGTCCCCTTTATCTTCAAATGCTTTTCCTAAAGCAAAACAGATATTTACACGTTCTAACGGTGATAAATGCTTACTTAGCAATACCTGTTGCATTTGTTCTATATCCATTTGCTCAAAACGAAAAGTTTTTAAGTTAGCTAAACTCCAATAAGCTTCACCATGACTTGGCGAACATTCAATGGCTTGCCTGTAAGATGAGATGGCGGCTTCTTGTTTACCAATAGTTTTAAGAACATGTCCTCTGCTAGTAAAAAGACCTGCGTGCTCAGGTAAAATTTTAATTAATTTATTGTAGAGCTCTAATGCAACATCAAACTTGCCTAATCTTACTAAAATCGCGGCCTTTAATATTTGCTGAGGGGGAACATTTTCTTTTTGCTCTAATTTTTCAATTTCAGCTAACGCTTGCTGACTTTTTTCTCGTTTGTTCAATACATGAGCGTAATTGAGGCGAGCTAATTGATAATCAGGGGCTAATTCTAGGCAACGAACTAATAAATGTTCGGCATCTTCAAATATACCAAGCTTTATCGCTATTTCTGCCAATAACCTGATCGCATTTACATCTGTTGGGTGCTGTTTTAAGTGTTCTCTACAAAAGCCCTCACTGACAGCTAATTTATTTTCTATAAATGCTTGTAGTGCATTACCAAATTTAGGATATTTAGCTGAGAAACGTAAGTAATTATTATAAGCTTTTTCAGCTTGTTTATTTTCACCTAATGATTGCAATAACTCTGATAATAACTTCCAACTTAGTGGTAAGTTTGATTCAATATTTACAGCACTAGTTAAAGCGGCTATAGCTGGCTTAATTTGCTTCTGCTCAGCTAATGTAAAAGCAAGTTCTTGGTGCGCCAAAGCAAAATTATCAGTCTTATTTACTAATTTTTGTAATATACCTTTAGCTTTATCTAACTGACCTAATCCTCTATAGGCAGAAGCTATTATAAATAGTCCATTAGCTTCATTAGGGTATCTCTTTAAGATCTCATATCCTTGCTGTACCGCAGGTTCAAAAGCTTTGTGTAACAACATCTCATGGGCATGCTGTACCGCTATTCTTATATTGTCAGTCATTTGAAAATTTTGTTCCATGCACCCTCCATATTTAACATTACATTGACATACCCAAAGTCCTCTGACAAACTAATTTTACTTATGCATACTTGAATATTTCTCAATAATAACAATAAAGTATAAAGCTAAAGGGAGTATAATTTGCGTAAAAAAATACCACCATTAAATTCATTAAGAAGCTTTGAAGCAGCTGCAAGACATGGTTCATTTAGGGATGCGGCAGATGAATTATGTGTATCGGTTTCAGCTATTAGTCATCAAATAAAACAGCTTGAACACACGCTAAACATTGAACTATTTACACGCAAGACTCGTGCAGTTGAGCTCACTAAAATTGGCAAACAGTATTATCCGATATTAAGGGAAGCATTTGATAAAATTGCGGATGGTACAGATCTTATTTTAAAGCCTACCCGATCAGACGTACTGACCATACAACTCTATTCAACCTTAGCAATACGTTGGTTAATTCCTAGATTACCTGATTTTCAAAATAAATATCCTCACATCAGCGTTAGACTAAATACATCTCAGCTTGATGTTGATTTTGACCAAAGTGATGTTGATGCTTGCGTAATGATAGGCAACAAAACAGCCAATGGTTTACATTACACCTATTTATTTTCGTGTGAGGTATTTCCAGTATGTAGCCCAAACTTACTTAAAGACAAAGAGCGATTAGAGCAGCCTGAACAACTTAGCGACTTTACCATTTTACAAGTCTACCCATCAGATAGAGATTGGTATATTTGGTTAGACGAAATGGGATGCACTAGTGTTGATCCTGAGTCAGGGTTACAATTTGACAGTTACGATCATTCCATCTCAACGGCTTTGCAAGGGATGGGCATTGCGCTTGGTATGCAACCCTATGTAGAAAAAGAACTATCTTCAGGTATGCTTATCGAACCATTCCCAAATATGAGAGTTAAGCATCACAACGAATGGTACTTTGTCTATAGGCAAGAAAAATTTGAACAGAAAAAAATTCAACTGTTCGAAAGTTGGCTAATTGAACAAATAAAATCAGACTCAGAGCTTGCTAAATCGCGAGTAAATATCGAAGAAACCGGCTAATTCAACATAGTCAAATTAGGCATTTATCGCCTAAGGCTTAAACCTTAAGTGTTTTTGACTATCGCAACATTAAAAAAGAGCTTTTACACCTTGGGCAGGTGTACTTAGGTAAATTGAGGCATCTAATCCCATTTCTTGCTTATATTTATCTTTGATTATTGGAATTAGCGCATCAACTCTCGATTGTGGAAGTATAACTACAATGCAACCACCAAATCCCCCACCAGTCATTCGTACACCACATTCTGAACCAAGTTCTTCTGAAATAATTTTTACTAAGTAATCAACTTCAGGGACCGTCACTTCAAATAAAGTTTTTAATGATTGATGACTTTCAGCCATCAAACGACTTATAGATGGAAGATCATGAATATTTAGTGCGCCTATCATGGCAAGTACTCGCTGATTCTCCTCTAATACATGCTGTGCTCTTTTAACTAATGTAGGGTTTATACGAGCTTTTTCAGAATTAAATACATCAAGAGGCACTTGTCTTAAGCTTTTAACACTAAAGTAATCTGCAACTTGTTCACACTGTTCACGTCTGAGATTATATTCGCTTTCAACTAGGCCTCTTTTCACAGAAGAATCTACAATCATAATTGCAAGGTCTTTCGGGAACGTAACTTTAGTTAATGTATAGCTATTACAATCAATAGCAATTGCATTATCTCTAATACCACAGGCAGATATCAGTTGATCCATTATTCCACAATTGCAACCGACAAAATTATTTTCTGCTGCCTGAGCAATTTGAGCTAACTTTATTCTATTAAGCTTATAACTGTGAAGTTTCGATATTGCCTTCGCAACTGCAACTTCTAAAGAAGCTGACGAACTTAAACCTGCCCCTTGAGGGATATCACCACAAATAACAAGATTAAAGCCTGATAAATTTTTCCCTAACTTAGTTAATTCATTAATGACCCCTTTAATATAATTAACCCATGTTTTTGTTGGGTGAGGCGTTAAATGTTCTTCTAAGCTAAAGGTATCCTGATCATTCAAATCTAGCGCAATTATTTCCACACAGAGATCTTCCCTTCGGCTAATTCCTACATAGGTATAAAACTCAATTGCACATGGAAAAACAAAGCCATTATTATAATCGGTATGTTCACCAATTAAATTTACCCTTCCAGGAGCTTTGACTAAATGATCTGGCTTGTCACCAAAATAGCTTTTAAAAGCATTTACCACCTTGGTTGTATGCATATTACTCTCTACATTCTTTATGCTTTCGATATTGAAGTTTTTAAATGACTCGGATAATTGCATTTCACAACCTTTAAACATGCTGAATTTGATTGATATATCTATACTTTAAAAAATCTCACAATAAAATTACAGTGATCATTTCTCAACTCTATTTGAATAAATATCACTTATTAAAAGTACATAATAATTGACAGTTTTAACATTAATACTGTTTAAAAATTAGTAACTATTCTAATCTCGAATAATTACAGGCAATTCAATATATGATGCTTTTTCATCACTAAGCCACACTGTGTTCTTAGCTTCAATAAAATAAGTACCTAGATGATTTGATTCGCCGGTATTTAGATTACGCTCTATTCTTGGGAAATTTGAGCTGCTTATCTCCACTCTTATTTGATGTCCCTTGGAAAAATAATTACTCGTTGCATTAAGGTCTACCTCAATCTCATAGACTTTATCAGGTTTCATTAAGGTAGGACTTTCTAATGAATCTCGATAGCGCATACGTAATACACCTTCCTGTACGTTATATGCTTTACCATCAGGATAAACATCAACTAACTTAACGGTAAAATCTGTATCTTTTGCAGACGAACTGACAAACAAATGAGCCTTAATTAATCCAGTAACTTCAATCCCTTGCTTAAGTGCGGCTGATGTATAAACAAGAACATCATTCCTTAACTCGATAGTAGATTGATCATAAGCACCAGCTTCTTTATCAGAGCCAGTACAGCATGTATGACCACCTAATGAAGGTATAGGGTTAGCAGGATCATATATAAAACTATCTGATAAAACAGCAGCACTAGGTTTAGATCTACTTAACTGTCCGCCACCTAGTCGAGAATTGGCTTTACTTATTTTTGATAGATACCACTTTTGGTAATTAGTATTAGGCAAGGGCCATTGTTCCGCTGATCGCCACCTATTTTCACCTAAAACATAATAAGTCAGAAACGGTCGTTTAATTGCGCTATTGTTTTCGCCTTTAAGCCAGTAGTTAAACCAGTCAATTTGAATTTTTTCAAATGATTGAGTGGTATTTTTAAGAGGACGCTGTCCTGCGCTTAACTCTTCATCTTGTGTTGGAAAATTACAATGAGTACCTGGACCTATAACAACATATTGATGCGCTTTAGCAAGTTCAGTTTTTCCATATTTTCTAAATTGTTCAGCCATCATTAGGGTTTCTCGAGCACCATAATCATACCAAGTATCAAAAAATAGATTGGGGACAGAGACTGAGTCATTGCTTTTAACCAAATCCATTGTTTGAAAATAGTTGTCATCTGGGTTTGCACTTATCCATTTTTTATAATCACTTGGATATGCACCACTGCGTTCAAGTATGTTAATCGTTGGAAGCGTCATTAAATTTTTTAGATATTGTTTAAAATCAAATTCTGGCAACATGTCAAATTTTTTAGATTGACGAGAATTGAACCATTGACTACGTTCTTCTCCTGTTAGATTTGGTCCATGAAATACTTTCGAACCATTGCTAGCAAACCACCCTGCTGTTTGACCCAGTTCAAAAGCTCCGCCACTGAATGACTGCCATGCTCTTCCTGGACGGTAATAACCAGAAGCAGCAGATTGTGGTTGACCAACGACTAACGCAGGATGATTAGTCGCTTCAAGTACAACTTGAGCTTCCCCTAAATATGAACATCCACTTAACCCTACTTTACCATTTGACCAAGGCTGTTTAGTGATCCAATCTAGGGTGTCAATACCATCCTCCCTCCTTCCCCTTCCGATATTATAGTTACCTTCAGATTCATAACGCCCTCGAATATCTTGAATAACTACTGCGTAATCTTGATCGACTAATTGTTGCCAAACTGGGTTCCAGCTAAAAGTATTGTTTTTATTATATACAGTACGAATTAAGATCGTTGGACGGGGCTTATTTAACTGGCCCGTGAAATAAATATCAGTAGATAAATGAATACCGTCTCGCATTTTTACCATTTGGCTACTTAATCTCTCAGCCTGAGATGGCAATGGAAATAAAATAACTAACAGAGCAAAAATAGGCAGAAATATTAAACAACTTGAAACCAATGGCACTCGTAAATCAACCTTTAAAGCTAGACCTTTATTACTATATAACATATTGATTAATTATCACTTTTATAAAAACAAAAAGCGCGCCATTAATAAAATGGTGCGCTTTACATCAATGTTCTATTAGAATGAAGCTCTTACACCAAGCGAGAATCTTCTGCCATAATAAGTATAATCAATGATTCGATTTTCTGAGCCCTGATAATTACTGACTGACTCTTCCGTTAAGTTGACCCCTTCGGCAAAAATTGTAAAGTTATCATTGATGTCATAGCTTGCACTGGCATCCCATTGGCCGTAGTCCGTTGTATATTCTTCATACTCAAATCCCCAAAGGTATTTTTCACGCCAATTATATGAGGCACGAACTTGTACAGCTTGGTATTCATAAAAGAGAATGAAGTTACCTGTATCTGACAATCCGTCAATACCAAAACTATATGAATCTGTCTCAACAAACGCATCATCATCATCAACAAAGGTGTAATTCATCTGCACACCTAAACCACTAAAAGCGCCGGGGAGAAAGTCGAATACTATATTAGTGGCTACCTCGACAGACGAAATTGAAGCATCATCTAGGTTAAATGGCCTCGTTTCAAGAAAGTCATAACCTGAAATAACAGTTTCTTTCTCTGCGGTAACAATAAAGTCTTCGATATCTTTGTGCATGTAAGTGATACCTAAATAAGATGACTCATTGACATACCAGTTGGCTGCGATATCGAAGTTGGTGGCTGTATAAGGCTCTAAGTATGGATTACCACCAGATGCACCAAAGAAACCTCCTTGGGTTGGTCTAGTATTATATCCTACGTCAACACCAATTTTATTTAACTCTGGACGAGTAATGGTTTTTGATAACGACAATCGCACATCAACATCTTCTCTAACTTCTAGCTTTAAATTCATCGACGGTAATACTTCTTCGTATTCATTAACGACTTCTAGAGGTTTAGCTTCTGTAGTTTCTAATATGCTTACCGTTGGATCATCTGGGTTAGGTGTAATACTTATTATTTCTTCCCCCCAGCCAGTTGAAGTTTGCTCAGTTTCAACAACTCTTACACCAATATTACCAGACCAAGGCATGGAAGCGATTTCTCCCTCTAAACCAAGCTGAACGTAAAGTCCGATATTTTCTTCTTTTACCCCAGGGCTGTTGGCTAATTCAACTTGTGGAGTATAGTCAAGATTAGGGATTGGATCGCCATTATCGTCCACTCGTTGATTATAATATTCGCCATTTTTAATAAAGTCGTCAGACTCATAGTATGCACGTAAAGCATCATTATCGGTTTCTAACCAAGCGGTGGGAAATGAGCCATTGGCACCAGATAAAAAGTCACTTGGGTTAACTAAGATACCTATATTGTCAGGGATATCATCACCAAAGCCTGTTGATGTGCCATTATTGACTTCATCAGCACTTCTTAATCTCGTACGTTGAAATTCTCGCTCGTGATAAAAAGCGCCAACTTTTACACTAGATATTACGCCAAAATCGAGTGACTTGGTCCAATCAAGTTTTAAATCTTTAATAGTGTCTTCATTATCATCACCTTCAACTACCATAAAATGATTAGCCAATAACGTTGGGTCAGTTAATGCTGCCGGGTTTGATTGATATTCACCTGTATATAGCCCAGTTTCTTCATCAAGCACAGGGAAAGTGAGTGACGGAATTGTATTGCCGGGAACTAGCTGAAATAAGCTAGAGCTTTCAGTAGTATTTCTAAAGCCACTTACGGCGAAACTTTGTGTACCACCAGCGGTATTTTGTGATTTCGCGTAAGACATATCAAATGTTAATACCGAATCATCGGCAAATAATTTTTCAACATTAAACCCAACCATATAGGTTTCCGTTGGGCGGTTACCGGTTGAATGCACCATCTCCGTAGGAGCAGCATGACCAGCCCAATAAACTAATGTGCCCTGCTCATCAACTTTAACACTCCCAGGGCCTGCATTATTATTATTAATACCTCCCCACCAATGGGCTATTTGATTGTAATCGGCTTGAGTATCATATTCAGAATATAAGCCATCAAGGGTAAAAACTAAGTCATCTGATAATGCATACTGCGCAACAACCATCCCACTTGTTCTTTCTCGTTCGGCCTGCTCAACACCATAAGAAATACCTTGAGGAGCCCAAGCAACGAGCTCTTTCGCGCCATTAGCATCAAGGTCGTACTCCATCGGCCACCAACCACTTGTACCCATATAGTCCGATCGCGTGGTTCGTTTATGAGAGGCAATTGAAGCTGATATACCAAAATCTCCACCGTCATCTTTAAAGCTTATTACCCCTGAAAATTGCGGGTCTGTCTCTTCAGATAATTCGTCATGCATTGCCTTAACTGACGCTGACCCCGTAAACCCTTCATCTAAATCAAGAGGCCTTAGACTTCTTACATCTATTACGGCGCCTATACCGCCATCTGAAAGCTCTGCTTTAGAGGTTTTATACACATCAACGCGTGAAACCATTTCAGAGGCAAGAATATCAAAGCTAAATGAACGAGAGCCATCTGGATTTGGCATTACTCGATTATTAAAAGTAACTACATTAAACTCGGGTCCTAAACCACGAACACTAACTTTACTACCTTCGCCACCATTACGATCGATTGATACACCAGTGATTCGTTGTAATGACTCAGCTACATTGGTATCAGGAAATTTACCTAAGTCTTCTGCTTCAATTGAATCTAAAATACTATCGGCAGCTTTTTTAGATAAAATTGATTTTTTGACACTACTTAAATAGCCGTTGACTTCAATGACTTCAATGTCATCTTTTGATTCTGGCTCTACGTTATCTGCTTCTTGTGCTAAAGCACTATTAATACTTACTGACAGTAAGCTTAAACAAAACAGATTACTAATCTTATTTTTTTTATTAAATATCATTATTTGCTCCTATGAATCACCGAAGATTGTTCGGTGATACAAAATTTATATCTTCATACTGGTTAATAGTGGTGATTACAAACAAGTGCCATCTGCACTTGGCGTAACGCTGATGCGCTCTATTAAGTAATCAAAAGAAACATCATAAAAACCTGCTTGGTCGATAAGCTTGAGGTCTGCTGAACCATCACCGACATCAGCTTTAACCCATATAAGCGGAGCAGTTTGTTCACCGCCATTAACAAAACCGGCATCGTACCCGTCCCATGACTGTTGACCTAAGAACTTCATATCAACTGCGGTATCAAGTTCAAGACATTGAATACCAAAGACATAATCACCTAAGCCTTGATAATTACTGACTAATGGAATGGCATTTTCTGGCGTCCAGTCTTGCTCTGGGTAATCCACATAGCCTTTGCCTACAATAAACATTTCGGTGCGAACAGGGTATCCTGAAAGATCAGTTTCATACCACTCGTATGTAAGTGTTTCTGGTTCGAACCAGACGTTGTAATAACCAGGTGCTGGCGCTGGAATACCATCACTTGAGCCAGAATTCACCATCTCTGTTAAGCTAGTTGAGGCATCAACTAAACCGAAATTATCTCCGCCCCAGCTTTGCTCACTAACAAATTTAAAGTCACCGTAGGGTTTAATAGGATCGCCTGAATCTTCAGCAGTAAATTGCACATCAATATAGTACCAACCTGGCCAGTCTGGAGTTGTTGACATTTTTCCAGCATTAGAGATATCCCAATCTCCACCTGTACCTGCACCGACCATATACATATCAGCGATAGATGACTCCTTGATCAGGGTCGCTCTGCCTACCGCATAGTCAAAAATAACTGTGTAGATACCTGCTGCGTTGCTGTACTCTAAATAGTTCCATGCTTCGTTAATGGTTTTAAGCCAGTAAAATGGTGAACTATTAGCATTTAATTCTTCTAGATTAGTGAAGCCCCACTCAGATGCCGTATCCCAACTTAGCGAACTAACAAATTCAAGCTCAACTGCGTCTGAAAACTCTAATCCTTCGATACCAAATACATGCTCCCCCATACCGTTAAAGTTTTTAACCATCGGGATTGAATCAGCGATGTCCCAATTGCCATCTTCCCCTTCAATCCACCAGTCTAATTCTGGATATTGAGGAAACCCTTTACCGTATATGTACATTTCATCGTGGATGGTTAAATTAGTGAGATCAATTGGCGTTATCGAGTACTCTAATAAGAAAGGATTAAACCTTATTGTGTAGTAACCTGGAGCTTGTGCTGGAATAGCAGCACTAGAATCAGAGTCTTCCATATCAGTTAAGTTATTACTTCTATTAGCAAGGCCAAAATTACCACCATCCCAACTTTGCTCACTTATAAATTTAAAGCCACCGTACGGTTCTTCAGAAGTGTCGTCACCATTATGTTCATTGCTAAATTGAACTTCTATTTGATACCAACCAGCTTGTTCGGTATCTTCGTTCATCGCAATTGCTCGGCCAGCATCCCAGTCACCAGGTGTTCCGACTCCGACCATATACATAGTAGTTATTTGCTTAATAAGTGTAGCTCGGCCTGCTGCGTAATCGAAGATAACAGTGTATAGTCCTGCTGCATCTGCGTATTCTATATATTGATATTCGTCGGTAACTTTTTTAACGGTTTCATGCCAATAAAACTCTGAAGCTGCAGCATTAAGCTGACTTTGATTAGCAAAACCCCATTCAGAAGCGGTGTTCCAATCCAAGCTGCTAATAAACTCAAGTTCAACGGCATCTGAAAACTCTAAATTTTCGATACCAAAGACATGCTCTCCCATGCCTTTATAATTTTTCACCATAGGAATAGAGTCTGCGATGTCCCAATTGCCATCTTCACCTTCAACCCACCAATCTAATTCAGGGTGCTGAGGAAATCCTTTACCATAAATATACATTTGATCTAGCGGGGTGATATCAGAAATATCTAATAATTCGACACTATATTCTAAAGTATCTAAGTTAAATCGAACCGTGTAATAACCGGCTTCGTCGACCCCCATAGAGCCGCCGGAGGTGGAATAAACGATATTACCGTTATCGTCTGTTCCGTAATACTCTGCATCCCAACTGGAGTTCTGGTCGATAAAATTAAACGCTCCAGCCTGTTGGAAGTGAATGAGCATCTCGTACCAGCCTTCAGTCTGAGCGGTCATTAAAGGCGCTTGGCTAAGCTCCCAATGATTGAGTTGAAATTCACCAGAAATCCAAATTTTTTGAACTGGGCTAGCTGTTTCTTCATCAGTTTCGCCCCAAATTTCTATCCAAGATATTTGCGGATCAGCATCACCATCAGAATTTGTAGCTGTTCTTTGAACCGCAAGTTCTAAAATTCCATCACTCACCACAACATTATCAAAACGTCTAAAATCGTTATCTACAGCAATGTAATAACCTTCTTCTAATGTAATGCCTTCGGCGACAAGATCGACGTGACGAGTGCCTTCAGCATCCCAAGGGTCATTAAACCCAAAAACTACGGTATAGCTGCCACTGTCCAACTCAAAGGCATACTCAACACCTTTACCTGCAGTATCTCTCTCATCACCTCGAATACTTCCGTAGTTATCTGCATCAGCATAATATTGAGCGGTTTCTGACGTATATCCCCAACTATAGCCAGTAACTAAATCTGGTCCATAAGACTGATCTTCGACACTACTGCGAGTACCAAAGGTTTCTCGAACTTCTAGTTTTCCTGGAGTTCCATCACCAGCATCCACATAATAGATAACCTTAAAGCCATCTGGAGCCCTAGCGGGTTCGACAAATTCATTAGATTGGTTTTCAGAAATAACTTTATCTTGGTCGTAATTAAAAGAAACGTCATCCCCCCCTTCTCCACATCCAAATAGAGCTAATATTAGGATGAGAATGCAATGATATTTACTCATTATATTTTTCATTTTCCAGCCTTAAATTATTTTTATGATCTTGCTGATAAATAAAATTGCATCAATTTTTATTACTGTCAATTAAGCGTATTTGAGTATTTAGGGGTTTTAGATACTCTTTGCACTAACAAAAACATAACAATAAAACCGCAAAATCTAGCTACAGGTTGCATATTTATTGAGCAGAGCTTAAGCGACTTAATAGATTAAAAAACAAACTAAAGGTACGGATAAATTAGTCGTGATAATTTCTCACTTATCGTTTAGTTTTTTTCAATCACACTTTAAATTTTTCTTTAGTATCATTAACTTCCACTTGATAATTCATTCAAAGGGTTTAATGGTCTATTAATTTTAAGTTTTATTGACGCTCAAGTGCTAAGTAGAAATATTAGATTAGAACAACAAGTCATGATTTATTTACAGGAATTTTTATGAAAACTTACAGGGTTACATATTTAAAAAAATTATTTTTTGCTTTGCTGTATTTAACAACGGCTACTCAACTAAATGCACAAGAGAACATTGCCATTAAGTTTAATATTGAGCATCAAGAAATAGACAGTTTTGGTGCATCCGATGCCTGGACAATTAACCCTTTAATTAATGACTGGTTAGCAAAAGGTCAAAACGATGAAATAGAGGAGCTAGCAGATACATTTTTTTCCACTGACTCAGGCATAGGTTTATCGGGTTGGCGCTTTAATATTGGAGCAGGCAGTGCTGAACAAGGAAGCAATAGCCTAATTACTTTGGATAATTTGGGAAAAGATTATCGTCGCGCAGAACTATTACAACCAAGTCCAAATGCAAACATTGATAAGACTAAGCAACTAGGTCAAATTCGATTTTTGCAAGAAGCTTATGAAAGAAACGTTCACGACTTTGTCGCTTTTGCAAATAGCCCACCAGTATGGGCAACCAAGAATGGATTAGCCCACCCAAATACAGGTACAGGGGTCGATTCAACGAATTTAAAGCCCGATATGGTTGACGATTATGCTAATTTTTTAGTCAACGTTTTGGAATATCTAAGAGGAAATGAAATTGGAGTGCCTGTAAATTACATTAGCCCTATAAATGAGCCAACTTGGGAATGGCAAGGTAAGAGCCAAGAAGCAAATCGTTATAACATGAGTGATCTTGTCTCCGTTTATACACAATTGCACACAGCACTAGAAAATGCAGGGTTGGATAGCTTTGTTGATATTGATGGTGGTGAAGTCGTTGAGTACACCGCGGCGCTAAATGACAGTCGCTATAAAAACTTCTCCGGCGATAGCTCAAATTATAATGGTGGCATGAATGGCACTGGTCAAGGGCTATACAGAAACTATATTAATGAATTATTAGGCGATGAATTATTAAGAGCTAAGTTAGGTAATAAGATTTCCTTACATGGGTATTTCTCTGATGCCTGGTCAGACAGAATGGGAAGTTTACGTGATACTGTTTTGGCAAACGTTAAAGAAGTTTCACCTGAAGCTAAAATTTGGATGAGTGAGTTTGCAATATTAGGTGGCACTGGTGATGTTCGCAACTTTGAGGGAAATGGTTGGAATGTAAACGATATGGATTACGCGTTACATATTGCCAAAGTGCTTCATCGAGACCTAACCCGACTCAACGTTAGTGCTTGGTATTGGTGGCTAGGTGTTACCCCATATAATTACAAAGACGGTTTAATAAAAGTAAATAGTGACTTAGATGCCAACTCGATTCAACCGTCTAAAGTTCTCTGGACTCTAGGCAATTATAGTCGTTTTATCCGTCCTGGCTATATAAGAGTAGGGTTAGATAATGTTGATAATATCAATGGCGTAATGGCCTCTTCTTATAGAAGCCCAGACAGTAAAAAATTAGTACTCGTTGCAACTAATGTAGGAACAAGCGCGCAGCCTCTCTCATTTGAAATTAGTGGTTTACCCCAGGGGAAATCAATCAGCTCAATGTCAACCCACATAACTAATGCTAACAATAACTTAGTGAGTGCCGGAATAACTAATTTTGAGAATGTTTATCAAATACCGGCAAAATCAATAGTGACATTCGTAGCAGATCTTGTCGATAATGAATCGACACCGATAGTAAGCTTTACTCAAAACAGAGCTTTAATAGAGGAAGGCAGTGCAGTAACATTTTCTAGTACAACTTCTAATTCACCTGACTCATTGCAATGGGTATTTATTGGTGGCACACCAGAAACTAGTACCAGTGCGACTCAGGAAGTCACTTATCTTAAGCCTGGAAACTTTAATGTAACTCTTAATGCGAGTAATGCATTTGGCTCTGACTCAAAGACTATAACTAATTCAGTGGAGGTTATCGCTAAAAACACTCAAGCTTGTTCTTCTTCAGGTTATTTAAATATTGAAACATGGTCAGATCTATCAGAAACCGGTGATTATAACTATGACTCCTCAACTGCGAGCATTCCATTAAATACCGCTGGGGATAGTGATACTATTTCTACTTTTGAAATCCAATCAGATTCCGCTGACAACTATGCCACACGTATTCAAGGTTATTTATGTGCCCCCCTAACAGGAGAGTATATCTTTTGGATTGCTGCTGACAATAGTGGCGAATTGTGGCTTAGCAGTGATGATAATCCTAACAATAAAACTAAAATTGCTTACAGTAATGATTGGACTGACTTTCAAGATTGGGATAAATATGGCTCACAACAATCATCACCGATATACCTAATTGCAGGACAAAAATATTATGTGGAAACACTACATAAAGAACATAACGGTAATGATAACCTATCCGTTGGATGGCAATTACCAGATAACACCTTAGAACGTCCTATTCTTCAAACGCACTTATCGCCACTAATTGACAGCACGACTCCAGATCCTACGCCAACCCCTATGCCGGAATCTGATACTGAAAATAAAAAAAGTTCTGGTGGCTCACAATCACTTTACAGCCTGTTATTCATTTTGTGGATTTGGGGCAAACGTAAATTTACTTTTAAGGTATAAAATAATGAAAATAAAAAGTAATACATTAAATTTATGGTTAGTTTTATTATCAATGCTAATGTCGTGTACAAGTTTGGCAGTGGAAGAGTGGCGAGACCCTGAAGTATTTAGAATAAATAAAGAACCTGCGAGGAGTTTTTTTTTCAGCTACGATAATAAAGCTGCGCTACAAAGCGATGCACCATGGCAACAAAGTAACCATCAATTACTTAATGGACAGTGGAAGTTTAATTGGGTTGATCACCCTAGTAAAAGAGCTAAGGATTTTTATCAAACTAATTTTAATGACAATAACTGGGGTGAGTTTCCAGTACCCGCTAATTGGGAATTAAACGGATTTGGTACACCGTTTTATCATAGCCATGCGTGTTTCGATAATGAAATACTATTACCTAAACAAGATATACCGTACAACCCTGTAGGTTCTTATCGTAAAGTATTTAACGTCCCAAATGATTGGAAGAATAAACAAGTTTTTGTTCATTTTGGAGCAGTAAAGTCAGCATTTTATATATGGGTCAACGGCAAAAAGGTCGGCTATTCTCAAGATTCTAAAACTGATGCTGAATTTGATATTACCCCTTACCTCAAGCAAGGAGATAATTTACTTGCACTTGAGGTGTATCGGTATTCTGATGGATCATATTTTGAATGCCAAGATATGTGGCGTGTAAGTGGTATTGAACGAGACGTATATTTATACACTACGCCTAAAGTTGCTGTCAGAGACTTTCATGCTTTCACTAGCTTGGATGATAACTACAAAAATGGTGTTTTAAAGTTCGATGCTGACATAGATAACCGTTCAAAAAACACCTCTGAAGAGCAAAAATTAAAGGTAGATATTTTTGATAAGAATAAAAAACTTATTTTATCTAAGGACCTTACTGTAAAACAGTTAAGCCCTGGTCAAAAAACCAATGTAAGTTTCAGTACTCAAGTCAACAATCCGGCTTTGTGGAGTGCAGAACAACCTAACTTATACGACATCCAGCTAACCTTAGCTAATAAACAACAAAAAACATCACAGTATATAGGGCGAAAAATTGGATTTCGTTCCACTGAATATAAAAATGGTAACTTTTTAGTTAATGGTCAGCCAGTATTATTCAAAGGAGTTAATCGGCATGAACATGACCCAAAAACAGGGCATGTAATAACTAAAGAGTCTATGATTGAAGATGTTAAAATGATGAAGTCATTTAACATAAATGCAGTTCGAATGTCCCATTACCCCAATGATTCCTATATGTATGACTTAGCTGATAAGTATGGGTTATATGTTATGGATGAAGCCAATATAGAATCTCATGGATTAGGGGCAGCCAATCAAGGGTCTTATAACCCAAAAAAACACATTGTAAACGATCCAATCTGGAAAGCTGCCTACTTAGATAGAGTTTCTAATATGTATGAGCGTAGCAAAAATAACGCTTCTGTTATTATGCGCTCTATAGGAAATGAATCAGGTGATGGGCCAAATTTAGAAGCGACATACGACTGGCTTAAAGCTAAAGAGGCATCACCAGTTATATCTGAGCAGGCACAACTTAGGCGCCATACGGATGCTTATGGACAAATGTATGCACCATTACCCGATATTATCCGTTACGCAGAAACGCAACATGATGAGCGACCAGTAATACTTATTGAATATGAACATGCAATGGGTAATTCACTCGGAAATTTTCAAGAGTATTGGGATGCGTTTGAAAAATATGACCGATTACAAGGCGGTTTTATCTGGGACTGGGTAGATCAAACTATTGAAAAAGAAGCTCCTGATGGCACCATATTCCAAGCTTATGGCGGAGACTTAGAACCCGAAGGTACACCGAACAGTGACAGCTTTTGTGCCAATGGTTTAGTCTTTGCTGATCGCACTCCTTACCCATACTTATGGGAAGTAAAAAAGGTTCAACAAAACATTTCGATAGAAGCTCTTGATTTAGCACAAGGTAAAATTATCGTTCGCAATAAATATTACTTTAAAGATCTAAGCAATTATCAATTAAATTGGCGTTTATTGGAAAATGGCGAAGTTATTGAACAAGGAAATGTTAGAACACTTTCGGCTAAACCAGGCAAGAAGGAGTATATAACATTAGATTTTAAAACTCCGTTAAGCAATCAAGATGAGTATTTTTTTAATGTCGATATAACCCTTAACAATTCCGAAGGTTTACTTGAAAAAGGCCATATAGTTGCACAGGAACAACTTGCTCTACCGTATCAAGTTGCTAATGCTAAACCACCTCAACAAACACCTTTAGAGATAGAGAATCTTAAAAATAAAGTGACGTTTTCCGGGGCAGACTTTACCATGGACGTAGATAAAACTACTGGCCTAATCACCTCTATTAATTACTATGGGAAAGAGTTCTTAAAAGGCCCTACACATCCAGAATTTTGGAGAGCACCGGTTTATAATGATCTAGAGATGGTTGACTATGAAAAAAATATGTCTGTGTGGCAACACGCAGGGAAAAATAGCAAACTAAACTCAATTCAGGTCGAAAGAATATCTTCTAATTATGCCCAGATACAAGTAGAACTTGCATTAGACGCTATCGAAAGCAGATATTTCATGACCTATCATGTATATGGTTCAGGCGAAGTAAAAGTTGATAATTGGTTTTATGCAGCCCCACATAAAGAATATGGTGATTTGCCTAGAATAGGAAACTTATTTGAACTTGATACTAGCTTTGACAAGTTAACCTATTATGGTCGAGGACCCCATGAAAATTACGATGATAGAAAGTCTTCAGCCTTTGTCGGTTTATATGAAACCAATGTTGATGCTTTGTATGTTCCCTATGTTCGTCCTTCGGAGAATGGTTATCGTACCGATGTTAGGCACGTTTCTTTTATAGATAATCAAGGTCAAGGAATCACATTTTCTGGTATTAATAATTCTGGTTCAAATAAAAAAGGAGTCATTGGTTTTGGTGCTGAATTTTTTAATACAGATGATTACGATGCTTCTAAAAGCGATCATGTTCGAAGAAATTTACATCCCTTTGAACTTATTAAAAATGATCGTATTTTTGTGAATATAGATTACAGGCAGCGAGGGGTTGGAGGAACTGATTCTTGGGGTTCTGAGCCACTTGATAACTATATTTTACCTTGGTTAGACTACCGTTTTTCGTATTCATTTAAACCTTATCAGGAACATAAGTAATACCGATTAAATAAATATGAGATATTAAAGTTAGTCAGAGGGACAATGCATGACATATTATGTGATAAAAGCTCTACGTTTTTCAATGAATGGAGTAGCTTTAGTTCTTCGATATATTTCGCTTGTTGCGTTCTTTAGCTTTTCTGCAATATTTGTATCTGCTGCGCATCAAGAAATTAGTTTATATGGCACAGAGAAAATGCCCTATAGCAAGCCAAATGAACTAAAGGAATATGAAGCTGACTGTTGGGGAGCAACCTGTATCTATCAGGTTGTAAACCCTACTTTAACTATTTTTAAACCAACTACGGCCTCAAATGGTGCCGCAGTGTTGATTTTACCCGGAGGGGGTTATCAAACAGAAGCGATTTATCATGAAGGATATGAAATAGCGAAAATATTATCATCTAAAGGGATACTCGCGGCTGTGTTAAAGTATCGTTTACCTAATCCTCTATCAGCAACTAAACCTGAGCTAGTTCCTATAACAGATCTCAGAAAAGCTTTGTCATTACTGAGAGAACAACATCAAGAGCTAAAAATAAATCCTAATAATATTGGTGTTATGGGGTTTTCTGCAGGCAGTCATCTAGCAACGGTTGCGAGTGTAAATTTATCGCAAGTAGCGGAAGAAAATCCAAATTTTTCATTATTAATATATGGTGTGACTCGTTTAAATAATGAAAATAAAAAATGGTTGCAAGACAGCTTGTATCATCGACCACTCACTTCTCAAGAAATTGCTGAAAACACTTTATTAAAACGAATATCCCCTCATACTCCCCCTGCTTTTCTAGTTCATGCAATGGATGATGAAATATGCCACTATTTAGAGTCAACTTTGTATGCACAAGCCTTACATAGCAAAAATATTCCTGTTGAAATTCATTTATTCCCAACCGGTGGGCATGGATTTGGTGCAGGTAATATTGAAGATGGTACAGATCAATGGTTAGCACTCGCTAGTAATTGGATAAACCGTTTAAGAAACTAAAAAGCCGATATTTTTAAAATACCGGCTTAAGTAAAAGTAAGGTTGTTTTATAAGTTCACTGACTGCTCAGCCGAACAACTCCCACCACCTAGTTCACAGACTTGATATGTATAAGTGCCACTTGCCATATTAGATGAAACATCCTTAAAGGTGCCATCATTTGCGGTAGTAGCAATCACACTTCCATTTCTTACTATCTCCACATTGTTGCCTAATGCATTACTCCAATTAAGTTGCACAGTTAAACGACCTTTCCTATTTAAGGAGGCTGACCAAATATCCATAGTAACTTCGTTACCAGTAGTCTCTGATACAGCCACAACTTGACTTGAACTATCAGAGCTTCCTTCATTATCGGTTACAGTCAATTCAACAGTATAACTCCCTGGAGATGCATAGCTGTAGCTAGGGTTTTCAACATCCGAGTTATTACCATCACCAAAATCCCAATAGTGACTTTCAATATTACCATCGCTGTCAGAGCTTGTGCTCGTAAAGTTAGCCGTTAAATTATTCGAACTTACGGTAAAGCTCGCAGTGGGCTGTTGATTTTGTGGAGGTGAAACATTGTTGACCGTTAATACAATATCATCAAATTCTACAGAGCCTTGTGTTGCATATAGATAATTATACAACTGCCAAACCCCTGCGCTTGCAGAAAATGTATGTGTATATTCTTGCCATTGTGTTGTTACATCTATACTAGTGACTTGATATGGGTATGGGCTACCATCTTCAGTTTTGTGGGTCCAAAGCTCTTGCCCTTGGAAGTGTGTTTCAAATTTTGCTTTTGCACCGGGTGATGTACCACGTAATTTAGCAGTCAAAGTATAAGTTTCACCACCTTGTGTTGCTCCCGGTATTAAATCTCCTGTTGCATCAGTCGCCTGATGAACCCCTCGTGATTGATTATCCGCAGAAAGACGCAGATAATAATTACCATCTGCAGCACCTGCAGGATCGTATACTCGCTCCACACCAGGATCGTCATAATAACGCCATCCGTAACCACCAAATGGAGCAACATATTCAAAACTCCCGTTTGCCACATCTCCATTATTAGTAAAAGCATTTACAATTTCATTATTGCTTTGAATCGACCATAATGGATTAAGTGAAGCTATATGCTGTGCTAACATATGTGCTTGCCCACTGTGATCCCACATCGAACCGTGAAATTGTTCCCACATCCAGGGGTATTTTAAAGCCGATAAATTTCCACCAACTTCAGAGACTACTTCATGACTATAATTAGCTGGTTCATTTAAATCCCAGCCGTATGCATTCATTAATACGATATGAGGTGTGTTGCCATAAACCGAACGTAAGTCAGTAATAACATCTTTATATCTGTTTTTTATTTCTTCTTTACCAGCGCCAACGTCATTCGCACCAGCATTAACAACAATTACATGAGGGTCAAATCCACTTCTATAATTAATATCTTGATTTATATAGTCTTCAGAAAAGATAAATGAGCGAACATCATTATCTCCACCCTGCCCTGATTTATCAAGGGTAGCCCCTCCTACCGCTTGTAAATTCATTTCTGCATTTAACATTCGACTCGCCATGGCCGGATAGGCATAGTAACCACCTGAATCGCCCGAATCTTGTTCACTGTAATTAGAAGTGCCATCCATATTCGAATCACCAAAAAACTCTATTCGAAGGTTTGGTCGAGCCGGAGGAGCAAGCAACGTTCCATCAACATCGATACCATAAATAGTACTAGCTGACTTATAAGAATAAGTAGTCTCTTTAAACAACTCAATAGTGTGTTCACCTAGAGGCAAATTATTAGCAAGTGTATAAGTAGCGCGGCCTGGATCCATATAAATTAAGTCATCACTAGGCACGCCATCGATTACTACCCTATACTGCTCTTTCCATTCAACACCATAAGGACTGCGTGTTCCTGCATCAATATCAACACTTGCACTAGTTCCGCTGAATCTAAATAAGAGTTTGGAACCATGCCAAGTAACTTTTGGTGCTGAAGGGTTATCAAAATTCCAGCGACCAGTATATTGAATATTTTCATCTGAGGGGTCTATAGATTGAGCACTACAGAGACTGCTTAGTCCGCAAAAAATAACAAAAGCAGCACTTTTCCGAAGTTTATTTATTTTCATAATAAAGCCTTTATTCTTGTATTGATTATTTTTGCCATACAGCTAAATTTTGGCGAATGTAACATCCAAACCATAATGGTTAAAATTTGAACACACGGATAGTCTACAAGAACTCTGATATGAAACAATTGACTATTACTCAAGTAAAGTTGAATTAAACTCACTACTGTAATTTCCGGAAATGATTATAAAACTAATCTCTTTAAGAACTTCTAAAGGTATAAGGATTATAATCAGGAAAGTTTATTCAATATTGGTAATTATAAGGTTTAGTTAGGCTAGAGAAGTCACTTTTCTGTCACTTTTCAGTCACAACCATAAATTGGCAACATAACCAATTGATTGATAAGTTGATTTTAATCTGTAACGCGCCCCTCCGGAGGGCGAGGCCGCAGGTTCGACTCCTGCCGGGTGGGCCATATTCAATTTTACTTTCCGTTTAACTGTCAGAATTATTTACAACCCCAAACAAAGTAAACAATATTTCCTTTAAAAAACAACAATTTAAAAACTGGCACATGCCTTGCATTACTACTTGCAAATTCAATAAATGTGATTGTTGAGAATTAAAAGGATAAATTTATGAATAAGTTTACAGTTAAAGGGTTTCTTTTCTCTTTAATATTTGGCCTAAGCTTTGTTGCAAATGCAACCTTGGTCAGTCTAGTCGAAAATGGTGACTTTGAAGATGTGGATGTTCAAGATGGCTCTTGGCAATGGTTTGCTGCAGGTGCAGTTGGCTGGTCTGGTGATAATGTTGAAATTTGGGATTCATTATTTCCTGGTGTTGAAGCATTTAGCGGTGAACAACATGCTGAATTGAATGCTCATCCATACAATGGTACTCAATGGGTCTTAGAGCAAACACTTACAGGTTTAACTGACGGTGATATTTATGACTTCGGTTTTGCCTATAGAGCAAGAAGTAATACTAGTGAATCATTTCGATTTGAAATTATTGGTTCAGAAAGCAGCGTGAATTTATTACTGGATGATCACACTACAACACAGTGGGAACAAGTAAATAGCAGTTTTAAAGTTGTAGGAACTGAAGCGACAATTCGTTTTTCTTCTATTCAACCAGGTTCTGGTACCGTTGGTAACTTGTTAGATGCTGTTTATGTAAACGCAAGTGAAGGTGGCAGTGGGACTTCACAACCAGTTCCTGAGCCGAGTACATTATTAATATTCTCATTGGCTTTGATAGGGTTAAACTGGCGCCGTGTGTCAGCTAGCTTACAAAGAAAATAAATTAGAATTGAACGGAAAAAGCCAGTGTTTTCACTGGCTTTTTTTATGTCATTAGGAAAGTAACTAAATTAAACTGATTAATTTGGTTAATATCGACTATCGCAGGCTTAATCACGACTTTTATTGCGAACAAGAGCGACTAAAGCCAGCCATAACATATAAATTGCACCGCCACTGCTTTCGCTTTTTTCTTCATCTGTCGCAGTTTCTGGTTCCTGTTCTGGTTCCTGTTCTGGTTCCTGTTCTGGTTCAGATGGTACGTTAGAATGTGTTGCGATATCTGAATCAGTTGATTCGTTAAACGATCTATCTACTGCAACAACATAATATTCATAATTGCTAACTAAGTCATCCATTTGATCAGTATAACGGTTTGAATAAACTTTACCGTTTATAAGTTCAAACGCTGCTCCGTCAATTGAACGATATAACCGATAAAACTCTATAGAATCGCTATCGTCTATATTCCAAGACAGTTCTAATTTGTCTTCAACTAATTCAACCGCTACGCTTTCTGGTTTATTCGGTGCAGTAATATCTATTTCAGTTTTAAAATATTCGCTACCAACGGTAAATTCGCCACTATATACTTCATAACCTGCTCGAACTGATTTTATCCATAAGTCAGGTTCAGCTACTTTCCTTTTAGCAAGAGTGTCTTCTTCATTAGGCAAATCTAAAAAGTTTAAATAGTCTTTTGAGATATCAATAAACAACTTTAATGAATGGTCGAGATAAGGGGCAACTTGGGTGTGGTCAATAGGAATAAATTTAATGTGAACTTTATTATCATTATCACCGCTATTTTGGAAAAACTTGTAACGCACAGCCCATTGATATTCTGCGCCATCTACCGTTAATGAAAAAGGCTTTATTGTGCGATCTTCATTGCGAGCAAACCACCAATAAGACTTATTATCTGCTTTAACTTTATCGGATAAGTCCACTTGTTGGTAACTTTCAAGCTGTATGACCAAGTCAAAATCACGGTCGGCATCAACCGGTTCAAGGTTTTTTTCACCTGCGTCAAAAATAACGTTAATGGTTGCCCACCATTTGTCATTGCTGTCTCCGGCATTTTGTTGAAATGTTTTCCACTGCAATCGTAAACTGTGATTTAAATTTGCGATCTTAACGGGCATGCCAGTCAACGATGCACTGCCCGGAAGCCATTTTCCACCCGCTTTAACACCACCTACTGTGCCCTGCACATAGGCATCCATACCTGAACCACCTGGGTCAATATAGTCTATGGTAAACGCGGATCCTAGCTCTTGCACTGCGTTTTCATCATAACTCATCACACTACCTTGATTATAAAGGTGATTAGTTAATGAATAATGATCCGACTTAATAACTGTCGTTGATCTTGTGACTTCTTTCGCATGGCTCATGCTTAATGAACCACAAGCGACTAATGATAAAGCACATATCGATGTTGCTTTTATTGGGATAAATTTCATAATTATAGTTTTAGCTACTTACTATTCTCTAACACTTTTTGAACTTCGTAATAAGCTTTTCTTGGTTGATAATGTTCATCCCAAAGGCCGGTTGTAATAGTGGTTTTATTGCGAAAATGCGGACCATCAGTGATGGTCCAAGCATTCCAAGATACAACACCCGTCTTTCTATTATTCAATAATATTTGTATAAGGTTGGCATACGACTGAGCAACAAGCTCTTCGTTATATGCTGCGTTTTTCTTCAGGTGAATATTGTTTTCGGTCACATGAAATTCAAAGTTATTGGCGTGAGACCATTTTATTAATTGGTCAAATGTTTCCAATTCTTTGCTTTTAGGGTCAGAAAACTTAACATACTCTTCCCTAAAATGGGCTTGCCAGCCAATTGCATCTACTCGCAATCCTAAGTAACGAAGATACATCACCAACTCTTTCATTAACGCGATAGATTCCGGTGTCGTCATGCGATGTTGGTTAATTACCATTTTTAAATTTGGCGCGTATTTATTAGCTTCAATAAACGAGCGTACAATGTATTTCGGCACACCAAGTTTATTTAGCAGTGGAAATTGTTTTGGTATATTGTCAGTGATGAAACCCATTTTAGTCCATGGATTTTCCCATTCAGTGACTCCAGGTTTAGGACCGAACCACGTCCCTTCTTCGGTAATTGTTTCATTAACGACGTCAAACCATTTAACGTGTGGTTCATTGTTATAACGAGCCGCTAAAGCTTGCATAAACTCAATTAAATTGGCTTCTAATTCTAACGCTGTTCTATCATCACTTTTTGCCCAACGAGATACTTGTGGACTGATTGGCCCATGGATACGAACTAACTGATTATTCTCTTTTGCGATAGCAATCCAATTATCTGGCTTTTCCCAACGCCATTTGCCAGGAGCAGAATGGATGTGTGACTGCTTATAGATATTGGCAGGTGTTATATAACTAAATTCACTATTAAGTAATTTTCCCTTTGGCCCAAATAATTCGTTATATTGAATGGTCGCGCCTATATAAAAATTCTCTGGGTACTTATCGGCGGCAATGTCTTTTAATCGTCTGCCATCGGGAGATTTTATTTCCACTTCATCAGTTGCACTACTAACGCCAATCTGCATGCAACTAAGCGCAAAACCAAGACACATTACAGACAAACTTTTTTTCATTGTTAAAGCTTTAATCATTGAATTACCCGAGCCTTATGCTCGCTCCTTTCACGCCATAAAATACGATATATATATAACAAAATACTGGGACGATAAATGCTAACTGAATGCCAATAAGGTCAGCAAATACGCCTTGGATCATTGGTACTATAGCTCCTCCAGCGATGGCAAGGCACATAATACCCGAACCTTTACTGGTGTTATTTCCCAAGTCTTTAATTCCCAAGGTAAATATTGTAGGGAACATAATTGAATTAAATAAGCCCACCGCTAAAATAGCCCACATAGCAATATGGCCTTGAGCAATAACTGCTGTTAATACAAGAGCAGCCGCCATCAATGCGTTAAAAGTTAAAATCTTACTAGCATCTATATAGCGCATAATCGCCGCACCAATAAACCGCCCAACCATGGCTCCCCCCCAATAATAGGCAACGTAGTTCGCAGCTTTTACTTCACTAAAGCCGACAATATTATCTTGAGCTAAGAAATTTATAATTAGACTGCCAATGGCAACTTCTGCACCAACATATAAAAATATGCCAGTCGCACCTAACAAAAGGTGTGGTGTTTTAAATAATGATAATTTTTTTACTTCTTCGTTAGCGTTATCGCTAGTATCACTTCGATGTAAATTAGGCAGTTTTAGAGCGACAAAGATAAATGCTAAAACGAATAGAATAGCAGCAATGATTAAATAAGGATCCTTTACCGAATTTGCCTGCTGCGCTTTTATTGCAGTTTGCTCTACCACTGGCAGTTTGGCAATTTCTTCCACACCAAGCGCTACTGACGCCAAAATAAACGCACCTCCTATAAAAGGTGCAATTGTAGTACCTAGAGCATTAAATGCCTGCGTCAACGTTAATCGACTTGAGGCGGTTTTAACTGGGCCAAGTAAGGTGACATATGGATTAGCCGAAACTTGTAAAAATGTTATACCAGAAGCGAGAATAAATAGCGCAAGTAAAAAAATAGAATATGACTGCGTTGTCGCCGCAGGATAAAAGGTTAGACAACCTATTCCTGCAATACATAAACCAGTGATTATCCCTGACTTATAACCTATTTTTTTTACAATATTTCCAGCAGGCACTGAAACGATAAAGTAGGCACTAAAAAAGCAAAACTGTACTAACATAGCCTGGGTATAATTCAGATCGAATACGTTTTTTAAATGCGGAATTAAGATGTCATTTAAACATGCCACTAGCCCCCACATAAAAAATAGCGACGTCAAAATAACTAACGTGAAGTTTGAACTTAGGCAAGCTTCATCATTATTATCAACTTTGCTTTTTTTTAGCGAGGAGGACATAAACAACCTTATTTTCTGATTAACGGTCAATCAAAATAGAACTATTAATTTTAGAGGGTAGCACTATAACGGAGTTTTTTCGTGTAAATCAATACAATTTTCTAATTTAGAACAATAATTGACAACGTTATCTATTTTGATGCATATTGATGCTCAGTTGCTATAACTGAAGGTTTATTGACCCTAATTGCAATCATATAAAAATTATAAACATAGGAATGCTAAAATTGAATAGCAAAATTACAATTCGGGATGTCGCAAGTTTAGCTAATGTATCGGTTAAGACTGTATCTCGAGTCTTAAATAACGAACCTAATGTTCGCATTGCTATGCAAGAGCGAGTAAATGCGGCGGTTAAGGAGTTAAATTTTAAGCCGAACCCGCAAGCTCGTGGTTTAAGAGGTAATAAATCTTTTATACTTACTTTGATTTATTCTAATCCAAATCCTGACTACATTTTAGAAGTGCAGAAAGGGATTTTAGATCAAGGTCATGAAGATGGTTATAACTTACAAATATTACCATGTGACCATACCAGCGAAAACCTGATTGAAATGGTAACCTCATTTTTAGAGGGGTCACCACAAGATGGTGTGATATTGACTTTACCATTAAGTGACAACCAACAAATCATTGAACTGCTTGAATCAAAAAATATTCCTTATACAAGAATTTCGCCTTTAAACAGCGAAAGTAATTCACCATTTGTCGGTAGCGATGACCAAAAAGCTGCGTATGATATGACCAGGCATTTGATTTCATTAGGTCATACCGACATTGCCTTTATTAAAGGTCACCCTGATCATTCAGATACCCATAAACGCTTATTAGGTTATAAACAAGCTCTCAATGAATACGGGATTAATGCTAATGAACAGTTCATTAAGCAAGGTTATTTCACTTTTGAGTCTGGTGAGTACTGCGCACGACAACTGCTTTCTCAACCTATAAAACCGACCGCAATCTTTGCCAGTAATGATTGTATGGCCGCAGGCGTACTGAAGGTTTCTAAGCAATTAAACATTTCAGTACCAGCAATGCTGACAATTGCTGGATATGATGATACCTCGGTTTCTCAACAAGTATGGCCCGCAATTACAACAGTAAAACAACCGATTTATCAACTCGGTAAGCTTGCAACAAAGAAACTAATCAATAAAATCAAATCCCTAGATTATGAGAAATTGCCTTCGATACTCGAATGTGATTTAGTGTTAAGAGAATCTGCAAGTCCTTGTAGTGCAATACCAAGAAGAATATTAGCCCATGAAGTTATTTAGTTATTTAGTTATTAGTTCAGTAGTATTATTCAGTAACAGTGGATTAGCTGAGCAAGACAGACCCAATATCGTACTACTCGTAGCAGAAGATATGAGTGCTCGCGTAAAGGCATTTGGTGATAACGTCGCCATCACACCAAATATTGATGCTTTAGCGCAACACAGTATTTTGTATCCAAACTCTTTTACCACCGCAGGCGTTTGCGCACCTAGTAGAACAGGGTTAATTACTGGTATGCATCAAGCGAGTGTTGGTGGTCAGCATATGCGTACAAGAGATTTTAAAGAATCATCTTATCGTGCTGTACCGGATGAAAATGTAAAAGCATTTCCCGAATTATTACGTCGAAAAGGTTACTACACTTATGTCTCTTCAAAGCTAGATTATCAATTCAGTGAGATTGCTGCTAACTCTGGCCCTTTTACAATTTGGGATTATGAAGGCTCTAAACCAAGCTGGAACGGACGAAAACCAAATCAACCATTCTTCGGTATGTATCATTTTAACATCAGCCATGAAAGTGCATTATTTCCTGAAAAAATAGCCAAAAACGTTGAAAAAGGTATCGTCAAACAAATCGTCAAGCCTGAGCAAGTATCGGTGCCAGCTTACTACCCTGATACTCCAATTGTGCGCCAAGCCATAGCTCAAGTTTATAACAATGTATCCGCGATGGATCGCCAGGTCGGCGCAATTTTAGACAAATTAAAAGCACAAGGATTGGCAGAAAATACCATTGTGATTTGGACAACAGATCACGGTGATGGTTTACCTCGCAGTAAGCGAGAAATTTACGACAGTGGCATCAAAGTTCCTTTGGTGGTGCATTGGCCAGAAAAGTACCGTCCGCAAGGTATGAAACCTCATGCCATCAATGAACAGTTAATCAGCTTTGTTGACATTGCACCTTCTATTTTAGCGATGGCAAATATTAAAGTCCCTGAGTATATGCAAGGTAGTGCATTATTAGTTGATCAATCGTTACCTCAACGTGAGTATATCTTTGCCTCAAAAGACAGATTGGATGAATTCCCTTTTTATGAAAGAGCGGCAAGAAGTAGCCAATATAAATATCTGCGCAACTACCTTCCGAATAAGCCTGGTGGCGTTAAGTTAGGGTATCGTGAACAATTGCCTATTATGGGCGATTTATGGCGCGCTCTTGAAAATGGTGAAATGAATGAAGCACAGCAGTTTTGGTTTATGCCAAGACCGAGCGAAGAGCTTTACGACATCATTAATGACCCTGATGAAGTTAATAACTTAGCTGACAATCCAAAATTTAAATCGCAATTAGAACAAATGCGCAGTGCGTTAACCAATTGGCAGCACAAAGTAAAAGATTACAGCAAGCTTAAAGAGATAGACCAAGCACAACTATTTTGGCCTCAAGGTAAACAGCCTCAAACACCTAAACCAACGGTTTCGATTAGTAAAGACTTGGTGACTATCGCTAATAGCAACTTAGGTGCGTCAATTGGCTATAAAATTAATAACGGCAAGTGGCAAATATATACTGAGCCGTTCATCATAAAATCTGGCGATATAGTTACCACTAAAGCCATTCGCTATGGTTGGCAAGAAAGCTTGGAAACAACCATCAAGCATGGTAATTAATCGGTCAAATGCTTAAATCAACCAATATATCAAAACAACTTAAGCTACTATTATCGTCGATGATAGTGCTTGCTGTTGTTACTTCAAGCCCGTCGAATGCAGCTCAACAAGTAAACCTAAATGATGATAAAATTCGATTTCTAGGTGCTAGCTACATTTATCAGCAAGACAACCAAGTAAGTTTTACTCGTCACAGCAAAAAAATCTTAGCTTTGCCTAATGTACAGCTTGGGTTTAACCCGATTAAAGCGCAAACAACATCGGGAATTGCAATTAATCTAGCGACCAACAGCTCAGAAATTAACTTCGAATTTATCATTATTGAGAAAGAAAATAGAGGCTCTGAATTCGCGCTTTACGAAAATAACAAACTAGTTAAAACGTTCAAGTTTCAACGTAAAGATAAAACCTTAAAGCTCAGTTATCAGAGCAAAAATTCAAAATATAAAGAGTACCGATTAACACTTCCAAGTTGGTCTAATGTAGCGTTGCAGTCGATTAGTTTAGACGACAATAGCAAATTATTGACAATCAAATCACCTCGCCAAGCAAAATATGTGGCAATGGGGGATTCAATTACTCACGGTGTTGGACAAGGCTCAGCAACGCACTTAACCTACCCTTACATTGTTTCTCAACATCTCGACTTAGAACTCTTTAATCTTGCTGTCGGTGGCGGAAAAACATCAATTCCTACCGCTAACATGCTGGCAGAATTTGATGAAATAGAGCTCATTACCTTGCTCATTGGTTATAACGATTGGAATTCACCAAAAGCCGATGTTAAACAATATCAGCAAAACCTAGAGAATATGTTAGAGATAATTCGTAGTAATCACCCTGAAACAAAAATTTACTGTATAACGCCACTGTTTACTAAATCAAAAAAAGCGAAACACGTAAGTCAGCCATTGGATGCATATCGTCAAGCGGTGATAAATGTAGTAAGCGCAAGAATAGACGCGGGCGATCGCAATATTGAAGTAATAAAAGGCGACTCGATCACCTCGATTGATAATTTAAGACAAGACAGTCCAAAAGATCCCGTGCATCTAGGTGTAGCAGGGGCACAAATGTTAGCCGACCAGTTAATTCAAATAATTAAATCGCATAATTGACACAAACAGCTAATTTATAACGATATTTTACAAGCTATAATTCGCAAGCTACCGTAAATCAAGCTAACCGTAACTAAGCTTTACAAAACCTTTACTTAAGATTATGACAAATTAAATTGACACCGTTATCATAAATAGTAAGCTTAGCAAAAATATATATAGAGAATCCTATGAAATTTTTAACTGCATTAGCGTTGTCTACTTGTTCAATAATACTAACGATGAGCAGTGCGTTAGCAAATAAATCACAGCCTAACGTTTTATTTATCATGATAGATGATATGAGAGTGACCTATGGACCTTATGCTGAACAGGGCCCTAAAACGCCAAATATAGATAGCCTTGCCAGTACAGGCGTCGCATTCAATAGAGCCTATAGCAATATCCCAGTATGCGGTGCATCACGAGCAAGCTTGATGACAGGCATTCGAGGCAGCAAAAATAGATTTCTCGCCTTTAGTCCCGCAGATGTTGATACTCCGGATGCAATTAGTCTTGCCCAACATTTCAAAAACAACGGCTACACCACGGTCAGTTTAGGGAAAGTGTTTAATAACCAATTTGACAAAAAAGACGGCTGGAATACCAATTGGCGCCCTGATGAAGCGCTAAAACTGAAAGGAAAAAATAACCAAAAGGCCAATCTAAAAATTCGCATGAATTATCTATCGGATAACGCGAATAAAATATTTGATGACAATAAAAAAGGTCCGGCATTCGAAAATACAAATGTTGATGATTTTGCTTATTTTAATGGCCAAATTGCAAAGCGAGCCACCCAAGAATTGGAAATGTTTAACGAAAATAAGCAACCATTCTTCCTTGCTGTAGGGTTAAAAAAGCCACATTTACCGTTTAATGCTCCACAAAAATATTGGGATATGTATAATCGCGAGCAACTACCGGTTGCTAGCAGCGATGCATTAGCGAAAAATGCACCGAAGGAGTCGAACCATACTTGGGGTGAACTGCGTAGCTATTATGGTATGCCTAAAAAGGGCCCTATGCCTAAAGAACTGGCAAAAGAATTAGTTCATGGCTATTTTGCTGCAACAAGTTATTCAGACGCATTAGTGGGAGTAATGGTTAATAAGCTAAAAGAATTAAAGCTAGATGAAAATACCATTATAGTTTTGTGGGGTGATCATGGCTGGAGTTTAGGTGAACATGGCTTGTGGGCAAAACATTCCGCTTACAATGTTGCTAATCAAATACCGCTAATTTTCAATGCTCCACAATTATTAAAGAATAATCAAGTTGAAGGCGTAGTTGAGTCAGTGGATATCTATCCTACGTTAGCAGAACTTGCCAATTTACCAGCAGTAGAACAAGTCGACGGTATTAGCTTAGTACCGCAATTAACAGTTAAAGGCAGCAAAGGTAAAGGCGAAGTTTTCACTCGATGGAAAAATTCAGACACTATTAGAACCAATCGCTACCACTATACCGAGTGGCGTAATAAGAAAGATAAAGTTATCGCTCGCATGCTATTTGATCACGAAAATGATCAAGAAGAATTAGTCAATGTCTCTGAGCAAAAAGAATACACAAGCGTTGTTACAGAATTAAGTACAAAGTTACTTAAACAAATTAACATCGCCAACAACTATTAATTTCAGCAGTTTTAGGAATACCAATGAACCATAAACTAAAAATAATCGCTGCGGCATTACTCAGTGCAAGTACAGCCGCCTGCATTGAAGTAAAATCAGGCTCTACTGAACAACAAGCAGCTGCTCAATCGCCATTAGAAACTCGCCTTGCTGGTGTTGAAGAAAAGGTAGAGAGCTTACTTTCCCAATTAACATTAGAAGAAAAAGTTTCTCTAGTTCATGCGAACAGTAAATTTGCTATTGCTTCTATAGAACGCTTGGGCATCCATGAAATGTGGATGTCAGATGGCCCTCATGGGGTACGTCAAGAAGTATCACGTGATAGTTGGAAATCAGCGGGTTGGACTGATGATCAGTCGACTTACCTTCCGCCTTTAACGACAGTTGCAGCAAGTTGGAACCCTGAAATGTCAACATTACATGGTAATGTACTAGGCGCCGAAGCGAGACATCGTCGCAAAGATGTGATTTTAGGACCTGGAGTTAACTTAGCACGATTGCCAACTTATGGTCGTAACTTCGAATACTTCGGTGAAGACCCATATTTAGCATCAGTAATGGTGATTCCTGAAATCAAAGCAATTCAAGCAAACGATGTGGCAGCTAATTTAAAACATTACGCCCTAAACACTCAAGAGTTAAACCGTCAAAAAGTAGATGCTATTCCTGATGAGCGTACGTTGCGCGAAGTATACTTACCTGTATTTGAAGCAGGTGTTAAAGAAGCAGGCGTATACACGATTATGGGTGCATACAATAGCTTCCGCGGTACAAACGCAAACCAAAGCAAATACCTAGTTAACGATATTTTGAAAGGTGAATGGGGCTTTGACGGTATTTTACTTACCGATTGGGACGTAAACATTAATACATACGATGCAGCTATGAACGGCTTAGACATCGAAATGGGTACCCGCGCTGAAAGCTATGATGATTATAAACTTGCTAAGCCATTCTTAAAGATGCTTAAAGAGGGTAAAATCCCTGTATCTGTTTTAGACGATAAAGTCCGTCGAATTCTTAGAATACAATTACGTATTGGTATGATGGATAAAAGCCGTTTATCTGGACAACGTAATATTCCTGAGCATAGAGAAGCAGCACGTAAAATTGCAGAAGAAGGTATCGTATTACTGAAAAACGAAGGAATTCTTCCTCTAAACAAAGATGAAGTGAAGAATATTTTAGTACTAGGGCCAAATACCGACAGAGAACACGGTAAAGGTGGTGGTTCATCACAAGTTAAATCACTTTACGAAGTAAGCCCTATTGAAGGTTTACAAGAAAAGCTTGGCGACAATGTAAATATTACTTTCTTACGTACTCGCCCTGAAACTGGTATTCCAGCTATTGCCGGCGATTACATTATTAGAAGTAATCCAGGTACAGGTACACCAGCTTGGCAACAATCTGATTGGAAAGAAAAAGAACGTAAAAATTGGAAGCATTGGGCATGGGTTCCTGACTCAGGGTATACTGCACCTGCTGATTCTGTGATGGAACATGTTACCATGAAGACCACTATCAAGCCTTTAGAGTCTGGTGTTCATACGTTAAAACTAAGCGTTGTTGGTGATTTCAGATTAAAAGTTAATGGTAAAAAAGTACTAGAGCATTCAAGTACTGATGGTAAAGAATTTAACTACCCTCTTGAGCTAAGCACTGATAAAGAGTACAAGTTTGAACTGCAATACGACGGCAACAAAAGCTTTATTTTAGGCTGGGACGCTCCAAGCAGTCTATTTAGTACTAAAGAAGAATACGTAGCAGCCGCGAAATCTGCTGATGCAGTAATCTACTTTGGTGGCTTAAGTCATGCAGATGACCGTGAATCTCAAGACCGTGTGAACATGAAATTACCTAACGGACAAGATGAAGTAATCGAAACATTACTTGCTGCTAATCCAGATACAGTAATTTTCTTAAATGCAGGATCTGCGGTAGAAATGCCATGGGTAGATAACGCTAAAGCAATTATGTGGGGCTGGTACGGCGGCATGGAAGGTGGTCACGCATACGCGGACGCGCTATTTGGTGACATTAACCCAAGCGGTAAAATGCCAATCACTTTACCTGTTGCGTTAGAAGACACTGCTGCAATTGCGCTAAATGATTACAACTCAAAAGAGTCTTTCTACAAAGAAGGTGTATTTATTGGTTACCGTTGGTTTGAACAGCAAAGCATTAAGCCAATCTTCCCATTCGGACACGGTTTATCTTACACTACATTCAGCTATGACAATGTTGAATTATCTTCTTCATCTATTTCAGCTGGCGAAGAGCTTACTGTAAACGTAAATGTTACCAATACAGGTAAAGTTGCGGGTAGCGAAATCGTACAGCTTTACTTAAACGATGTAGAAGCAAGTGTTGAACGTCCGGCTAAAGAGTTAAAAGGCTTTGGTAAAGTTCATTTACAACCTGGTGAAACTAAAACCGTTAGCATGACCTTAAAACAGCGTGACTTATCATTCTGGGATATTAATACTAACGATTGGTTAGCTGAAGCGGGTCAATTTGATGTTCATATTGGTGCTTCTCATACAGATATTAAATTAACCACGAGTTTTCAATATCAATAAATATTAAACATTTAGCTGTAAATTTTCCTTCGTAAAATTAACCAGCCAAATGCTAAAAATAAGTTAATCAAAACCAACAAATGCTATGTATTTGTTGGTTTTTTATTAACCACTTGTAAATATGTAAAGTTTTGTAAAGTTAAAGCTTGATAACGATGTCAAATGTGGTAGATTAATATACAGATAAATTTTATTACTTTGCGATAAAAATATAGAAAGGGCAGAGTAGAATGACAAGTTATGGGGAACCTAATGACACCTAAAAAACCAACTACTGTTAAACTAACAAATTTAGCGAAGGCGATGACTGTTGCTTTTGCATTACCAATGACAGCCTTAGCAGCTGAAGATCCAAACTTTCCTGAATTAACCGGTTCAACGGTCATGAGTCATAAATCAGAAAGCGGTTTAAACTTGCTCCACAACGGCACAGTAGAAACTTGTGTTAGAGATATCGATTCAGATAATACTGATTTTACCGCTGACCCAGATTCTCTATGTAATAGTGACATCGATTATATGTGGGGCTTTGTAAACTATTCTCGAAGTACAGATACAGGTGATGGTAGTAATTACTCGCTAAATTCAAAACTTGCCAAAGGTACACGCAAATCTGATCCTGAATTTGTTAGTGTAACTGGAGTAACTAAACTTTATTTAAAGGCAGATATCAAAGTTTTAGCAGCTGGGGGCAGTAGAGCCGACCGACTACGAATTAAAATCCCTAAGAAAACAGACCCAACAAAATTTGCATATTTAAATATCGAAGCGCCAACTGCTGTCGGCGATTGGGAGACACTTAGTGCGGAGTTTGATTTGACGGGCAATGTCAACTTTGATGTTCCTTTTACTGGTGATATCGCATTCTTTATGGCAACAGAAGATGGCAATGAAGTTTTAATCGACAACGTAATAATGTTTTCTGACGTTGATTTTGCTAATTATACACCTGTGAGTGATGAGGCGGATGAAGATGGTGATGGATTCTCTGATGAAGCAGAGAAAGCTGTATTTAGTGATCATACTGACGCTAGTATTACCCCAGAAAATGCTAATAACGATGGAGATGAATATCTTAACACTGTTGAAATTGAAGAAGGCAGCGATCCAAAAGACCCCAACAAAACGCCAATCGATGTTGATGGCGATGGTGTTACCAATTCGCTATTAAGCTCTGGTTCAATTGAAAATGGTGCTGATGATTACCCAGAAGACCCAGCTGTTAGTTTAGATACTGATGGCGATACTTACCCTGATAGCCTAAATGATATCAACGATAGCTGTGATCAAGTCTGTTTAGATGCATCTGATTATATTATTGATGCTTTCCCAGATGAAAAAGAAGCGCATTTAGATGCTGATAATGATGATTTAGCCGATGCTTGTTTAGTTGAGCTTGATGGCGATGCTCCTGCTTCACCTGAACTAGAAGGTACTCAAACGTGTGGCTTAACAGCTGTACCTGTCGATTACGATAATGATGAAGATGGTTTCAAAAACGAAGAAGAAATCATGGGCGGCAGTAATCCAAACGATGCAGGCAGTATCCCTACAGACCCTGATAGCGATGGTTGGGATAACGATGTTGATGAATACGATGATCTAAATATGTTTAGCCAACCTACTACAAATTTATTATCAGCCGTAGGCTTTGATGCTGAAGCTAACACCACAGGGTGGTCTCATACTGCAAATTCGACTATTGACCAAACGATAGGTCGAGATGGCGAAACCACCGCGGCATTCAAAATTGTTTCTGATGCGGCTGAGAATCGTTATGAAGGCCCTCTATTAGAAATAGCTGAAGAGAAAGACGCTAAAGCATTCCGCATTGGTGGCTGGATTAAAATTGAAGACTCTCTAGAACGCGAAGCATTAGATGTTCTTGACCGTATATTTTTAAGAATTGCGGTTAAATACCATGATGAAAGTATTTCTGGCGGTGCATTCCCTGGCTACTATGCAAATCAAAACTCAGATGAGAATAAGCTTAAACTTGTTGAAGTTTACGCTATGGAAGAAAACAATGGTTGGCTTTATGTTGAGTCACAATCATTATTAGCCGGTGCGGTTAAATCTATTGCACCTAATTTAGTATTTAAAACTAAAGCAGCTGGTCCTGTAACATTATGGATTGATGAATTAGAAGTTAATTTTGCTGAAGGTGGTGATGCTGACGCAGCGACGGATACTGAAGTTATGATCGATGCTATTGATAGCGATGATGATAACGACGATATCAAAGATGGCTTAGACGATACGCCATTAGGCGATGCGGGCACTGATCTTGATGACGATGAGATTTGGGATGCTTACGATGACGATCATGATAATGATTTAATCGCCAACGCAATTGATGACGACTTCACACCATTATTTTTAAGCGAGTTAGAGGTTAAGGAAAGTAACGGTACTTATACAATTACTGCAAACGCAGTCGATGGCGATGATGACAATCTAACTTATCGTTGGAATGTATTTACTACAGATATCGCTGAAGATGGTACATTTACTGCTGAAGAAACCGAACTTTCAGAAAGTGGTAATAGCATTATGCTAAATGCAGCAGATTACCCACCTGGATTCCAAGTTCCTATTACTGTTACTGCAGTAACAACAGCAGAATCAATTGCAAAACAAACTGTTATTTCTATGCCTGGCGAGAAGCTTAATTTTATTCCACAAATTGCTGATTCAGAGCCAGTGGCAGACAACTTTGCAGATACATTGAGTTTAACCGCTGATGTATTTGATTTCGACGAAGAAGATACTATTACTTACCAATGGGAAATCAATGGTGAAGTTGTAGGTTCTAATTCAGCAGATATCTCTATTAGCAATGCTGATTATGCACCAGGTACTGAATTAACGGTTGTATTAACTGTTTCAGACGGTAAAGATTCAGCGATGAAGACATGGCAGTTAGTGACTAACCGCTTACCAGAAGTAAACATTGTAACCACTGAAGTTGACGCTGATAACACAACATTCTCAATTGGTTACCTTGATGAAGATGGTACTCTTGTATTAGGTGCTCAAGACGCAGAAGCGGATTCATTCTCTTACCTTTGGACAATGACTATTGATGGCGTTGAATACTTGTTAGATGAATCTGAAGCTAACGGCAGAGAATTCAGTATCAATCGCAAGGATTATCAAGCTGGAAGTGTTATTGAGTTGACAGCAACAGCAACTGATTTGAATCGTCCAACTCACGTTGTTTCGGCAACCGCATCAATTAGTTTAGATGCAATTGCTGCGGACAATGATGGTGAAATTTACCCAGAAGGTGATGATGGCGGTGCTACATGGTGGTTAATCGCGTTACTTGTACCAGCATTTATTCGTCGACGTTTTTATAAGTAGTACGAATTAAAATTAAATAAAAAGGTGCTTATTAGCACCTTTTTTTATATGGTTTAAATATTATTTCATTAAGTAATACTAAGTATAATTCAACAGCGAAGACCGATATCATGAAAGCTAATAACCTTACCCAATCTTGGCATCTATTATTGTTCATTGTTTACTTGATAAGTAGCAATGCTCTAGCGAACAATAAACAATCTTCCAACTCATCCATTACTCTTGAAAATGTAAGCTATGGTGAGCATAAAAATCAAATCTTAGATTTTCGCAAAGCTGACGTTGATTCATTGGCACCGTTAGTGATTTATATTCATGGCGGAGGTTTTACTGGGGGCTCTCATGACAAAGTAAACCCTCGTAAAGTTAAACGCTTTTTAGATGCTGGAATCCATCATATCTCAATTGAATATCGCTTCTTGAAACATGCTAACTTCCCTGCTCAACATGAAGATGTAATTCGTGCTTTACAGTTTATTCGTAGTAAAGCTAAAGAATGGGGTATTAATAAGAATAAAATAGCCGCATACGGCGGCTCAGCCGGAGGTCAACTCGTCGCTTACTTAGCTTGGCATGACGATTTTGCCGATGTAAAAAGCGATGATCCTATATCCCGTGAATCAACACGCTTAATCGCGGTAGCGCCAAGAGCCGTTCAATCCACCATTGATCTAAGTTGGTGGCATGAAAATATACCAGGATATCTTAAATCATTTCATAAGCAATTTTGGCAATCCGATGGCGAACCAAAACACAATCCTGAACAGTCTAAATTAATTAAGGAACTTTCTATTATTAATCATATTAGCGCTGACGATCCGCCAACATTTTTATCGTTTTCCAGCAGTCCAGGCGAGCCTATACCTAATAAAAATAAAAGGAAATTAAAGGGCTGGGTTACCCATCATGTGAATTTTGGATTAGCTCTTGAAAAAGAGCTCAAAGCAAAAGGTGTGGAGACTCATCTTAAGTATCCTAAAAACAAAGCGGGTTTTGCAGATGACATCGAGTTTTTGATACACCATTTGAACAAGTAGAATGAGAATTACCTCTTAATAGACGACAAAAACACGTCACCGAACAGTGACGTGTTTTAAGTTTAAAAGATAAATTGATATAAAAAGCCTGCTGCAATAGCCATCGATAAGATCACCGTTAGGAAAGCAATTATCATTTGGTTTTTAAAAATAGATTTCAATAAAACCACTTCAGTTAGACTAGCGCCGGCACTACCTATAATTAGCGCCATTACTGCGCCTAATCCCATTCCCTTTGCAGCTAATGCTGCGCTTAATGGAATCACCGCTTCAGCTCTGATATATAGTGGAATACCAATTACCGCAGCGACAGGAATTGCAAAAGGGTTATCATCGCTGGCAATACTTGCGACAAATTCAGTAGGCATAAAACCATATATCAATGAACCAACAGCGATACCTCCAATTAAGTAAGGCAAAACTTTCTTAAAGTCAGCCCACGTTGTATGCCATATTCGTCTCCACTTACTTATTGTTTTGCCAGTTTTACCGCAGGTTGCAGCACAGCCACTGCTTTTAGGTTCAATGTATGCTTCAGCCTTAATGTATTTTTCAAAGTCTAATTTCTCTAACAAAAAACCGGCGATTACGGATACTCCCATTGCAATAACGAAATAAAAAGCGGTTACTTTTAGGCCAAATGTCACAGCAAACAAGCCAATAATGATTGGATTAAGCAATGGGCTTGCAAATAAAAATACCATCATAGTACCAAAGCCAGCTTTAGCCCTTAGTAAGCCCTTTAAAAAAGGAATGGTGGAACATGAGCAAAATGGTGTGATAGCGCCTAAGAAGCCCGCTATGATATATCCTTTACCATTCTTAGAACTCAATATGCTTTGTATTTTACTTGGCGGTATATACTCTTGTAGCACTCCGACTAAATAGCTAATAAGTAAAAACAGTAAGGTTAATTCAACCGCCAAAAAGACAAACATATCTAATGCGTTGAAAATCATTTCATTGGTAATAGTCACAATTAATATCTCTATATTTCTAGATTTGTCGAATTATATAGATAATAGTGGTACTGTCAATATATTTCTAGTAATATCGAAATATAAACTAAATGGAGAATACATTATGGATATCGATATTATCGCTAAAGCCCTAAAAGAATTAGGCCACCCTACTCGTTTAGCAATTTTTAAACGCCTAGTAAAATCAGGTAAACAAGGACTAGCCGTTGGTGTTGTACAAGAAGAATTAGCTATTCCAGGATCGACTTTGTCACACCATATTTCCGGTTTAGCGTCGGCAGGACTTATTAGCCAACGTCGTGAAGGCAGGATTCTTTATTGTGTAGTGGAATATGAAAAACTACTTTCGGTAATAGCATTTCTTCAAAGTGAATGTTGTATCGATGAGTAGATAAACGTTGAATAAGCTAAACAAAACTAAATAAAGCTAAATAAAGCTAAATAAAGCTAAATAAAGCTAAATAAAGCTAATTTATATTCGTTTAAAAACAAAAAATCCAAGAGCATGCTCTTGGATTTTTACTTGGCACCTTTAATGACTTAAGGCAATTTAGTCACTAATGTTTGCTGTAGTGGTGTCGCGTTTAAGGAACACACGTAAACACACCGGTGATCACGGTAATGCCGTTTGACGTTAACGTATCAATATCTGAACATTTAATGTTGGCCGTATTCTTATGGTTAATATCAAGTACCGTTAGATTTGGCATATCTTTAAACGCTAGGATTGAAGTGATATTCGGGTTATTACCAATGTATAACTCTTCTAACGTAGACGCCGTTGCGATTTCAACTAAAGCAGCATCATCTAAGGCACTACCCATAAGTTTTAAAAATACTAATCCATCACCTTCAACTTCAGGATTATCAAAGTTCTTGATAGTCGCGTAGTCTAAGCCTTTGTAGCCATTGATATTGAGTTTTTGTAACTGACTCACATTATTAATTAAATACTGTAACGTTTCATCACCAGCAGCCTTTAACGTATCTGAATATTGAATATTGATATCGATTAATAATTCCAAATCTGCGATGTATTCGAATCCTTCAGCAGATGGTAATGACGGCTTATTAGTATAAAGCGTTGTTAACCAAGCAAAGTTTTCGACACCTTGAAGTGACTCAATATATTTATAGTCTGCTGAACCACAGTTTAATGAAGTAACCTGGCCAACCATAGTCCAAGCACCTTCCGCCACTCTATCATCGAAACATTCCTGCAATAATGGATCAGTAAATATTGGATCAGAAGGATCGCCTGACTCACGTAAAATCTGATCGAAAGTCGAAGTTTCGGTAATAATACATGAACTTGGACCCGAATAATTAATGGTATCTAACAATTGTTCTTCAAAGTCACGGTTATCATAGCAATCAACATTAGTGTCCGATAACACTAGATCTGTAAGAGAGGTCAGTTTTTCCAAACCTTTAACATCAGTAAACTCAGGAGAGCTACAGGTTAACTGTTTAAAATCAACCACAAGACCCGATGGCGGCGTCTGCCCTTCAATACAAGCTGCAACGTCTTCACTCATATCGATATTGGCAATAATACATACCGATGGACTTGCCACAGTAACACCTTCATTAGCAGCGACATAAGCTGCTGTGTCAGCGCAATTGATTGAAGTATTGGTGATATCAAGATCAGTTAAATTGGTGAATATCTCTACGCCATCCATATTGACAATTAGTTGGTTATTACAGGTTAATGTGGTTACTTCTTCCACCGACGACCAACCATTGGTTGCAAACTGTTCTACAACACATCCTCTGAACTCCGAATCGGTAAAAATTAATCCGTTATAGAAACAAGATTCAGGTTGTACTGTAACCGCCGGAGTATCATCACCCAACGCTGCAGCATCTGCAGCAAGCTGTTGGTCAAAGGTATCTAGCAATGCACAACTAAGTCCTGATTCAGTTAAATCTATCGAAACCAACTCTTTGAAGTTGGCTAAACCAGTAACGCTTTCAATTGCGTCAGTACATACTAAGCTAGTTAACTCTGCTGAAGTTTTGACATCTTGTTCTTCTATCGAACTTTCCACACAGGCTTTCAAATTGGCATCTTGATATTCAATCGATGCCAAAAACTTGTCGAATGTTTCTGTATTGCCAGAGCTATCCACCCCATCGTCACAGGCAGCAAGTGTTAATATCGCTAACGACAACATGGTAATTTTTTGTAATTTCATGGCTGTTTCCTTGTAAGTAGAATGTTTTAGTTTTTATCTCTACTTGTTTCAATCATTTTTCGTTTTACACAAAAGCAATAAACCTTTGCTTTTATGTGTCACGTTTTAAGTTTACCGCCGTCAGTGCCAATCTATAGTCACTAACATTGACGGCAAACTCATTTATTAAAAGTTATATTTAACTGTCACGTTATAGCTACTACCATTATCGGTAACAGAATAAGCTCTTGAATCATCACCTACGTATTCATAAGTTTTTTCGCCAGTGAGGTTTCTTGCGTTAAAACTAACCGAAAGCGGCTTGGAAATACGATAGCTTGCAGTGAAATCTAGTTGATCAAAATCATCAACATAAATTGCTTCACCCGACCAAGAAAACTGTCTGAAATATTCACTACGATAGTTGTAGGCTAGTCGTGCACTAAAACCATACTTTTCCCAATAAATTGTCGCATTAGCTGTATCTTGTGAAAGACCAGGCAACGTCATAAACTCGCCGGTCACTTCGTTTACTAATTTAGTTTCACTATCGTTATAGGTGTAGTTTATTGCTGTACCAAAACCGCTCCAAAAACCGGGTAAGTTAGTGAATGCTTGTTGATAACTAAGCTCGACACCTTCAACCGAAGCGTCATCAGCATTTATAGGTTGCTGTACATCAACGGGCCAACCATCAGCTACGTCTGGTAACACTCTATTTTCTGTAACAACAACAACGAAATCGGAAATGTCTTTGTAAAACACGCCGGCAGATAATAAACCTTCACTATTGAAATACCATTCTAGGCTCAAATCAAACTGATTAGCGCGAAACGGTGATAATTTAGGGTTACCCAATTTAAAAACCTGGTTGCCATTATCGGTTGCGGGACGATAGCTAGATGATAATTGACCGTGACTAGGACGCGACATAACCGCAGCACCAGCGGCACGCACTACCACATCATCATGTGGCACAAACGCAAGGTTTACACTTGGTAATACATCATCGTAGTCATGCTTAATCGTTGTCCAAACCCAATCTGGGTTGTTCTCAACTCTCTTATTTGCGCTCGATTCGATATCCGTTGTTACATAACGTACACCAGCATTACCACGAACAGGAATACCTAATACTTCACTGCTGATGTTCAACTGCCCATATATCGCAGCTGTATCTTCAATAACTTCATATCGTTCGTATGGAATTTCAACTTGCTCGCGTAAAGTTGCAAAATTCTTATCCAACGCTTTTGTATCTGGGCTATACCAAGAATCAAATGGCGCATTATGCAACATATCAGACACATGAATGTAATTACCAAAATCAGCTAGATTGGCGTATTCACCACCATTGGCTTCTTTAATTTGCTCTAAATACTCTAAGTTTTCAGCACCCGATGAATTGTTAGCCGTCGAAAAGTACTCTTTTTCGCCGCTTTCATAGCGTGCACCAAATTCAAAAGAACGAAAATAGTCATTATCTAGTTCCCAGTCCAAGTCAACTTGGAAATATTCGCTAGTATTTTCTGTATCAAAATATTTTAATTTATATTGCTCAAGTAATAAGTTTTGCGGTTCCATCGCATTTAGTTCTGCAGTTGTCTCAGGGTAGATCACTTCTGGCATATATGAACCATTCTCGATGGTGTAACCTAAGCCATTTACCTGCGTGCTAAAAGTAGCCTGAGTTTGGTCTTGGGTTAACGTCGCTTTGCTCGAACCTAAGGCCGTTGATATTGTCCAGTTGTCATTAATCAAATATTCAGCACCAAGGTTCACCCCAGTGGTTTCATCTTCATACTCACGATCGTATGACACTTGGTTAAAATTAAATTTTGAACCGGCTGTAATATCAGACACTTGCGAAATTACATTAAGACCATCGATTACGATGCTATCCTCTTGAACAGCTAACTTATCAGCATCCCTGAATTCAGCAAGGCTATCGGTAGATAATCGATTACGAGTTTGCTTTGCATATAATATGCCTAGGTTTATATCTAGGTCGTCCATTGGTATCCATTGTGCGCTTAACGCAACGTTTAAACGTTCACGTTCATCTTCAATGGTTTGCGAGCCGATATTTTCCATACGGTAGACACCGCCACCTTCGCCATTTTCATCGGCGGGAATATACCCTTCAGCATCAACGTAAGGGATCCCTTGTGTAAAACGGTTATCAGGGTTTTGTAGTGACCAACCACGCGACGTCATTCTATTCTGTAAAATTGTACGTTCAAAATAACTTACGGTAGTGCTTAGTGCGAACGTTTCATCATCATTTACGCGGTTGATAAATAGGTTTGCGCCGGGACCGGCTTCACCAGATAATTCGTTAAAATCAGACTTGATTGAGACTGTACCTTTATCACCTACAGCAATCGGCTTACGTGTTTTTAAATTAACCGTTCCACCGATTGAACCTTCAACCATGTTTGCTGTTGGACTCTTAAATACTTCGATACCACCAACCATTTCGCTGGCAATGTTATTTAAGTTGGTTGCACGGGAGCTGCCATCAGTCGCAACGTTCATCGAGCCTGCGTTACCGCTAGCCATAGATTGACCGTTGACTGTAACCTTACTAAGACCTGGATCCATGCCACGGATACTGACATATTCACCTTCACCAGCTGCTCGGCTCATGGACACACCAACAACACGAGAAATTGCTTCTGCGATATTATCGTCTGGAAGTTTACCAATATCTTCGGCAGAAACACCGTCCATAACTTGATCAGCATAACGTTTGGCGTTCATCGAACGCTTTAAACTACCACGCGTACCTTGTACTTCTATGACTTCAATACCTTCGACTTGTTCTTCGGTATCGTCATTCTCTTTTTCAGCTTCTTGTTCGTTAGTAACGGTTTCAGTTTCCACTTCAACCTTTGCTGTGCTTTCTTCTTGAGCCCATGCAGTGCCATGTAAAATAGCTAAGATACTAAGAGCCAACAGTGACTTTTTAGACTTGTCTAGCATTTCCTTCCCCTGAGTTATCGTTTTCAATAGTTGCGACTAAATCTACAACTAAGGCGCTTTTATTATTAGTTTTATAATGAACTAGGATACCTCAACTGATAACGATGTCAAAGCGAAAATTTACATAACTTTACAAATACGTATCAATTTAACCTATTCACCCCCACGCCCATCAAATATAAAACACCAAACCACAAATAAAACACCAAAATAGCTATTAAATTCAATTACTTGCAACATTATTAGGTGATCGACATGTAGATAACTACACTTAAACTTAAGTATCAAAAAATTTAACAAAATTATCTTTTTAAGATAAAAAAACCCTAGATAAAGTGTTTTATCTAGGGTTTTTACTAAATTAACTGTTTACATTATTTCTGTGGCTTGGTATTCCACTCTTCGATACTAATTTCACCGTCACCATTTAGATCTTTCTTTTTAAATCCATTTTTAAGTTTTTTCGCTTGCACTTCAGGATCAGTAATATTTTTTTTCTCAAAGTACTTCTGTAAGTTAACTTCAAATTCAGTAATATTTATGGTGCCATTTTTATCTGCATCGAGTTGTGCAAAGTATTTCTCAGAAATTGCATTAGCACTACCAATTGAACCTAATAATAAAGCAGCTACCGTCATTGTTTTGTATATTTTTTTCATCTTGCTTCCCCATTTTTATGATTTTTTTAATAATAGTTTTGAATTATAAACTTTGATTAGGCCTTTCTGATCAAAGCGCCTTTGTAACCATAGTAGGCGATAAATACATAACACGCGGCAGGTAAAATAAAGCCTAATTGAATACCAATCGTATCTGCTAACACACCTTGAAGCAATGGAATTAAAGCACCACCAACAATCGCCATACATAAAATTCCAGAGCCTTGGCTCGTCGCTTTGCCTAAATCGGCTACGCCTAATGAAAATATGGTAGGGAACATAATTGAATTGCATAGTCCTACAGCTAAAATTGCCGCTGCAGCGGTATAACCATCAGTAAACATTGCGGTAAGTATTAACGCAACTGACGCTATGCCATTAAAACCTAACAATTTGTTGGCCGCAACAACACGCGTTAAAAAGATACCAATAAAGCGGCCAACCATAGCTCCGCCCCAATAAAACATAATGTAATGTGCGGCTTCCGCTTCTGGCATTGCCAAAATGTTTTCTTCACCAAAAAAATTAATCAAAAAACTACCAATAGATACTTCGGCTCCCACATAAAGGAATATACCGATTGCCCCTAATGTTAAATGAGGAAATTTCCAAGCTGACTTCACATTGCTGTCGACAACATCGTTACCTTCAATAGTGTCGATAGTCGGTAGTTTTAAGCAAACAAAAATCGCCGCCAAAACAAACCATGAGATTGCCAAACCTACGTATGGAATTTGTACTGCCTCGGCTTCAGCAAGTCGATGCGCGGCTTGCTCAGCTTCACTCATCATTGCCAATTCTTCAACACCAATGGCTACGCCCGATAAAATCAATAAACCACCAAAATAAGGCGCGACAGTCGTACCAAAAGCGTTAAAAAACTGAGTTAGGATTAATCGACTTGAAGCAGTTTCCTTTTTACCAAGCGCTGTAACATAAGGGTTTGCTGACACTTGTAAACAAGTAATACCAGATGCCAAAACAAATAGTGCAGCTAAGAATACAGGATAAGACTGCATACTTGCCGCAGGGTAAAACATTAAACAACCAAGACCTGCAACGATTAAACCAGCGACAATACCATGCTTATAACCTATTTTTTCAATTAACTTTGCCGACGGTAATGACATAACAGCATAAGCAGTGAAGAAACAAAACTGGATCAGCATTGCTTGGGTATAACTTAATGAAAATACGTTCTTTAAATGAGGGATTAAAATGTCGTTTAAGCAGGTTACAAAACCCCACATAAAGAATAATGAAGTTAGGATCACCAAACTCACATTATGATTTAGATTTCCATCATTTTGCGTAGTTGAAACAGGGGTATTTGTGCTAGTAATTGTAGCCATTTTTTTTCACTCTAAATTTTTAATTATTATCGATGATTGGGTTAGCATACATCAATTGATATCGTTGTCAAATATGATATATACCATTAATAATTTAATAGAAAGCCTCTGTATTGATTAATTAAGAGGCTTTAAAACTGTAAGATATTTATTTCAAACGTTGTAAGCCTTTACCGTTGGCTCTTAATAATGCAGCTAAATTATCAACAACGTCTTTGTATTTTTCGTCATTGATTACGTTAATCGTTTCACCTGGATCTTTTTCCATATCGTATAAGTCTCGGTAAACGACTTTTTTAGTTTTGCTTAGCCATTCGGTATAACGGTACTTTTCAGTTCGCATAGAATAACCATATGCTCCCACTCGCTTATATTGGCTAATAGCTACAGGTTGCTTGCTTTCTTTTTGCCCTGTCATTGCAGGTACTAACGAATCACCTTGTAGCTCATATGGCGCTGGTAATTTATTCAGCTCTGCCAATGTTGGATATATATCCATTAAACCAACTGGCTTCTTATAAATTGTTGCTTTTTGCCCTGGCACCTTGATAATTAGTGGCACATGATTCGCTTGTTCCATGGTGGTATGTTTTCCCCACATACCGTGATCGCCTAAATGAAAGCCGTGATCACCCCATAAAACAATAATGGTATTATCAGCTTCACCAGTCGCTTCAAGTTCAGAAATTAGATTACCAACTAAATAGTCTACAAATGTTACAGCAGCATAATAACCATGAATTAACTCTCTTTGATGAGCTTCTGAAAATGGTCCTTTCGGGTAAGGTTTTATTTTTTCTCCCGGTTTAGGTGTTGGCTTATAGCTGCGCATTTCACCATTATTATTCAAGATGTATTTGGCATTGCTATTTGCCGGCGCAGTCTGAAAACTTTCTAAAGTAAAAGAAGCGGGGTCATACATATCAAAAAATTGTTTCGGCGCAGTAAACGGCAGATGAGGACGCTTATAACCAACCCCTAAAAAGAATGGTTTGTCACTTGCGGCCATTTTTTTAAGGAGCTTAATACTGTGTTTATTAATATTACCATCAACAAATTTTTCAATAGGGCCTTCCAACGATTCAACCGCTAATTTTTGCTTCCCTTTCATAAATGAAGTTGGCGCCTTATAAGGAATTGACCATGATTGCGGATCATCGTTTTTACGACCTGAAACGTTTCTAGGATCGAATATCTTTCCTACTGCAGCGGTTTCGAAACCATTTTGTCGGTATAATTGCGGTAGAGTAACAACATCTGGGTTGACGTTACGAATCTTGTCTTTTAAATTCATAATGCCATTTGTTTCAGGACGCAACCCAGTCAGTAAGCTCATTCTCGAAGGCCCACATACTGGATACTGAGAGTATGCATTAGTAAATAACGTGCCTTGATTCGCTAATGCATCTATATTAGGTGTTTTAATCTGTTCGTTTCCATAAGCACCAATTAATGGTCTTAAGTCGTCTACAGCGATAAACAACACATTAGGTTGCTGTTTTTTGTCGGCAGCGGATGCCAATAAAGGTAGACAGCATAATGATGTCAACAAGATGCTTTTTAGTGATTTTTTAAAGTACATAATTGTCCTTTCTTATTTAACTTGTAAACGGATAGATTGCAGATCGGCATCTCGTGAAGAAGAGCCAACTAAAATATTGAAGCCACCAGCTTCAGTCACCCACTGCATATCCAAATTGTAATAGGCGAGCATTTCTTGATTGACCACGAAGCTCACTTGTTTAGTTTCGCTTGGTTTAAGAGATACTCTTTCAAATCCGCGAAGCTCTTTAACTGCTCTGGTAACTTCACTAAATTCATCATTGATATACAGCTGTACAATCTCGTCACCTGCAACGTCACTGTTATTAGTCACATTAATGCTAACCACTGCTTGTTCTTGACCAGAAATGGTCGACTTATCAATCGATAAATCTGAATATTCAAAGCTTGAATAACTTAAACCAAAACCAAATTCGTATAGATTTTTTGTTGGTAAATCGACATAGCGCTTGAAGTATGTTGAAGGTTTATGATTATACACTGACTGGATATGCCCTTCACTGTATGGCACAGAAATTGGCATTTTAGCGCTTGGGTTCACTTCACCGTACAACACTTCTGCTACTGCCTGGCCACCAAAACTGCCTGGTTCCCATGCTTCTACAATTGCTTCAACATTCTCTGATAACCATGGCTCTGAAATAGGACGACCATTGATTAAAACAACAACAACTGGTTTACCTACGCTATGAATCGCTTTAATTAAATCCAGTTGCTTGCCGTATAAGTCGAGCTCCGCACGTGCAACGTTTTCACCAGATGTTTTACCAGCATTGTCGAATCTCAAAGGATTTTCACCGACAACTACAACACTAATATCAGCATCTTTGGCCTGTTCAGTGGCTTTAGCAATATCTTCATCACTAATCTGTTTAACTTGATTACCTATATCCAAATACTTAACTGAACCTGACGAGTTTAGTTTTTGTAAACCTTCAACAACGGTAATGACGTTGTCTTCTGGCTGTGGCAATGACCAATCACCTAAGGTTGTGTGAGCATTGGCATTCGGGCCAGTAATAAAGATTTTTTGTTTATGATTTAGTGGTAAAATTTTCTCTTCATTTTTTAATAGCACAATCGATTGACGAGCCATTGTTAATGCCGTTTTTTGGTGCTCTGGGTGGAAGTTTAATTTTTCAGCAAGAGTTTCATCTACAAGCGGTTGGTCGAATAATCCGAGGCGAAACTTAGCCATTAATATAGGCTTTACTGATGCATCTAAACGCTGTTCAGTTAAACGACCTTCTTTTACTAATTGCAAAATCGCTTTTGAAAATTGCGGTCCATGCATATTCATATCCATACCCGCATCAACACTTAGTTTTACTGCATCATTATGATTTTCTGCCACTCGGTGAAGTGTATGTAAGCGATCGACATCCAACCAATCGCTAACAACAAAACCAGGAAATTTCCATTCTTCACGAAGTACATCATTGAGTAAAAATTTACTGCCATGAGACGGTTGACCGTTTACTTCATTGTGCGCTGCCATAAAGGTAAAAACACCGGCATCAACAGCCGCTTTAAAAGGAGGAAAATAGTCTTGTCTTAACGTACGTTCTGAAACATCTAGTGGAGCAATGTTAAGGCCATTTATTGAATCGCCACCACCAACAAAATGTTTTGCATTAGCAATTACTTTTTCAGTTCCGGTAAAGTCTCCCTGCTGAAAGCCTTCAATCGTTGCAACTCCCATTTCGGTTACCAAATAAGTATCTTCACCAAACGTTTCACCTACGCGACCCCAACGCGGATCTCGGACGATATCGATATTAGGTGTAAACGTCCAATGTGCACCATTAGCGCGCATCTCTTTAGCCGTTTCAACCGAAGCTTTTCTGACCAAATCAGTATTAAATGAACTCGCTGCGCTTATTGGCGATGGATATACCGTAGCACCATTGACTAATGCATTGCCATGAATAGCATCGATACCAACAATTAACGGGATACCCAAGCGCGATTGCATTGCCAATTTTTGCAACGCATTTGCTTCTTCAGCGTCAACGACATGTAAAAATGACCCTATTTCCCCGTCAACAATCATTTGTTTTAAGTCATCATTGTTTAAACCTGGGTAAAAGCCATGAGCATCTGAGTTATTTAGTTGTTCTGCAGTTAATTGTTTCTCTGCTTCTGCAATATGTTTTAAACCAACAAACTGGCTCATTTGGCCGGCTTTTTCAGCTACAGTCATTCGCGAAATTAAATCATTTACACGCTGTTCGGCAGACAAACTTGCATCTTGGTAAGGCAGTTTAGATTTAGCATGTAATGGAGTTATTGCAATAGACGTTAATGCAAAGGCTGTAAGTAAAGAAAGAGTTATTTTTGTCTTCATAATTTATTTGCTCTATTTTTTAGTCTCACTATTAAATAGACTCTTGACAACGGTGTCAAGAGCGGCTTTAATAGTTTCCAGAATTTAACTACTGTTATCAGGTATAGCACTTAGATGACGATTTCCGTTTCGGAGTATGACATTGAAGTTTACGTTTATGAAATTAATTACCACAAGCATTAAGGGTCTAACAGTCGCTATTGCGCCGCTATTAGCGATTTTAGGAACTATGACATCAGCTCAAGCAGCTGAAAAATCAGAGCCAACAAAAAGAAACATCATTTATGTTTTAACTGATGACCAACGTTATGACGAATTGGGTGTTTTAAATCCAATTTTAGATACACCGAACATGGATAAATTAGCAAACGAAGGTATTCATTTTAAGAACGCGTTTGTCACCACTGCACTATGTTCGCCAAGTCGCGCATCAATTTTAACCGGTCAATACATGCATAACCATGGTGTTGTGGATAATAACAAGCCACCAAGAGCTGGTACAATCTTTTTCCCAGAATACTTGCAAGAAGTAGGCTATCAAACCGCGTTTGTTGGTAAATGGCACATGGGTGAAGATGCCGGTCACGGCGCAAGTGATTCTCCACAACCTGGTTTTGATTACTGGTTAAGCTTTCCTGGTCAAGGTATTTATTACCCTAAAAAGATGCCAAATGGAAAACCATACACATTCAATATTAATGGTAAACGTGTACCTCAAACAAAATACATCACTGATGAGCTAACTGATTACACAATAGATTGGTTAGACCAAGTTGACCAAGATAAGCCGTTCATGGTTTATTTATCTCACAAAGCCGTACATTCAAATTTCGCTCCAGCGAAACGACATGAAAACCAATATGCTGATGCCGTATTACCAGTACCTGCAAGCCAGGCTGATACAGCAGAAAATAGAGCAGGTAAACCTATGTGGGTTCAAAACCAACGTAATAGTTGGCATGGTGTTGACTTCCCTTATCATAGCTCTTTAGATGTGCAATCGTATAAAAAACAATATCACCGCGCGTTGTCTGCTGTTGATGATAGTTTAGGTCGTATTTTAACTTGGTTAGAAGAAAACGATTTAACCGAAAATACTACGGTAATATTAATGGGTGACAACGGCTTTATGTTTGGTGAGCACGGTTTAATTGATAAACGAAATGCATACGAAGAATCAATGCGTGTTCCATTATTAGCATACGCTCCTGGTTACTTAGAAGAAGGTAAAGTAGTTGAAGAGATCGTTGCAAATATTGATATTGCTCCGACATTATTAGAGATGGCTGGCATAGAAAAACCTGATCATTTCGACGGCGAAAGCTTCTTAAAAATCGCCAAAGGTACTTTTGATGGCAAGTGGCGCGACAACTTTTTATACGAGTATTACTGGGAGTTTAATTACCCGTCAACGCCAACCACTTTTGCATTGCGTTCAGATAACTATAAGCTAATTCAATATCACGGTATTTGGGATACTGAAGAACTTTATGATATTAAAAATGATCCACGTGAAATGAATAACTTAATCAATGATGAAAAGTATCTACCTATTATTGTTGAAATGCGTGCACAACTGTTTGAACGATTAGCGAATAACAAAGGTGAACATACAGTACCATTTACTGAGAAGTTTAGCTCTGGTGCAGTGTACCGTGAAGGTACTCGTTCAAAAGCTGCTGAATTTCCAGCTCACTGGGAAAAGAGTGAGGACGACGAAGGTCTGCGCTCTTTCATGAAGCATGATAAAAAGAAGATACCAAAAAAAGTAAAAAAATAGGTTCATAAAAGAACACATTCTTACACAAAGGCCTAGGTTAAATTTCATAGGCCTTTTTTATTGATAAAATTTACTTCGCATTTGTCGTATAAAAACCAAAATGACAGCGACTGACATAATTACATTAACTTTTGATGTTAGCTTTGCTAACATTGTCGCATTAACAAAAACTTTACATTGGATTGTGAATTGAAAGCTACTATAAAAGACGTTGCTAGTTTAGCTGGTGTTTCAGTTAAAACTGTTTCTCGCGTTATTAATAATGAACCGAATGTTAGACCTGCTATGCAGGATAAAGTCAACAGCGCAGTTGCTGAATTAAATTTTAAACGAAACCCATTAGCTAGAGGATTACGCGGACAGAACTCCTTTATTATTACGTTACTTTATTCAAATCCAAATCCAAGTTATGTTTTAGAATTACAAAATGGTGCAATTGAGCAAGCTAATGCGGAAGGTTTTAACCTTCAGATATTGCCTTGTGATCACACTAATAAGAATCTGGTAAGAAATATTGAATCAATAATTGCCCATTCAAGTCAAGATGGCTTTTTATTGACTCATCCTTTGTGTGATAACGAAGAAATTATCGCGTTACTCGAAAAAAATAATATTCCTTTTGTACGTATTTCACCTTTTCATCATAAGCACTCATCTCCTTACGTTTTGTCTGATGATCATTTAGCCGCCTATGAAATGACAAAACACTTGATTTCATTGGGCCATACGGACATTGCTATCATAAAAGGACACCCTGATTATGGTGCAACCCACAAGCGCTATGAAGGATTTTCACGAGCAATGAAAGAAATGAATCTTGAGGTAGATGACTCTTTAGTAAAAGAAGGCCTATTTACCTTTGAATCTGGAGAAACCTGCGCAAGACAGTTGCTTACTCAAGAGCATAAGCCTACAGCAATATTTGCCAGCAACGATTATATGGCTGCCGCTGTTTTGAAGGTAGCTGCACAAATGCATGTCAAAATTCCAGCAAATCTTTCCGTAGTTGGTTATGATGACGCACCAGTATCTAAGCAAATATGGCCATCTTTAACCACAGTTAAACAGCCTATTTATGACCTTGCGAAACACGCTGTGCAAAAACTTATTCGTCATATTAAAAAGCAAGATTTTGACGATATTGAAAGCAAGTTTCAATGCAAGTTAGTATTAAGAAATTCCACTAGCCCTAAAATGTAACATCATGTTTGAGCAATAAATTGGTGCACACAAAGTAAATTTATTGTAAAGCCGTTCAGTTGTATCCAAGACCTCGTTGACAACGTTATCACCTATTGCTATTTTATTGTGAACTTAAAAGACAATGGTACTGTGATGAAATTCAAATTTATACCTCTGATTGCCTTAAGCGTACTAGGTTGTGTTAACACTACCTCGGCCAATGAAAAGCAAGAACTTAAAACTCAAAAACCTAATATTGTATTTATCATCGCTGATGATCTTGGTCGCCAAGATTTAGCGTTATACGGAAGTGATTTCCACGAAACACCAAACCTCAACCAATTAGCTAATGAAGGAATGACTTTCAACAACACTTACGTTGCACATCCTCGATGTGTGCCGTCTCGAATTGGCTTCATGAGTGGCGAATCTCCGACACGAACCGGAAGTAGCCTCACACGAAAAACTAATGACAAGAACGCTTTACCGATAGCTAAAGTGACCTTCGCAGAACATCTTCAAAAAGCAGGTTATACGACAGGTTTTATCGGTAAATGGCATCTGGGTCATAAAGGCCAAGGTTGGCCTAAGCAACAAGGCTTTGATGAAAGCATCTTGGCTGGCTCTGCAGGCGCACCTGATAGTTATTTTTATCCTTGGGGCGCTAAGTCTAAAAAAGGAGGTGAAACTTTCGGTGACGTTAAAGGTGAAAAAGGCGAATTCTTAACAACAAGAATGAGTCATGAAGCGTTGTCTTTCATAGAGCGTAATCAGAAGCACCCATTTATGTTAGTGCTTTCACATTATGCCGTACATACACCAATTGAATCTTTAGGTGAAGATACTCAATACTTTGTAAAGAAACTAAAAAAAATGGGCCGAGAGCCTGCGCAGAAAGGCGTTCAATACGATATTAAAGCAGATGGCACGGGAATTTCTGAACAAAAAACATTGCAGAACCACCCTACATACGCTGCTATGGTGAAATCTGTTGACGATAGCGTAGGTAAAGTTAATGCAAAATTAAAGCAGCTAGGCTTGGCAGATAACACCATTGTTATTTTTACCTCTGATCACGGTGGCCTTTCATCAAGGGGTCCAAAAAAGCGTGAATTGGCGACATCAAACCTGCCTTATAAACATGGTAAAGGCTGGTTATATGACGGCGGTATTCGCGTTCCTCATATCGTCAAATGGCCAAGTAAAATTGCCTCAAACTCAACAACCAATGTACAAGTAACTGGTACAGACCATTACCCTACAATCTTACAAATGGCTGGACTTGCCTTAAGCCCGACAGATCACCTAGATGGGGTAAGCTACTTAGAAGCAACCAAGGGCAAAAGTTATACTCGAGCGCCTATGTTTTGGCATTCACCCATCTCTCGTCCAAATTCCACTGGAGACAGAATTAGCTCCGCCGTTATCGATGGTAAATGGAAATTAATTGACTGGTATTATGATGGTTTTGTTGAATTGTTTAATCTTGAGGAAGACAAAGGTGAAACCACTAATTTAGCTAAGCAACATCCTGAAAAAGTTAAAGAATTACAGCAAAAACTCAATGCTTGGCTAAAAGATGCCGATGCCCAATATCGCAAGCCTGGTAAGAAAATGAAATGGGACTTAAAAAAACCAATCAAAGTGAAATCTAAATAATGATAAAAATAATAAAAAGAATTAATTTATTACTGGTATCACCTCTAGTATGCGGCGCCATAGTATTTTCATCGGTGGTAAGTGCAAAAGAACTTCCAGCAGGCGGGCAGATAGTTCCATACAGCCCTGCTCTTACTCAATTGAAGAAAAAGAATGATTTTTCAGATATTCAGAAAGTCACATTAAGCAATGACAAATACCTTGATGTTCTAGACATCAACGTGCATAAGCCGTCTCCGAAAATTTGGGGCATACAAGTGCCATTTAAATTCGAAAACGCAAAAGTTGAAGTTGGTGACAACATATTGTTCAAGATTGTTGCTCGTTCTGTAAGTTCGAACATTGCAGATGGTAACGTCGGCCAAATGGATTTATTTTTCAAATATACCCGACGCGGCAAACCTGTAGTGATAAAACGTTTAATGTTGAGTCAAGAATGGCAGACGTTCTATATTCCACAAAACGTATATCGCGGACCTAGCACAACCGATATGCAACTTGCACTGCTACTTGGTGGTTTACCTGAGCAACATATCCAAATTGCTGAATTAGAGCTAGTTAATTACAAGGATAAGGTAGATGCAGCATCATTGCCGATGACAAAAGTTAAATATTTTGGCAGTGAAGCCGATGCACCATGGCGTGATGAAGCAGAGCTGCAAATTAGCAAGCACCGTAAAGCTGACTTTATGGTGAAATTAACTGATCAAAACAATCAACCTATTATCGATGCTGTCATTGATGTTGAATTAAGCAAACATGACTATAATTTTGGTTGTGGTTTAAACGCCGCGCAGTTATTTAGCGTTAACAAACAGGTATCTGCAGAAGAACAATCTTTGCGTTTAGCGCAAACTGAAAAAATGTGTAACATGGTCACTATCAACAACTCCTTAAAGTGGCGTCATTACAACGAAGATCGTGTCACTAAGGCGATGGCTTGGTTATTGGAGCGAGATATTAAAGTTCGTGGTCATGCACTAATTTGGGGTCGTTTTCGAAGTGCACACAAAGACGTTGAAAAGAAAGAAGACTATTACCGAGAGCACCCAGAAGAATTTCAGCAAGAGTTGATAAAGCACATTAAAGAATTCGCCGCGTTTTATCCTGAACAAATCACTGAATGGGACGTTATTAACGAACCAGCACCAGAAAAGCACTTTGTTGACATTCTAGGCAAAGAAGCAACACTGGATTGGTTTAAAGCGGCGAGAGAAGCAAATCCAGAAGCAAGTCTTTGTGCCAACGATTATGCCATTATTTCCCGCTATGATACCTGGCATCAAGATGCATATTACGATTGGGTTAAATACTTTAATGACAACAAAGCTATCGACCGAGTTTGTGTACAAGGTCATTTCCAAGGGCCAATGCCAATAAGCGAAATAAAGCAGCGCCTAGACCGTTTTGCTGAATTTGGTTTGCCAATTGTTCTAACTGAATTTGACTTCTTTGAGATCGATGAAGAACTAAAAGCGCAATTTACCAAAGATTTGATCACCATGTTTTTTGCTCACCCAAGTACCGATGGATTTATTCATTGGAACTTAAGCGATTTATACGGTGACAATGGTGAATTAAACTTAAGTGGACAAGTATACGACAAGTTGATCCATCAAACTTGGCATACCAAAGCGTCATTGAAAACCAATAATAAAGGACAACTTTCATTTAACGGTTTTAAAGGTAAATATAACCTAAAAATCAAAATGGCTAACGGTAAAACCATTAATCAACTAGTTGAATTAACAGACTCTGATTTAGTAAACGTAAAATTAAACTAAAATTAAGTAAATTAAAGTAGATTAATTGTTGTGAAAGAGGCGAAGTATTATTGTTAATGCTTCGCTTTTTATTAACTAAAAGTAAAAGGTTTGATATGGGCATTAGAACTAACATTATATTCAGCGTGTTTTGGTTACTTATTAGTTGTTTGTTAACGGCTACAAATAGTGTCTACGCTAGTGCAGCTCCTGGCTCTAAAGACAACACTCAAACTAGCGCAAAGTCCATTAGTTTAGATGATACAAATCTACTGTATCGCGGTCGTGTTACAGACTCAAAAAAATTCTCACTGACCGGCTCAGGACTTTCTTTTAGTATCAGCGGCGGCAGTATATGGGCAAGTTTTACTACCAACAACAAAACACAAGCTGCGCTAAATATAGTGATTGATGGCGATGACAAAACACTAATACTTCGACCTGGCAGTCATCGTTATTTAATCGCCGATGAATTGCCTCAAGGTAGCCATAATATTAATATATTGAAGCGCAATGAGGCCGGCAAAGGCAGCGTCCAACTGACCAAATTAGAAATTAATAGTTCGCACCATCTAATGCATACTCAGAGACAGCAGCATCGTTTATTAGCCATCGGCGACTCAATAACCTGTGGCTATGGTAATGAAGCAACACATAACGATGAAGGTAACACTGTGAGTAACCAAAATGGTTACCAAACTTACTCTGCGATAGCGGCAAGAGCCTTGCAAAGTGACTTAATGATTGTTTGCTGGTCGGGCAGAGGAATATCGCGAAACAGAAGCTTAAAAAATGATGATGTAGGACTACTTCCACAGTTATATCATTACATATTACCCAATGAAGCACAGCAAAATTGGCAGCCTGCTGACTTTGTTGCCGATCATATTCTAATTAATTTAGGTACCAACGATAACGCCAATTCAAAGACGAAAGGAAAGTTGAATAAAGACTTATATTTAGACGCCTATCAAAGCTTTATTAATACGCTGCGTAACGATCATCCAGGTGCACATTTAATCTTTGCCATAGGCCCTATGAATGCGGGAGAAATTTCACATTGGTTGCCTGAACTGGTAGAAAAAAATGAAAATTCAAGCACTCTTATATTTACGCCATTCAAAGATAACAGCGAGATCGGTGGTCATTATCATCCCCATGTATCCAAGCATATCAAAATGTCGGAACAATTAAGCGAGCACATAAAAAGCCTTTAATTTAATGAATTAATTCATTGTGTCTTATTGGTTTTATTAGCTTTATTAGCTTCGGATAATGACAACAACTGGCTGACAGTGACAAATTCAAAACCTTGCTTTTGCCACAATGGTAAAAGCTCTTTTAGCGCTTCAACAGTATGCTTTCGCTCGTGCATTAAAATAATGTCACCACTTTCAATACCTGTCGACAATCGTTTTACAATGGCTTTAATATCAACATGCTTGGCTGCATCTTTGGCCATGATCTTCGCGCTTACTAGCGTCAACTCTTTGGATGTTAGTGTTTGTTTAATTGACTCATCAACTTTTAAAAATGGCGCTCGAAATAAAGTTGGCTCAATGCCTAGCAGCTTAACCTGCTGTTGAAACTTGTCTATTTCGTCATGTTGTTCAATGGCATTTAATTCTAAAAAATTTTTATGTGACCATGAGTGATTTGCAACCTCATGCCCGGCTTCAACAATTTGCAATGTTAGATGCGGACGACTCTTTACCTTTTTTCCAACATTAAAAAATGTCGCCTTGGCTTGGTATTTATCGAGTAATACCAACAATGATTCAGTGACATTTTCAATAGGACCGTCATCAAACGTTAAAGCGATATACTTTTGCTCACTAGCCTTCACTTTCACGTGACGTAACGCTTCCTGAGCAATTGCTGTAGACGGTAAACTAGCCATTAAGTAACACATTAGCGCTGAAGCAAAAGCTAGTTTGATTCTATGTGTCTTCATGGGGTAATTGTTCCACCGCCTAATTTGTATAGTTAGATAGTTGTAGATTAATCCCTGAGCTGGCATCAATCCACTCAAACATTATTTCTTCATCAACACCATCTATCGACACCGTCGCTGTATAAGTTCCTTTAAAACCATCAAAGTGTAATTCTCCACTGCGGTTGAACCAATCATGTCGCTCAGTATGCCAGTGTTTTTTGACCATATAGAGCCAAGTTTTTCCTCGTAAATTTGGACTACCATCTAATTCAACAATATGGCGCTCTTTACCATCTCCCTTATCGAAGAAGGTCCAAACCAGAATATCTGTAACATTTTCTTTGCTGAAATAAACACTCATCACTCTTTCAGTCATTAACGCCCGTTCATATTCTGTGGCAATGCCTAAATTCTCTGCGCCACCTTTCATCTCAAACTCAGTTGCTGCAATCGGTAAGTTGTATTGGTCGAAATACTCTAAACGCTTGTACATGGTTTCAGCATCAAGCAGTTCGCCATCAACAAGGGTTCCAAACCTACTTTGAAAGCCAAGCGCCTCTAGAGGACCATCATTGTCCAAAATCGATAGCATATCTGACTCAAAGACTTCCATCTTATCGGTAACATCACCCAACGCGTTATCTGAAACGACCCGATTCTCATTGAGGAATAAAATGGCATTAGGATTTTTAACATGTTGTTTAGCTAGCTTAAACCAATGCGCCTCTTCTTGATAACCCAAGTTTTCTTGTACATCAAATTTGCCACGTACCTCATTCGCCACATCCCATTCTTCAACATCCCATTTTGCTGCCCACTCCTTAATAATGGAATCGACATAAGTCTTAAGGTCAGCATTTGATAACTCACTCGGTGAACCAGCACTTATACCAAATCGTTGCGCGTCATCGGCACTAATTGTAGACTCCATATTGCCCCAACCAGGCCAAATCAAAGTGTGTCCTCGCACCGGAATATTGTAGCTTTTTAACCATGGAATTAAGCGAGCAGTGATTTCTTCGAAACCGCTACGTAGTTTGTATTTCAATCCATTTTGCAGACCGGCTTTAGTAAAGTTGAAGCCTAAATATGTTTGTCGGTAGAGATCGCTAAAATTACCTTCTGAGCCATCCCACATTTTGGCTTGGACAATACCACCAAATTTAAATTGGTGTTGCTGTAGTTCGATATGAACCTTGGCATTTTTGACAATGTCACCATTCTTATCTAATAAGGTTATCTTACCCGCCGTTTTTCGGTGCTGTGCAATGCGTTGATTAGCATCTTTGCGCCACTGTTGCTGACCACATTCAACGTCTTCAACGATCGCTTCTATACCTGTAATATTGTTACCCGATAAATCCAACGAATTAGTCGCCTCTGCGGTTGTTTTGTCGCACTGTTTTAATTGCTCGCTGCATTGAACGATAACATCAGTAACATGACTTTTATCTATCGTGGTTGTGGCATTAATTACGTTACAGTTCAGATTATCTGGTTGCGTAGAGACTGACACAAGGATGTCTTGTTGATCTAAATAGGTTGTTGAGAAACTAAAGTCACCGGCATTGTTAATTTCAATTAATTCGTCATCGTTAACGCTTAATTTGAGCGATTGTTGATATAAACCATGTACTTGGCCAGACACTGAATATAACCCATTGTCTGTTTCTTTTTCGCTGCCGCCTTCGCTTTCACCGGTTCCTTCTCCTTCTCCTTCTCCTTCTCCTTCTCCTTCGGTTTCGGTTTCGGTTTCGGTTTCGGTTTCGGTTTCGTTAGCATTCTCATCCTGTTCTTGTTCGACTTCTTGTTCTATATCCGGTTTTGAAGAACCTCCGCCACAAGCAAAAAGTGCGTTACACAATAAAATGCTAATGATTAATCGGCTCAGTATTCTCATATTTTTCATTCTATTGGCAGCCTATTTTTTTATGTTTCTATTCATATATTTCGTCTCTTTGACCAACGTCAACACTCGAGTGCACGAAGCCATAAACGTTAACCAACAAAACCAAAAAACACTACCACCAGAACTTTTTTCTTCACCTTTAAGCTCTTGCTCGGTTTGTGTCTCTTCTTCAACTGTCGTTTCTTCTTCGACTGGCGTTTCTTCTTCGACTGGCGTTTCTTCTTCGACTGGCGTTTCTTCTTCGACTGGCGATTCTTCTTCGACTGGCGATTCTTCTTCGACTGGCGATTCTTCTTCGACTGGCGATTCTTCTTCGACTGGCGATTCTTCTTCGACTGGCGATTCTTCTTCGACTGGCGATTCTTCTTCAACGGCGATCTCTTCAATCAAGGGCTCGACATCTTTAGGCTCACCTTGCAATAACTCTAACCCCTGTCCATTGTCGCGTAACAAATTATAAAGTTGCTGTTGTATTTCTCTATCAACCTCTGCATCAAATATATTGACGGTTTCATCGCTATCATTGTTTAAGTCATATAATTCGGTATAGGCTATTCCGCTGCCATTAGTGTTCCACCATTCGGTATAGCGATAATTTTGCGTTCGCAATGAATACCCCATAGCAGCATTCCGTCGATATTGGCTAACCGCGCCATTTCGAACGGTCAGTTTCTCTTGTTTGATAACAGGCAACTGACTCACACCTTGTAAATGTTCATCAATTTCAATATTGGCAATATCTAAAATCGTTGGATAAATATCGGTACTTTCAATGAGTGCATTAGTATGGTGTGCAATAGAATCCGGTACATTGATTATCAACGGAATATGATTAGCTTGCTCTAGCACTGTATGCTTACCCCACAAGCCATGATCACCTAAATGAAACCCATGATCTCCCCACAAAACAATCACAGTATTGTCTGCAAGATCTAGCTCAGTTAAGGCGGCTATGAGCAGCCCAACTTGCGCGTCAATAAAACTGGTACTGGCATAATAACCGTGGATCAAATCTCGTTGTTGGTCAGGCGTTATGTTGCCAAATTCGTAATTTTGACCAACCGCAGGGTTATAGTTTTTTATCAACTCATTACTATTACTATCGACATAGCTAGCATCACTGTCTGTTGGCAGTTGCTGAAACTCTGCTAAATCAAATTCGTTAGCGTCGTATAAGTCAAAATATGTTTTGGGTGCAAAGAATGGCAGATGTGGCTTTTTGAAGCCAACGGCTAGGAAAAATGGTTTTTCTTGTTCAGCAAACTGCTGCAACAAGGCGATTCCTTGGTTTGTAATCTTGCCATCGACAAAGCGATTTTCTTCGGCATCAATGGCTTTAACGGCCAGGTTGTCAGCAGTCTTTTTATCAACATCGCCAGAAACCTTAATATAGTCAACAGACCAAGATTGGCTGTCATAATTGTCATCAACATTTCGCGGATCAAATATTTTTCCCGCGGCAGCGGTCACATAACCTTCTGAAATTAGTTTTTGCGGTAGAGTGACAACGTTAACATTCACATTTCGAATGGTATCACTTAAATTTAAGATGCCGTTTGTTTCTGGTCGCAAACCGGTTAATAGATTCATTCTAGATGGACCGCATACCGGATATTGACTGTAGGCACGTTGAAATACAACACCATTGTCTGCTAGCGCCTCAATATTGGGGGTTATAGCGTCTGTTCTGCCATAGCTAGCAGTTAGCGGTTTCAAATCATCGATAGCAATAAAAAGAAAGTTAGGTTTATCATTGGCATTTGCAATCGACACGGGGTTGACTATCCCTAGTGAAATGACAGCACTACAAACAATGTGTTTTATATGGTTCAAATTTCTAATCTCTAATTAACTTTATTATGAGTTGCAACTCAAAATACAACCACAGGTCAAAATTGACAACGTTATCTATTTTGTCAGCATACCAGTTTTTACTGATTTGTCCACTTGTAGGCAGTCTAAAATTCAAGCGATTTTTGCAGAGATGAATTTGCTTCGGCAAAGCCACTCATTTGTCCACAAGCGAATAAAGTTACTATTTTAGTGTTCAACAGATTAATTTTTTCTTATGATACAGGTAATCTTTATAAGCCCATTTAAGTTATGACAGAACGCAAACGACCGAATGTAAACCCAGCCGAAAAGAAACAGCAATGTCATATGATTATTGCTGGTAATTTAGTTGCCAAACCTGAAATACGGTATCGAGCGAATCCTGTAGTACCAATCGCAGAGTTTGTGATTGCAAGTAATCACTCCTGGTTTGATAAAAAGACCAAGAGCTTCAAAGATTGGACCAGCTATCATAAGTGTCATTTTGAAGGGCACCATGTAGAAGAGCACTTTATCTATGCTGATAAAGGTCAGTTAGTCTTGCTACATGGTGCATTAGCGACAAGTCGTAAAACCGGTAAAGATTATGTTCAGGTAGAGTCACTTTCTTTAATCGGTAAAGGCATCCATACCGGAATAAATCAACTTGTTTGCCATGCCACATTGCATTCAGAAATTAAATTGGTTACCACCGACGGTGATAAAACTTTGGCAGAGTTTGAAGTGACAATTAATGAACCTGGTTTTGTTGAATCTGATCATCATTTTAGTGGCCAGAAAATTCATCGAATGGTGCATCTATGGGGCAAACCGGCTGAGATTTTTGCCAACAAGGCGGTTCTTGGTGAACAACTTCTAGTTGAAGGTGCATTAAATTACGTCAGTACCAATAAGTCTAAGCAATTTATCGATGCCAAGAAAGTCATCATTTGCCCAGCCAAATAACCAATTATTAAATGACTAAACAAACGCTAATTGCCAGGTAGCGCTCATGGCCAGCCGATTTCTTCGTTTTTATGATAAACATCAGAAAAGCATTAAATTTTTACTAATGTTTTTGTTGTTTAGTGTCATTTTGGCGCTGTTTTTTAATTACTCTGGACTATTCTCTTTTATAAATAAAGAATGGGTAGATCAACAGCAAATGGCGACCGAGCAAAGTGGAATTTATCACTATCTAATAGTCGTTTCTCTCGCTATGGCCGTGGGGTTGCCAAGACAAGTAGCAGCGTTTATCGGTGGTTATGCATTTGCTTTTGTCTTGGGCACTTTGCTGTCCACCTTAGCAGCGTTTTTAGGATGCTGCATCAGCTATACTGTTGCTCGGTTTATTGCTCGCCCGCTAATTATGAAAAAATACTCCGATAAAGTATCTATCATCAACAAATTCTTGCAACATCATACCTTCGAAAAAGCGTTCATTATTCGCTTGATACCCGCAGGGAACAACTTTTTGCTCAACTTGGCTGCCGGCGTGGCCAAGATAAAGCCGCTACCATTTATTGGCGGATCATATTTAGGTTACTTTCCACAAATGGCAATATTCGCATTGGCGGGCAGCGGAGTTCAAGATATGTCGATATGGCAAATTGTGGCAAGCATCGCACTAAGCCTAATCGCCGTGGCATTGAGTTATCGTTTATACGCCAAATATCAGGCAGAGCTTAAGTAATACTATACCAATCCAAAGAGCCACTTCAGCAGAGTTAAAGATAATTAAACCGCTATTTTAGCGTCAGTGCATTGCTCGCTTAATTTACCATCAACTAGCGTATATACCTTATCTACTTGGGCAATGGTTTCTTGACGATGAGCAATAATAATACGTGTCATCGACAATAATTGAATTTGTTTGGATATATACATTTCGTTGGCTTTATCAAGATGGCTAGTCGCTTCGTCCATAAACAACATTGTCGGTGATTTATACAATGCTCGTGCTAACAAAATACGTTGGATTTGACCACCGGACAAACTGGCTCCCATATCACCAACTAAAGTGTTATATCCCATCACCATTTGCCTAATATCAGCATCAATCGCGGCATGTTTCGCACATTTAGCTACTTTTTCCAAATCAGGTTGAGGGTCAAAAAAACTGATATTGTCGGCGATGCTACCTGCCAATAAAGTATCATCTTGCATTACTGAGGCAATTGTTTTTCGATAGTTTTGTAAACCAATTTGCATGATATCTTTGCCATCAAGGAGCACACGTCCCGATGTTGGCTTTAGCAAACCGAGCATTATTTTCATCAATGTTGTTTTACCGCTACCAGATAATCCAGTTATGGCAATGCAATCATTGCTTTCGACAGTTAAATTAATACCGTTAAGCAAGGGTGGAAGACCTTGTTGAAATTGAAAACATACATTGTCTAACTCTAATTTACCTAGACATTGCTCATTAGTGGCGATGCCATGAAGGTTTTCCTCAACAGGTGTTAACGTTATATCGCTAATCCGCTCTAAGTGAAGACGCATCATCTTAAACTGAATAATTTGTTCGATCACATTACTAAAGCGCTCGATTATTTGCCCTTTATAGGCGACAAAAGCCAGGACCATGCCTAAAGTTAATTGATTCGCAATCACTGCCATCGCTGCAAAATATATGAGTACAATATTCTCGATACCAAAAATAAGCCCTTTAATGAATTCAAAGCTGATCGATAAACGTCCCACTCTAATATGGGCGTTGATCACCTCACTGTAACGGTTTTGCCATAGACTTTGACGTTGCGATTCGTTGGCAAACAATTTGATTGTTTGTATGCCTCGAATACTTTCTAAAAAATTGCTTTGCTCCTTTGCCGAGCTTTCAATTGCAGTGGCAGTAGCTTGTTTAAAAGGAGTAAAAATTGCCAGCCTAAGTAGCAAATAGACCATCATTGCCACTATAACTACACAGGTGAGTTTGACCGAATAAAGAAACAACACCACAAGTACAGCAATAGACATTACACCATCCATAAATGTCTCAACCAAACCATTGGCTATTCGTTCTCGAATTTGTGCTAAAGAGCCAAACCTAGAAACAACATCACCTACATGCCTTGATTCAAAATATTGCATTGGCAATCTCAGTAAGTGGTTTACAACGTTTATTCCCATTTGCATATTTAACTGGCTAGACAGTCTCAATGTCAGCCAGCTACGCAGCGCCTTAGTAACGCTAGAAACAATGACGATAAAACCAAAACCGATCGCAAGCACCAATAATAATGATCGATCATAACTGACCACAACTTCATCGATAACCCATTGCATATAATAGGGCGATAATAAAGCCAATCCTTGCAACACAATACTGAGCAAGATCAGCTTCAACAAACCCGACTTGATACCAGTGATATGACTCCATAATTGATAAAATTTAAATGAAGATCGACGCTTTTGTCGCTTAAATGAAGAAGTTGGCGTAAGTTCTAAGCAAATTCCAGTAAAATGCTCAGAAAATTCTTGCCGACTCAATCGACATTGTCCTTTCGCAGGGTCATGTATAATGATTTTGCTATTTGGACCATCTCCGATAATTTTGGTAAGCACCACAAAGTGGTTCATATCCCAGTGCAAAATACAGGGTAAAGAGAGTTTGTATATTTCATTTAACGGGCACTGTAATGGACGGCAAGCTAGATTTAGTTGATTAGCAACATCCATCATTTGTTGCAAATTCATGCCACGCTGAGCAGCGTTAAACCGCTTGCCAATAGATACCAAGTCTATGGTGTGACCATAATAACTCGCGATCATCGCCAGTGATGCCAGCCCACATTCAGACATTTGGGTTTGATAGATTATAGGGACTGATTTAAACAGTGAGAAATTTAAAGGTATCCGTTCCTTTTCTTGCATCATAACTATTCCTGAGCCATCGCTCTGACTGATAAAAAGCAATAGTAGCTTAGTCCAATCGACAGTGATAATTGTGCTATCGCCACTACTATATTAGATCCATTGTTTAGTAATTCTACAGCGTAATAAAATGCAGGAAGTAGCGTTATCATCCATAAAAAATAATTAAAGCTCTTACGAGCAAACACATATATGCCGGACATTAGCATCAGAAAAACCATTGCATATATCGCTAAATAATACATATCCATCGTTCTAGACATACCAATTAAAAATGCCAGAATCAAAATCGCCATCAAGCAATAAAATAATTTGGCTTTGACAATAAACATACCTTTCTCCTAATTCAATAAATTAAATAAAGGGGGCGAACCCCCTAAAGTTTTTAGGCTATTCGCAGATAATGGTCGTTAACCTTCTGCTAGGCCTCGTTCAATCCCTTTCATAAAGCCATACAAATAAATATCGATTGCAATTCCGACGCCAATAATGACTGGCACAATGCCACCAGATACGTGATGTACTTCATTGATGTTTAATACTTTCATAATTTCTTCCTTATAAATTAATTTGAGATATAGTCATAACCAGCTTCTTCTCCTAGGTTATAAAGTGCATAACCTGCTGTGACTACCGCACCGATAGCAATAAGGCCTTTACCGACACCAATTAATATCGGGATAATGCCACCATTAACTTGCTGAATTTCAATAACATTTAACTCTTTCATTTTGCTTTCCTTGTCAATAATTCGATATCCATATCATATCGATTGTAAAATTAACCAACTCCGTTGGTCACATTCATGTCGCCCGAAATCACGACGAGCGGCACTTTTGCTTAAAGCCTTTTGCTAAACTAAATAGCTAAAATAAAAAGCTAAATGAATAGACCAAGTGACTAAAGCAAATTCCTTTTATTAATTTATTTTTCCCTTTAAGCTAATTAAGGGCTCTAACAACCATTCAAAAACCGCACGTTTTTCTAACTCTACATCAGCTTCAAATAGCATCCCGCTTCTTAATGCAAATGACTGACCATAGGCTGATACATATTGTTCATTTAAAGTAGCTTTAATTTGGTAACTTGGCTCTTGTAGCGCTATTGGCAATGCGACTTCATTGGGTAGCATAATTGACTGATCTATACTCTCAATATCACTATTGATCATGCCAAATTTTTGATAAGGGAAAGCATCAAACCTCAGTCTAGCGATATCTCCCTTTTGGATAAATCCAACGGCTCTACTTGGCACAAGTAAGGTCGCTACTAATTTGGCACCTGATGGTAATATATGCATTAAAGGCTTGCTCGAATCAATGGCCTCGCCCGCGACAACTTGCACCGATGTAATTTGGCCAGAGGTACTTGCTGTTACGGTATAGCGTTGTTGATTTTTCAATTGCATTAATCGATTTTTAATCTCGCTTTTATCACCTTCTAAAGCGTTAATTTTTGATAAGTATTGTTGCGGTAATACCTGCCATTGGTATTGTATTTCAGCCTGCTCGTTTTTATGGTTTAACATTAATCGCTGCAATACTAATTGCTCTTGCTTTATTTCAAGTAACAGCTGCTTTTGCTGTTTTTGATCTCGCTCGGAAACATGCCCCTGCTGGTACAGCTTCTCGAATTGAAGGTTTTGTTGATCGACAAGTACTTTTTTCTGTTCAAGAACATGCTGTTGTTTTACTAGGGCTTGTTGCTGTTGTTTTAAATACTGTTCACGTGTTTTAAGTTTATTTAATGTCGTTGTTTTTAATTGCTCTAGGTTTTCCTGCTCAAACGTCACTAACTGATATTTCGCTTCTAATTGAGTAATTAATTGCGCATTCAAATCACTGCTTTGCTCACTGTCTAATATTGTCGAGTTAGGATTAACAATTGTTGCCAAAGCTTGGCCACGCTTAACCTGTTCACCATTATCAACATGAAGTTGTCCGATGATTCCAAGTTGTGGAGAGAATACTTTGATTAGGCCTTTATCTGGATTGAGAAATCCACGCACAGTAGCTTTACGGCTATAGTTAGAAACGCTTAAGAACGTAATGATAAAAATAAAGATAGACAGCGTTACAAGCACGCAAAGCTTAAGTGAAAATGGTTGCGACAGAGAAACCGCTCCCGGCAATCTTTGGCTCTGACTTTGTAATACCTGTTTTCTAAATAAAGACATGGTAATTCATTCCTTGAACTCATCAATATTTATCTGCTACTTCGCTGTATCAGATAACTTTAATATAGGTCAATAAACAAACAATACAAATAAAAATGTCATATTTATAAAGGGACAGAGGAAAGTTAACGGAAAACCCAATCTTTGATTATGTGCTAAAAAAAGGAGTTAAAATACGGATTAGATAAAAGGGCTAAAGAAAAACAACAAAGCGAAGAATTAATTACTTAATTGACTGACTAGTTATTTGAAGAATAAAAAAATCCCGAATAAAAATTCGGGATTTTTCGAATTTGACCTACGTGTTTTTATTTATTTTAAAGTAAGTAAGTAATTAACAATATTTACGTAGTCATTTACAATGTCAGCACGACTTAATTCTTTTGCATTGACACGATATTTGCCGTTAACAATGATTGTAGGAACGCCAGTAAGTACGCGTTTTTTAGTCATTAGATCTTGGCTCTTTTTCATTTGCTTCGCTTTCGAGTTAACGCCAAAGCTATTCATTAGCTTTTCAAACTTTGCCGCATCAGCGCCAGTTTTCGCGACTAGTTCAACCAATTCAGGCAGTGTTGCCAGTGGTTTACGTTCTTTTTGTATTGCATTGAATATTGCAGCAATAATTAAGTCTTTTTGAGGAAACTCCTCTGCTGCAACTATGGTTTTGGTTAAACCAAACTGCACTTCAGGACTTGCTGCACGCATAAAATCAACATGATTTTTAACGAATGGCGTACCGTTAGGTAATGACGCTTCAATTTTATGCATTACCGGTTCATACGCTAAACAAGCAGGACAATAAAACGAGAAATACTCACGAACTTCGGGTTTTGCAGTGATCGTTTCATTTATAACCGTATAATGTTTACCAGCTTCGTAATCTGCTGCTAGTGCTGAAAACGGCATTAGTAGTGCCGCAAATATTATTCCTACAAACTTTTTCATTATGTTCTCTTAATCCTGTATATGATTGAACTTGGTATTATAGACCGCTTAAAGTTAGGCTTGGTTCATTTAGAATTGCAAATTGTTCTTTTAACATTAAAATTTGCTGTTCCCAGTACTTTTCAGTATTAAACCAAGGAAAATTTCTCGGAAACGCCGGATCTTCCCATCGCTTCGTTAACCAAGCCATATAATTTACTAATCTCATGGTTCTAAGCGATTCTATCAGTGATAGCTCTGAAAGTTCAAATGAAAAGAACTCTTCATAGCCCATTAACAATGTATCTAATTGTAACAATCTTTCCTGTCTGTCGCCAGAGAGCATCATCCAAAGGTCCTGAATTGCAGGTCCACTTCGACAATCGTCTAGGTCAACAAAGTGAGGGCCGGCATCTGTCCAAAGAATGTTGCCTGCATGGCAGTCACCATGCAAACGAATAAGCTTTTTCGGTTTATATTGGTTGTCAGCAATGTCAATGACTTGGTCAAGGATAGTAAAGAAAGGTTTTTCTAGGCCACTGCTAAGCATAGAAGAATCTTTAATGATCTCTTTTGCTTGGAATAAAAATTCTTGGGTATTAATTTCTGGCCGCGTTTTGAAATCTGTAGTACTTGATACTGCATGAATACGACCAATAAAACGTCCCATCCATTCTAATTGGTCAAGATTATCTACTTCAAAAATGCGACCACCACGACAAGGAAACACGGCAAAGTAAAAGCCCTTGTGGCTAAAGATGCTTTGCCCGTCTTTTACGATTGGCGCTACCAGAGGCAATTCAGCATCTTGTAGTTCTAAAGCAAAATCGTGCTCTTCTTGAATTTGCTCAAGGCTCCAGCGATTCGGTCGATAATATTTGGTAACGAATTTAACCCGGTCATCATCATGAAATTGGTACACCCTATTTTCATAACTATTAAGCGCTAATAAGCCGCTTGCTACTGAAAAACCATGTTCTTCGAGACCATCTATAATGGTCTCAGGAGTCAATTCCTTAAAGCTAAAATCGCTCATTTATACCTATTTTTTATCAATGAATTAGCGCTTGTTAAAGAATACGCTGCTTTGCTTGATAATAACATCATTATCCGCAGGCTCTACTTGATGGATAACAAAAGAAATGTCAGTCATATAACCTTTTATATCAACAGGGTCTACGGCGAGACTAATTGCAATGGTGTCAATTTCAGCTGCTTTCACTGTCACCACATTCTCACCTTGCCAAGTATAATTTTCTAGGCCTTCTACCTCAATTTCATAGGTCGAATCGATTTGTGACTTGTTGAGTATTTTTAATGTGTATACGTTTTCGATAAGGCCGTCGATATTCTCGCGGGCTAAGGTATTTCGATCGCGAATAATATCAATTTGTAATGGTACACGAGTGGCTAAATCGGTAATAAAGAAGCCACACATTACAATTAAAACCGTGGCATACATGTACAGTTTCGGGCGTAAAATATGTACATGTTTACCTTTAAGTTTGGTTTCCGTGGTGTAACTAATTAGACCTCGATCATATTTCATTCGATCCATAACGCCGTCACAGGCATCAACACAAGCGCCACAGTTGATACACTCATATTGCAAACCATTGCGAATATCTATACCGGTAGGACAAACTTCAACACAGAGGTTACAGTCGATACAATCACCAAGACCAAGCTCTTTAGGGTCGGCCTTTCTTCCCCGTGGACCTCGACTTTCACCACGATTGTAATCATAGGAAACCGTTAACGTATCTTGGTCAAACATTGCAGATTGAAAACGTGCATACGGACACATATGCAAACACATAACTTCGCGCATCCAACCGGCATTACCGTAAGTACAAAAGGTAAAGAAAAATATCACTAAAGTGATTGTTAACGTAGCATTAAAGGTGAAGAAATCGACCGCCAACTCGCGCATCGGAGTAAAATAACCGGCAAAGGTTATTGCTGTAAGTAGTGAAAATCCGATCCAACAACTATGTTTTGCCGCCTTGCGCCAAAATTTCTCAAAATTCATTGGGCTTTGATCACGCTTTCTGCGTTTATTTGCCGCCCCTTCGAATTTTTCTTCAAACCACATAAAGATAAACGTCCACACGGTTTGTGGACATAAATAACCACACCAGACTCGACCAATAAAAGTAGTCACGAAAAATAGTAAGAATGCGCCAATGATGCATATCCAAGCCAATAATGTCAGGTCTTGCGGCCAAAGAGTAAGAGAGAAAATATTAAAGCGTTGTTCACCAATATCAAATAAAATCGCTTGTTGGCCGTTGAAATGAAGCCAAGGAAGAAGAGCGAATACTGCCATAAATAGGATATTCATTTTACGGCGAATGCCTTGATAAAAGCCTTTTACCTTGCGCACATAAATCTGATCGCGAGGTTTATACTGCTCAACAGCGCCGCTCTTAGGCTTGTGAACTTTAATGTTTTTAACAGGAATCGTTTTACTAGGTGCCGTTTTCGCTGGCTTATTCGCCTGATTTTCTGCCACGTGAATACCCTGAATATCTTATTGTTAAATTAATTAGAGTATAACATCTAATAAGTTTAAAAATTTGTTTTAGATTAAGTTTTTAACATTTCGTTAAAATTAGTTATGATGTAACCATACACTCAATTATCGGCCAGAAATTAAAATCATGCTGAAAAATATTATTATCATTATCGTCGCTATCGCTGTTTACCTTCATTTTTTTCCAAATGAACAATTAAATGAATGGTTTGAAGAAAGTGCAACCAAAGCTGATGAAAAATTTATGGATATTGTAGATACCAAAGCTCGCGTAGCACCGTCTAAAATATACACCAGCTTGCATAAAGAAATGAAAAAGTTCTCTAAGCAAGAGGTGGCTTATTTGAAAGAAATAACTGAATCTAGAGAAGTGTTAAAAGGATTTTACACATCTTCATGTGAAGAGGGTCAAGAGAACCGACGCTTAAGGCGCGAACACTTAAAGATGGTGTGTGACAAAATAGATCAATACCGAGTATTTAGACCCTAAAACATTCGTTCCAGGGCCTTCAGTTTAACTTCAATATTATTAGTTAAGCACAATTCCCAGCAATATCTCTAAGCGCTTTTGCAAAGGCATCAGCGCTAAGTTGTTGCAGCTTATGTTCACCATTTTGAATCTGCCATTGGCCATTGACCATCACATCATTTATTGGATTTTGCTGGCTAGCAAAAATAAATGAATCAAGTAAATTCTTGTTTTGATTTGCGAATAATCGTGTTTGTTCAGAGTTAAGCACCAATAAGTCCGCCTGTTTACCAATAGCCAGTTCACCACTATTGCAACTTGTCGACAATGCCCCTGCTTTAGCAGCATGTTGCCACAAATTTTGACCCACCGAACGAGTTTTGTTGTTTGCCAAAATCGCTCTTTGCTGTTTGATCAAACGCTGTGCATATTCAAGTAAACGAATTTCTTCAATAGCAGATACGCTAATATGACTATCTGAACCAATGGCAACCTGACCGCCTTTGGCCATAAATTCAGTGGTTGGAAAGATACCGTCGCCTAAATTCGCTTCTGTTGTCGGACAGATGCCAGCAATCGCTGAGCTTGCGATGATGCCGTCTACCTCTTGTTCATCAATATGAGTTGCATGGATTAAACACCAATGTTGATCTAACGGCATATTATCAAGCAACCATTGCACCGGACGCTTATTGTAATGCGCGATACAATCATTCACTTCTTTTTGCTGCTCGGCAATGTGGATATGTATTGGCGCTTTGTCATCTAAACCGCGCACATGATTTACAGCGGCTACAAGGGACTCTTTATCAACTGCACGCAGTGAGTGCGGTGCGATACCAACATTACAGTTTTCTTGGTGTTGAGTGATTTCGAAACAATCAGATACCAATTGATTAAACTGCTCAATAGAGTTGATAAAGCGTTTTTGACCAGCAACAGCAGGTAGTGGACCAAAACCACTAAATCGATACATTACTGGTAGCATTGTTAGACCAATGCCCGTTGATTTAGACGCGGCAAAAATTGCTTTTGCCATAGCGCTTAACTCTGGGTGATTACTACCATCTTTGTCGTGATGTAAATAATGAAATTCTGCAACTCGTGTATAACCTGCTTTAAGCATTTCGATATATAACTGACTGGCAATAACTTGTGCTTGTTCAACGCTAATATTATCAACAAATTGATACATGATTTTTCGCCAGGTCCAAAAACTATCATTGGTTTCACTACCTTGTTCTGAAAAACCAGCGAACCCCCGCTGAAAAGCATGGGAGTGACAATTGATCATTCCTGGAATTACCGGGCCAGATAACACAGTCGCATCATCATCTTTACCACTGTGAATATCAGTAATGATGCCATTGTCTATGGTTAGCGTTTGATTTTGATGCCAGCCATCGCTGAGGAGAATATTTTCGGCAAATAGTTTCATGTTGTCGCTCTAATAAAACCTATAATTTAAGTAAAATTTAAAATCTGTATCTATAATTTGTTTAATGTTTAAGACTAATGTTTAGGACCAATGTTTAAGACGGGGCACTAGCAAACTTAGCCATGGCATTAACCATTGCTGCTAATACTGGCTTAACAGTGGCTGCTTTGCCCTCATCATAAGTAAGCATTTCTTCATCCATATAAGTGGCTTGAGAAAGTTCCAGTTGCAAGGTGTGCACATTGGCATCGACATCGGCATAGGCGCGAGTAATATAACCACCTTTGAAACGGCCGTTAGTCACTTGACTAAAATTAGCAAAATCAATTGCTTCAACATTATTAATCAGCTCCTTAGCACAACTGACGCCATCATTTGTACCAAAGTTAAAATCTGGTAATTTACCTTCAAAAAAACGCGGAACATGAGATGCAATAGAATGCGCTTCGAGCATTACTGCTTTACCAAATTGCTGCTTAATTTCACTAAGGGTATCACTGATCGCTTGATGATATGGCTGCCAATATAGTTCAACACGCTGCTGTATTTCTTCTTCATCAGGCGCTTTACCCGATTGATAAAGTGGCATAGATTCAAAACTCGTGGTTGGACAAAGTTCCGTAGTATCGCTGCCAGGATATAAATTCACACCGGTTGGATCGCGATTTAAATCAATCACATAACGGTTATATCTAGGCATCAAAATATAGGCGCCCATTTCTTTAGCAAAGTCATACAGTCTATCCATATACCAGTCGGTATCCTGCACAGAGAGACCTATGGCGGTCATTTTCTTCTGAATATTTAACGGCACACCTTCACCGTTGTGAGGCATGCTGATCAGTAATGGAATAGAACCTTGTAGCAAAGTAAAACTAGATTTAGTCATTAAATTCTCTTTGATTTTTATATTCAAATGGTACAAATACAAAATAATAAACCTCTATCGATCAAAACGATGAAGTTGTATATACAATTTGAAACTGTGCGCACAATTTAACATTTTAGCTGTCTGCTTTCAAAGATATTTGCCTTTTATCTTAAGTTTTGCTTTAATTACAAAACTTACGAACCGAAACTTATAAAAAGAAAACGAAACTTTAGTCTTTCGATACATCAATATGTCAAAACGCAACACTCAGCAACGCCGACACACAATTTTAACGCGCCTAGCAGATAATGGCGAAGTGACGGTTGATGAACTGTCTTCATTTTTCCAAACATCCGAAGTTACGATTCGAAAGGATCTAGCTGAATTGGAGAAAAGTGGGCTATTGTTGCGCTGTTATGGTGGCGCCGTATCACTACCTGCGGAAATTACCGCGACCTCAAATACTGAAAAAGTTTCGAAACAAAAACAAGCAATCGCCAGAGAGGCTGCAGCGCAAATTAATGACCACAATCGTATTATTATCGATAGCGGTCGCACCACGGCAGCAATCGTCGGTGAACTAAACCAGAAAAAAGGATTGGTGGTAATGACTAATTCATTGTCTATCGCCAATAGCCTGCAAGAACTAGAAAATGAGCCAACATTATTGATGACCGGCGGAACGTGGGACTCAAGCTCTGAAGCATTTCAAGGTAAAGTTGCCGAACTCGTACTAAGATCATATGACTTTGATCAGCTTTTTATTGGTGCTGATGGTATTGATATTGAGCGTGGAACAACCACGTTTAACGAGCTCATTGGTCTATCTCAGGTGATGAGTGACGTTGCGCGCCAAGTCGTGGTTATGGTGGAGTCAGAAAAAATTGGCCGCCGCATACCTAATATCGAATTAACCTGGCAGCAAATAGATACGCTAATTACCGATGATGGTTTATCGGTTGAATTACAAAACGAAATAAAGGCACAAGGCGTAAACTTAATTTGCGCGCAAGTGAAATAAATTAAGTGAACAAAGCTGCTAATTAAAGCCGCTGAACAATTAAATAGAGATTAACAATATGTGTGGAATAGTTGGTGCAGTGGCACAACGTGATGTCGCAGACATTTTAGTAGAAGGCCTTCGTCGCCTTGAGTATCGAGGTTATGATTCTGCCGGTGTTGCAGTAATTGATAACAGTAATCAGTTAAGCCGTGTGCGCCGCTTAGGTAAAGTACAAGAGCTTGCCAATGCTCTTGAACAAACGCCAGCGCATGGCGGCACCGGTATTGCTCATACTCGATGGGCAACCCACGGTGTTCCATCAGAAACCAATGCTCACCCGCACGTATCAGGCTCTAATATTGCTGTTGTTCATAACGGCATTATTGAAAACCATCAAGAATTAAAAGATCAACTTACTGCGCTTGGCTATGAATTTGTATCACAAACAGATACCGAAGTAATTGCGCACTTAGTGCACCACGAATTAAAAACGGCGGAGTCATTATTACAAGCTGTGCAAAATGCCGCGCGCCAATTTGAAGGTGCTTATGGCACAGTAATTATGGACACCAATGATAAAGACCGTGTGGTTGTCGCTCGCTCTGGTAGTCCACTCGTTATTGGTTATGGTTTAGGTGAAAACTTCTTAGCATCAGACATGATGGCATTATTGCCAGTTACTCGTCGTTTTTCATTTTTAGAAGAAGGTGATGTTGCGGAAATTACGCGATTTGAAGTGAACATCTTAGATAAAGATGGTAACAGCGTCGAACGTGAGATAACAGAAGCCTCGGTAAGTCATGATGCAGGTGATAAAGGTGAGTACCGCCATTTCATGCTTAAAGAAACTTACGAACAACCAACGGCGATTCGTAATACCCTTGAAGGTCGTTTTACTAATGGCATGATCGCCAGCGATGCTTTTGGTGTATCTCAAAATAGCACTAACAACACAGAAAATGCCGATGACATTTTTAAAGATATCGAACACGTGCAAATTATAGCCTGTGGTACTTCTTATCATTCAGGCATGGTTGCCCGTTATTGGCTAGAGCAATATGCAGGAGTTAGTTGCAACATCGAGATCGCCAGCGAATTTAGATATCGTAAATCCTTTGTTCCTAAAAATGCACTAATCGTTACCATTTCTCAATCAGGTGAAACTGCCGATACACTAGCGGCGCTGCGCCTTGCGAAAGATTTAGGCTACCGCGCTAGTTTAAGTATTTGTAATGTGCCCGGCTCTTCTCTAGTACGTGAATCTGACTTAGCATTTATGACCAAGGCAGGGGCCGAGATCGGCGTTGCCTCAACGAAAGCGTTCACTACCCAACTCGTTGGTTTAATGATGATGACTATCGCCATTGGCCAACATAAAACACTAACAGAAGCTGAGCAAAAATCGTTAGTTGCATCGCTGATGAGCTTGCCGAACAAGCTCGAAGAAGTATTGTCATTAGCAAAAGATATCGAAGCATTAGCTGAAGATTTTGCCGATAAACAACATTCTTTATTCTTAGGTCGTGGCGATCAATATCCAATCGCTATGGAAGGTGCGTTAAAGCTAAAAGAGATTTCATACATTCACGCTGAAGCATACGCTGCCGGAGAATTGAAGCACGGACCGCTAGCACTAATTGATGCCGATATGCCGGTAATTGTTGTTGCGCCGCAAAATGATTTAATTGAAAAGCTAAAATCAAACGTTGAAGAAGTTCGAGCTCGCGGCGGATTAATGTATGTATTTGCCGACAAAGATGCCAAGTTTGCTTCAGATGACACCATGAAAGTCATCAACGTCCCTCATTGTGACGAAGCCATTGCGCCAATCGTATATACCTTGCCGCTGCAACTATTATCTTACTATGTTGCCATCATCAAAGGTACCGATGTTGACCAACCGCGCAACTTAGCGAAATCGGTCACCGTTGAATAAAATTTAAAGAATAGAGAGCAATAAATAAGGCGACAAACAACACTGTTTGTCGCTTTTTCATTCTTGTCCCACTGTCAAAATGTCACCTATGTGACAACTTTAAATTCTAAATGCGGTACATTTATCCTAACTATTTTTGTTTATGGGTATTTTTATGTCTGCACCTATTATGAATCGTCGTGATATCGAATTTTATCTTTATGAAATGTTTAATGTTGAAGCATTAACGTCTCGAGAGCGCTACCAAGATCACGACAACGAAACCTTTAATGGCGCAATTGATACCGCGCAAGCTATCGCTGAAAAGTATTTTTTACCAATCCGTCAAAAGGTTGATATGAATGAGCCTACTTTTGATGGTGAAAAAATTCATATGATCCCTGAAATCAAAGTTGGCTTAGACGCGGTCATGGAAGCTGGTTTATCTGCACCTACAACCGATTACGAAATGGGTGGCATGCAATTGCCATTAGTCGCTGCCAGTGGTGCGTTTGCTTATTTATCTTCGGTAGCAAGTACGTCTCTTGGTTATCTTTCTTTAACTCATGCTAACTGTAACTTGATTGAAGCGCACGGCACCGGTGAACAAATAGAAAAGTGGGTTCACCCAATGCGTGAAGGTCGCTTTGCTGGCACCATGGCTATGACAGAGCCCGGCGCTGGTTCCGGTCTTGCAGATTTGACCACTACCGCTATTAAAGATGATGACGGTAATTACCGTTTAACCGGAAATAAAATTTTTATCTCTGGTGGTGACCATGACTTAAATGAAAACATTGTTCATTTGGTGCTTGCGCGAGTAAAAGGCGCTCCGAAAGGCATTAAAGGTATCTCGCTATTTATCGTTCCTAAATTTTTGGTTAACGAAGACGGCAGTATTGGCGAGCGTAACGAAGTTGCTCTTGCTGGTTTATTTCATAAAATGGGTGGCCGCGGACATACGTCGACGGCACTTAGCTTTGGTGAAAAAGATGGCGCTGTCGCATACCTTGTAGGTGAAGAAAACAAAGGCCTAATGTATATGTTTCATATGATGAATGAAGCACGAATATTAGTAGGTACAGGCGCTGCATTAACCGCATTGATCGGGTATCAATACTCGCTACACTATGCCAAAGAAAGACCACAAGGTCGATTACTCTCATGTAAAGATCCGCATTCTCCGCCGGTAAATATAATTGAACACCCAGACGTTAAGCGCATGCTATTAACGCAAAAAGCTTATTCGGAAGGTGCTTATGCGCTTTGTTTATACGGCCATCAATTAGCCGATGATGAGGCTACCGCGCCAACAGAAGAAGAGCGTGAAAAAGCGAAAATCATTCTCGATTTCCTAACACCGATGATCAAAAGTTGGCCTTCAGAATGGGGACCAAAATCAAATGACTTGGCGATTCAAGTTCTTGGCGGACACGGTTATACCAACGAGCATCCAGTCGAACTGTTTTATCGAGACAATCGTCTAAATCCAATACACGAAGGAACAACAGGTGTTCAATCTCTAGATTTACTATGTCGTAAAGTGCCAATGAATAACTTTACCGGCTACAACATGTTTATCGATGAAATGAAAACCACCATTGATGAAGTAATTCAGGTTAACAGCCTGAAGCCATATGCACAGCAATTGCAATTAGCAATCGATAACTTGCAAAGCGTAACCACTGAAGTGTTAACCGCGGCGAAGAGCCAACAAATTGATATGGTGTTTTCAAATTCTGTGAGCTACTTAAATATGTTCGGCCATATCACTATCGCTTGGTTATGGTTAAAACAAAGTGCTATCGCCACTAACGCTCTGGCAAATGAACCGCACATTGATGACGAAAATTTTTATAACGGTAAGCTGCAAGCTATGAAGTATTTCTTTAATAGTGAATTGCCGTTGACTTATCACTGGGGAAGTCTTGTGAAGAATATAGATAGCACGAGCTTCGACACCCAAGCAGATTGGTTTTAAAGCCAACTTTTATTAGAGAATTATTATGTTTGAATACAAAGCGCCACTGCGTGATTATAAGTTTGTTATGCAGGAGTTTCTTGACTGCGATAACCATTATCAACATCTAGGCTATCACGATGCCAGCATCGAAATGGTGGATGCGATCCTATCTGAAGCGGCCAAATTTACCGAACAAGTTGTTGCGCCGATTAATCAAATTGGTGATCAACAAGGCTGTACTTGGAGTAATGGTGACGTTACGACTCCTGACGGCTTCAAAGATGCTTATAGCCAGTATATTGAAGGCGGATGGCCAACATTATCACAGTCTGAAGAGTTTGGCGGTCAAGGTCTACCGCACTCATTAAACACCACGATAAGTGAAATGTTATCAGCGGCAAACCACAGCTTTGCAATGTATCCAGGACTGAGTCATGGCTGTATGGCAACACTTGAGCGTTATGGCAGCGAACAACAAAAAGCAATGTTCATGCCTAGCTTAGTTGATGGTTCTTGGACCGGCACTATGTGTCTAACAGAATCTCATTGTGGTACCGATCTTGGGTTACTGCGTACTAAAGCTGATTTGAACGATGATGGTAGTTACTCTCTGAACGGTAGCAAGATTTTTATTTCTGCCGGCGAACATGACTTATCAGGCAATATTGTTCACTTGGTAATTGCCAGAATTTCAGACTCCCCTGCTGGTACAAAAGGCATTTCATTGTTCATCGTACCTAAATTTAACGTTAACGATGATGGCACTATCGCAGATAAAAATGGCGTTAGCTGTGGTTCCATTGAGCACAAAATGGGCATTAATGCGAACGCAACTTGTGTGATAAATTTCGACAATGCAAAAGGCTATTTGATTGGTGAAAAAAATCGTGGTTTAAACTGCATGTTTACCTTTATGAATGGTGCTCGTTTAGGCGTTGCCAATGAAGGTGTTTCTGCCTCTGAAGCGGCATTTCAAGGCTCCCTTGCCTATGCCAAAGATCGATTACAAATGCGCTCAATGACTGGTGTTAAGAACCCGGATGGTCCTGCCGATCCTATTATTGTTCACCCCGATGTAAGGCGCATGTTGTTAACACAAAAGTCGATTACCGAAGGAGGTCGAGCATTAGTTGCCAAGCTTGCCCATTTAGTCGATGTAACCCATGCAGGTAAAACTGAGAGTGAGATAACCGCAGCAAACAATCGATTGGCATTACTCACACCGATTGCAAAAGCATTTTTAACAGAAACCGCGGTAGAAAATGCCAGTCATGGTATTCAAGTGCTAGGCGGTCACGGCTTTATTCAAGAATGGGGCATGGAACAATTACTAAGAGACACCAAAATTTGCTGTCTTTATGAAGGTACAACCGGTATCCAAGCATTAGATTTGATCGGTCGAAAAGTCATTGGCAATGAAGGTAAATTGCTTAATGAATTTACCGATGAAATACTAGAGTTTTGCCACGCCAATCAAAATAATTCTCTTGCTGAGCATAGCGCTATGTTAATCGAGTTTGTCGAGCTTTGGACCGTTGTTACTAGAGACATCGCGATGAAATCTGCGAAAAACATGGATGAAATAGGCGCGGCTTCTGTTGATTACTTGATGCTGTCAGGTTACATCACTTTGGCTTATATTTGGCTTCAAATGGCGAAGACGGCACAAGATGCAATGGCAAATTCAACACAAGAACAAGAGTTTTATCAAGCCAAACTCAATACCGCTGACTTCTATTTTGATCGAATATTGCCAAGAGCCCATGGACATCTAGCTTGTTTAAGAAATGGAGCTAAAAGTTTAATGGCGATTGATGCTGAACATTTTAGCTTTTAGACAAGATACAAACTATCGCTACAGCTAAAATAATTGCCATTCAAAGGCTCTATCAGCTTAAAAAATAGTAGGTAGGGAACTTGCAGGTTCTGTCAGTTTTCTGCCGTTATTTAGTGTGACTGGCAAAGAGCAGCCAGATATATTTGAGTAACATGCTTTATGTTTAACTTGTAGTAATTAAACTCTAGAAGTTAAACATTAGCAGTTAAACATTTGCACTCGAACATTTTCCTTCAGCATTAAGCTTTTTCATTAGATTGCTTGCGTTTAGCAACGACGCCTTTTTCAAAGCCGAGGATCTTCTCATACGTTGCAGGAAACCAACGAACTATTTTATCCAATAACTTAGCATCACCACCAACTAAAATGCGTCTACGGTTCTTTTCGATGCCCTGTAATATAGCAGCGGCTGCTTGCTCGGCGGTAGTTTTTGCTTGTTTATTAAAGCCAGCAAGTAATTCGCTTTTTGAAATCGTGTTGGTGGTAACTTTAGCGTTATTGGTAATATTGGTTTTAATGCCACCTGGGTGCACACAATGAACCGATACCCGAGTACCAGCCATTTCCATTTTCAAAGATTCGGTAAAACCTTTTACCGCAAACTTTGAAGCATTGTAAGCACTTGTTAAAGGCAATGATAATAACCCGAACAAGCTTGAAACATTTACAATATGAGAAAATTCTGCTTTTTTCATATAAGGTAAGAACGCGTTACTGCCGTGAACCACACCCCAAAAATTGATATTCATTAACCAATGAAAGTCTTCTAACGATTGATTCTCGACTGAGTCAATTAAACTGACACCTGCATTATTGAACAAGAAGTTAACCTGCGAATATTCTTCATCAACTTTCGTGGCAAACTTGATAAAGGCGTTGTTATCGGCCACATCTAGCTGCTCTATAACACAGCGCACACCAAGTGACTCAACCTGTTCTTTTACTTGTGAAAGTCCTTCGATATCTCTATCCGCAAGTGCCAAATGACAGCCTTTTTCAGCCAAATTTATCGCTAGTGCTAGACCTATTCCTGAGGCAGCGCCAGTGATTACCGCGACTGAGTTTTGATATTGGTTCATGAGGTTATTTCCTTGGTATCAGACGAAGTTTGGCTGGCGACCGTGTTAGTGTGCGAAATGATTTCTTCGACAAAGCTTGGGATTAATTCAATTGGGCAGTCATGACCCATTCCTGGATAGGTTTTTAATCGGGCACTGGGGATGACAGAGGCTGTGGCGATGCCACATTCAACTCGTATTAGTGGGTCGTCATCGCCGTGTAAAACTAATGTTGGCGTTGCTATTTTAGCTAAATCTTTTTCTCTATTTTTAGTCGCCATTACTGCTAACATTTGACGCAATGTACCTTTGGCTGTCATCCCGCGCTCAAGTAAGCCAATAACAAATTCAGTCAGGGATTCAGCATCGCTAGGATAACCTGGGCTACCAATCACTTGCCATTTTTTAATATTGAATTTTAGTATGTCTTGGGCACTATATGATGCAGGTTTCTCTGCAAAATTTTGCTTTACCGCGTCGGTCATTTTCGGCAATTTTTTATTACCTGTTGTCGACATCATCGAGGTAAGCGTATGAACTCGATGGGGATAATTGATGGTAATTAATTGAGCAATCATTCCGCCCATCGATGCGCCAACTAGATGTACTTTGTCGATTTGTAAATGATCGAGTAAAGCCACAGTATCATTCATCATATCTTCCAGTTTATAAGGCACATTGATAGCTAAACCAAGTTTTAACTTAAGCATTAACCAAGGTAAATTGGGCATCTTTAGGTGTTCAAGTTGAGCTGACTTTCCAACATCTCGATTATCAAGCAATAACACCTGAAAGCCTTGTAACACTAACTGTTCAACAAATGCTTTCGGCCAAGCAGATAAAGGCGCACCCAAACCATGAATCAACATAATTGTCGGGTTATTAGCATTGCCATGAAGTTGATAGGCTATATCGACATCATTGACATTAACCGTTGTTTCTATTGTGTTTATTTCTACCATATGTTCGTGATCATCTTAATGAATTAGTTTACTGCTATGCATCCAGCATTGCGTGTTGCATCGCGGTTCGCATTGAGCTGTTAATTGGGGTCGGTTTTTCTGTTTGTCTATTGACAAAAACGTGGGTTAGTTGACCTGTCGCAGCAGCAGAATCGCTGTTCTTTTTAAATATAGCGACGCCATACTCAACCGAGCTATTGCCGATCTTATTGACCCTGAAAGCACCGATAAGTTTGTCAGGATAAGCGATTGAGTGCAGATACTGGCATTGTGAAGAAACAATGAAGCCAATTTCTTCACTCTTAGTCGGTTCAAATCCTGCGTTTTCAATTAAGAATTGGTTCACTACCGTGTCAAAATACGAATAGTAATTAACGTTATTTACATGGCCAAATATATCATTATCCATCCAGCGAGTAGTGATTGGAAAAAAGTACGTATAAGCTTCTTTGCTAGTATCGGTCAAGGTGTTTTCAGCCGAGTTCTGGCTTAAGTTCTGGCTTGAGTTATGTTCATTATTTTTCATCATTAATGCTCGTTGTTAAAATCCGCGCAGTGCTTCTAGATAAATATTTTCGATATCTGTAGCGTCTAATAATTTAGGGTTATTTACCAACAATCTTGTCTGCAACAATGCATCCCCTGTGAGCGTTTCGATATCTTGTTCTGTTATCTCTAGTTCGGCCAAACTTGTTGGTAGTTTGAGTTGCTTAATTAATTGGCGAATATAGTCGATTAGATCAGATGCTATTGCTTGCTGACTTTGTGCTAAATTGATATCACTATTGATATGTGGAGCCAATTGCGCATATTGCTCACTCGCCTGACTTAAGTTAAACGCCATAACATGTGGCAATACTAATGAGTTACTTAGACCATGAGGTATATGAAAATGCCCGCCAAGGGGATAAGCCAGCGCATGGACCGCAGCAACAGGTGCATTTGCAAACGCCTGACCCGCTAGGCAAGCGCCTAATAACATAGCCTGTCTAGCATGTAGATTTTTACCATTAAAGGTGGCTTCTACTATGTTGTTTGCTAACAGTTCTAACGCTTGTTTAGCGAGCAGATCAGAATACGGATTTTTCTTAATCGCACTGGTATATGCTTCTATTGCATGCACCATTGCATCGATACCTGTTGCAGCGGTAACTTGCCCTGGCAAACCCACGGTAAGCTCCGCATCAAGTAGTGCTACATCCGGCAACAATACATTTGAAACAACACCCGCCTTTGTTGTTTCGCCGGTGGTAACAATCGATATAGGTGTAACTTCTGATCCTGTACCCGCCGTAGTAGGAACCAAGATCAGTGGCAGTCGCTGACCAGTAATGTTGTCAATACCATAAATATCGGCGATTAATTCGTCGCTATTGGCGAGCAAAGAAACCAGCTTAGCAGTATCAAGTGAGCTGCCGCCACCAAAACCAATAACACCATCAATAGCGTGTTGCTTGGCAAAACCTACTGCCTCGCTCACTAAGGGCTCAGGTGGATCGGCGATAACTTGGTCAAAATAGAAACCATCAATTTTCGCGGCTAATAATGGTTCTTTAATCGCCGACAATAAACCACAATTAACAATGCCTTGATCCGTTACAATCAATGGTTTAGTAATATTTAATTTGGCACAAAATTCAACAATACGTTTAACTGCGCCAATTTCACTGACGATTGATTTAGTCGTTTCAAAAATAAAAGGCTGCATGATGGATTATCTATACACAAATAAGTCATCGGTCAGGTCTACCTTAGGTAGTAACTCTTTTTCTGACCAATAGTCTTGAGTATGTTGCCATTCCGCTTTATTGCCTCGTTTAGGCAGTAAGTGCATTGAACGCATCATATATCCTGGATTAAATTCTTCACTATCAATCCATGGTAGCAATTCCATGTCTTTATCTTCTTCACGCAGGGTCATAGTGACTTGCTTAACCTGGTTGTCATCCATATGTTTTAATAACCTACAAATGAAGTCACCTATTAAATCAACTCGTAACGTCCAACTAGCGCGAAAATATCCCATCACCCAAGCCATGTTAGGAATGTCGGTGAACATCATTCCACGATAACCAACTTTTTCAGCAAAGTTTACTGATTGTTGGTCGACTGAAAACTCAACGCCACCTAATACCGACAAATTAAAACCAGTCGCCGAAATAATAATATCCGCCTCCAGTTGCTCTCCAGACTTAAGTAAAATACCTTGCTTGTTGAAACATTCGATTTCATCGGTTTTAATGCTCGCTTTACCTGATCGAATACCGGTAAATATATCGCCGTCAGGTACAACAGCAATGCGTTGACGCCAAGGGTTATATTTTGGCGTAAAATGCTTTTCTACATCAAAACCTGGCGGTAAATGAGCTTGTACGCCTTCGATAAGACCTTTTTTTACCTCAACAGGATAATCTTGCGATAATTTAATAAAACCAGCTTGTTCTTGCAAAACTTGCTGACGAGCTATTTCATGAACCCAAGATTCATCTATATTTAGTGCACGTAATTGATCAACAAGCGGGTTTTCGTTTTTACGCGGAAAGAAATAGGTAGGCGAGCGTTGCAATACAGTGACATGCTCACCCTGCTCGGCAATTTTAGGTGCTAAGGTTGCGGCGGTAGCGCCAGAACCAATAATCACTACTTTCTTATTTGCATAGTCTAAATCTTCAGGCCAATTTTGCGGATGAACCAGGTCTCCAGCGAATTCATCCATGCCATCCCATTTCGGTGTATAGCCTTTTTCATGTTTGTAATAGCCTTGACACATCCACAGGAAATTTGCCGTAAAAGTGAAGGATTGTTGACTATCTTTTTTTAGTGCTGTGACTGTCCATAATTGACTTTTATTGCACCAGTTTGCGGTTAATACATGGTGGTTGTATCGAATATGCTGATCTAAATTGTTTTCCTCAATCACTTCATTCATATAATTGAGAATTTCTTCGCCGCTTGCTATTGGTTTGCCTGTCCATGGTTTAAAACGATATCCAAAGGTAAATAAATCACTATCTGAACGGATACCTGGATATTTATGGGTTAGCCAGGTACCGCCAAAGCTCTCCATACCATCTAATATGCAGAAACTTTTATCAGGGTGCTGTTCTTGCAAGTGGTATGCTGAGCCTATTCCGGAAATACCTGCGCCGACGATCAAAACGTCAAAATGCTGTTTGCTTGAATTCATAATCTACCTATTTTCACTCTTTAAACATCAAGGCTTGATTTGCTACTAATGTTTAAAATTTAATACTTCTTGGAAGTCTACAATACAGTAAAAAAGTCACTTGTCACCAAGGTGACAAACAACTCTAAAGAGCAATCTTATTCAGCGTCTAAGCGCGTATGCTCTTTTAGTGCAGCCATATCTTTAACTAAATATCGCTGTCCTTTTATCGTTAAAATCTGATCAGACTCTAACGACTTTAAAATTTTATTTACTCTTTGACGGGAACCTAACGTTAAATCCGCGATTTCTTGTTGGCTCATTTTTTTGTTAATTAAAGTGCCCTGTTCATTTGCTTCTCCATAGTTCTGCGCAAACCACAATAATCGACCAGCAACTCGAGCGGCTAACGGATAAAAAAGCATACCAGCTAATAACTCACACATTTTTTGGGTTCGATCGGATTGAGCTAAAAACAGATTTTTATAAACGATAGGGTATTGTTCAGCGATAGCCTGCACTGCGTGTTTTGGCAGTTCGAGTAATCTAGTATCTTCTAGTGCTTGTGCTTCAAACATTCGCACTGGCTTATTTGTAAGGGAGAATTCGCCTAACCAAGAGTTGGTGGAAAATTCAGTAATCGCAAATTCTTGCCCCTGAATGCTACTAATTTTTATCCTTACAAAGCCGGATAAAACGCAATAGACATAGTTTGATGTATCTTCTAATCGATAGAGATAAGTGCGATCTTGATAGCATTTGATACGAGCAGCTTTTGCTAACTCATCAATACCCGCATCAGGTATGCCTTGAAACCAATTGCACTCTTGTAACACCTGTTCAATTTGTTTCATGGTAAAGCATGTCTCCTAAAATTAAAGCCCCACAACAATTGTTATGGGGCTTTAAAGTTTTTACTTAGTAAAAGCTATAACGCAATTGCACACCGTAAGTAATCGGATCTGACAATTCAGAAGCTTGCATACGAGTTTGCGTAGATGGCGAACTGTAACGAAGAACATTACGCTCATCAGCCGCATTTTTAACAAACGCAGCAACCACAAACGCTTCCTCCGGTGAAGTCCAAGCTAAACGTGCATCAATGCTGTCATAACTGTCAACTTTGTCAAAATCATCACGATTAAATTCGCGAGAATATTGCTCACCAACATATGAGTAGCTTGCAGTTAATGCGATAGCACCCATGTCATTTAATTCAAAATGTTGAGTAGCAGCGATGCTGGCTTTAGTTTCAGGAGCCATATTTAACTGATTACCAGATAAATCTTGGATCTCACATTCACCATAAAATGCACAAGCAATTGAATCGATTGCTGTGAATTCATCGTATTCAGATTTGTTGTATGAATACATAGCATTGATAATTAGATCATCAGTTAATAAGAACTGTAACTCCGCTTCTAGACCTGTTATTGATGCTTCGGCTGCATTATCAAATGATGATGTAATAACACCTGCTTCAAGTTTATCCGACTGCACTTGTAAGTCAGTGTAATCATAAAAATATGCCGCTAGTGAAAGGTTCGCACGATTATCAAATAATGATTTCTTATAACCTACTTCAAACGCTGTAAGCTCTTCTGGATCAACCAAGTCAGGTTGGTCAGTGTTGGCTGCACCTAAGTTAAAACCACCTGAACGATAACCCGTGGCAACATAACCATAAAACAATGTATCTTGGTCAACCTGCCAATCTGCTTGTAAGCGCCAAGTTACTTTACTCCAGTCATCTTTAACTTCACGTTGATTTTGTGGCACAAAAAGGTAAGTGAATACATCATCTGAGCCTTCTTTCTCATCTTCTGAATAACGTAAACCTGCTGTCAACGTTAATTCATCATTCATTTGATATTCAACTTGACCATATACTGCCGTTGATGTTGTTTCTAATTCATTTTGAGTTGAATACAAGTAACCACCCGTATCGCCTTCCGCTTTAAATGGTGCACCACCTAACAATGCCGCATTAAATTGGTAAATACTCATAGGTGCAATACCAGGGGCTCCGGTTAAAAACATACCGGTATCAATCGCGCCGCCGTAGTATGCTTGGATAGCATCACCCTGCATTAAGCCAAAGCCATGTTCAACGAAGTCATTGTATTGGCTCTCCTCACTATTGTAATAATAAAGACCGGCGATAAAGTTAAGATTTCCATCAAAGTTCGAAATGAATTGTAGTTCATGTGAATTGGTATCAACTTCTTGCATAATACTTGTCGTCATATCTGACGCCAGCGTGATTGGTGCGCCTGTTGCAGGGTTTGGTAAATAGAACGGTCCACCAGGAATAAATGCACCCGTTGTTTCCGCCAACATCATTGACAAGTCTATGCCACCATAAGCAGCATTAGAAACATCACCATCAGCTAATGAATCGTAATCTAGAGTGTAATTACCGTATATGTATTTCACATCGATATCACCAAAAGAGATGGTATTAGTAAAAATAAAACGTTCGGTTTCTGAGCTTAAGTGACCCGCAGTATCGACATTTGTTTTACTTTCATCGGCAACTGCTGGGTTTTCTAAGGTATAGCCAGATAAATGGTTTAAGGCAACCGAATTAGGGTACATACCAGGCAAGTTAGCAAGACCGATATTAATATAGTCTGTAGGGTATTCGTCTGTTAAGTATCCCGGTGAAGGGTTTTCACTGCGATCAGTATTGATGTAACGTAATGAACTGGTCCAGTTTTCACTCCAGTCTGCTTGCAACGTTGCAGAGTAGTAGGTGCGATCTTCATTATCTAAATCAGCAACACCTTCGGCTAAATTTTCTTGTAGGGCATCACGTTCTTTTTTAGAGACAGTAACAATAGCGGAAAAAATATCACCTAAGCCACCAGTCACTTGACCTTGAGTTAACAAGTAACCATCGTTACCAGCTTCTAAATTAATATAGCCGCCAAAGTCTTTTTGTGGTGCTGTACTAATAAAGTTAATTGCACCACCAACAGCATTACGACCATATAGCGTGCCTTGAGGACCACGAAGTACCTCAATGCGATCAACATCACAGAAATTACAGTAGCTAAATACACCATTTTCAGTGTTATAAACACCATCAGTATAAATACCAACACCAGGATCTGAACCAAGAGAAGTTGTTGGACGACCTACACCACGAATAGATACTCGGTTCGAGGTGATAACTAAAGAAGGTGAGTATTGCACTAACCCTTGCGCATCATCGATACCTAAGTCTTCCATCGCATCAGAATTGAAAGCACTAACGGCTTGACCTGTTTCCATTAGCGTTGTTGAACGTTTAGTTGACGTGACTTCAATAACCTCTATGCCAGCGTCTGCTTGTTCTACAGATTCTTGTTGCGCATAAGCAGCGCTGCTGAATCCAGTAACGATCATAGCGCAGGCCAAAGGCGACAGTTTAAACCTTAATGCATTAGTTTTATTTTCTCTCATGTTTATTCCCATATTTCCTGTTGTTCTATTTTTATTATTTTGTTTTAGTTTGACGTTATTTTTAGTTGTTTAAATTGGCTTTAAATTTATTTAGCTCTTTGTTCACTTAACACAGCACATATCTGTGTATGCTTGTCTTTGTTTAAATCATATTTAGTGGCAAAGAATACTGCGATTAAGTAAATTGCCATTGGCAATGGACCAGCAATTAGACCTAAATTAAAAAGATCATCAGCACTTACCATCGATGGAGCGACTTGCTTTGGAAAAGCGATAACGTCCAAGCCAATGCCAGCTATTAATGCGCCGACACCATAAGCTGCTTTTTGTGCAAATGAATTTGCGGCAAAGAAAAGACCTTCTTGACGCTTACCTGTGTTGGTTTCATGCAAATCAGCAACGTCTGCTAACATCGAGCCGATAACAATGCCACCGGCAATAAATAGGCTGTATCCAACAACATAAGTCGAAAACAATATTGGCATAATTAGTGCTGAACCATTTTCTGGCATGATATTGAATAAACGCAGAATGATTGGGCTAAAACTAACTAATGTAGCAAGTAGTAAACACCATACTAAACTTGGCATTTTGTCGATTTTTTTCGATAATACAGGGGCAATTATCGTTGCCGGAATTAGACCGACGACAATCGTTAAGGTAAGCACTGAAATTTCCGCCGTTGATAATGCGAAGAAGTAACTACCGGTATAGAGGAGAAATGTTGTACCAGCACCGCCAGCAATCATACTTAATACTTGGACAGTAAAAACAGCTCTGAAAGGCGCTAATTTTAATGCTTCGAAAAAAGCTTTAAAGCTTCGCTTAAAGTCTACTTTCTTCTCACTTTTAGCTGGTTTAGGTAAAAATGGAATGACATTTTTAGTACCAACTATACATATAATCATGGCAACAAAAGCAATAACCGCGGCGAGTAAGCCAAGATCTGAATAACCAGCAGGATTGAGCATGCCATACGGATTTTGTTCCGATACCTTAAAGAAGGTATTAAGGGCAATAACGGAAAGCGCAATACCGCCGACATATCCTAAGAAGGTTCGATAACTAACAATTTTAGTTCGCTCTTGATAATCACTACTAAGCTCTGCTCCCAGCGCATTGTGAGGCACGTTAAATAATGTCAGCATCACTCGAACCACGATAGACCAGCCTAATAACCATAAAAACAAGCTATCTTGATTTAATCCTTCTGGCGGCGAGAAAAGCATATACAGAGCTAATGGAAAAGGAATAACTGCGGCAATCATAAATGGATGTCTACGACCCCATTTTGATTGCCAATTATCGGAAATATCACCCATTAACGGATCGGTGACAGCATCGACAATTAACGCAATTAACGCAGCAAATCCGGCCATGACAGCAGGCATGCCTAACACTTGGCTAAAGTAGAATACGACAAAGGACTGGAACGCAGTATCTTTGACGCCCTGTGACATCTGGCCGATGCCATAAGACACCTTTGTTAAAAACGTTAATTTAAGCATTTAACTTCTCAATCAAGATAATTGGAGATGCAAATTATTGCTAATTTACATCAAAAACCTAATTTGAACTTACAGTATGTAAATGCTACTTACAAGAATTTTTTAACAAAAAAATGACATAATTAAAAGAGCTTTAACTCTAAAAATAATGAATTGAATCCAATTTTAACTAATGGTAGGTTTACATACCTGTCATTCAAAACAGCAAAGTCCAATGCCTGAATATAGTTATCTAAAACTGCCCCACCACAACATTAAAGGATTAAAAAACAATACCTTAAAGTTTCTCGGCATCAACTATGGATGCTCTGTAGAGCACACTAAACGTTGGCAACCTTCTAAGCTAAAACCATTTACACAAGAACACGCGACATCATTTGGCGCAATTGCGATGCAAAGCCAAGAAAATAATTCATTGTTAATCGCCAAGGAAGATCAATTTCAACAAAGTGAAGATTGCCTTAGCCTAAATATTTATATTCCTAATGAATTGAACCATGAAAATGAAAAGCTACCGGTAATGGTTTGGATTCATGGCGGTGGCTTTCAAATTGGCAGTGGGTCGATGGCTTTATATAACGGCGAACACTTAGCTGAAAGTGCAAATGTAATTGTTGTTAGTATTAATTATCGACTTGGGGCTCTCGGCTTTCTCCGCCTTTGTGATATCAGCGATGGTGCAATACCGTCTACTGGTAATGAAGGATTAACAGACCAAATTACGGCCTTAAAATGGGTACAACAAAACATCTCTCATTTTGGTGGGGATAAAAACAATGTAACCGTTTTTGGTGAATCTGCTGGCGCAATGAGTATTGCATGCTTATTAGCTTCACCATATACCAAAGGGTTAATTCATAAAGCTATTTTAGAAAGCGGTGCTGCTCATACCTACTCTTCTATCGATAAAGCTAATGAGGTCGCCAAAGAATTTATCAACAGCGCAACTGAATTAGGTTTCGCTGTTACCGATCTGAGTAACGCTTCAATAGACGACTTACTGCGTATACAACAACACTTCTTAGGTCGTGCTGAGATCTATCAAAAATTTGGAATTTTGCCTTTTACCCCGGTGATTGACGGTGATTTATTGCCGTTAGAACCCCATGTTGCAATCGAACAAGGTAGTGCAAAAAACATCAGTATATTATCAGGTTCGAATACCGATGAGTGGACGTTATTTGCTGCAATGCTAAATCAAAACACCCAATCTAATGATGCATTAAATAAGGCATTGTCCTATCTAATGGATAGTGATTTAGTAAAACCTTGTTTATCTCTTATCGATAAGCAATTAGCCCAACGCCATCAGCATAAATCACCACAAACGAGGCTAAATGAGGCCTTTACTGAATATTGGTTTACTCAACCCTGTCATAGACTGTTAAATAATCACGCTCTCGCGGGCGGAACAGCCTTTAGATATAAGCTGGGTCGTAAAACTGTGATTAAAAAGCTTGGTTGTACTCATGTCACCGATATTGGTTTTGTTTTCGGCAATGTTATTGAAAATTTCCATGGTAATTCGCCACGAGTAATTGAATTATCAAATCAAATGCAATCCTGCTGGGCCAATTTCGCTCATTATTCAACGCCCGCGACCAATACAGTTGACTGGCCTAAATATCATCCAGACAGTGAATATCAGTTCTTATACTTTGATCATGAACACAATTGGACAGCACAAGCAGATAAAGAATCGTTGGATTTTTGGCAACAAATAAGTGACCAACAATTGGCCTCATTTTAATGAATACGAAAACCACAGGCTCTAAACTGCCGCCATCAATTTGGAGTCTAGCCTGGCCTACAACGATAGCCAATTTGCTGCTTGCCTCGGTCGGCTTTATTCAAATTGTTATGTCGACCAAATATGGTAGCGATGCTACCGCTGCGATGACGGTCAGTCAGAGGATTTTCTTTTTACTTCAATCAGCTCTATTTGGTTTATCTGCAGGTGCCTCAGCGATTATTGCCCGACATTTCGGTGCCAACGAGCAACACAAAGCAGGTCAAGCTTTTCAAAGTGCAATGTTAATCAGTTTTATTATTTCGCTGCTGTTGGCGACCTTATGTTTTATTTACGCTGAGCACTTTACTCATTGGTTCGGTATGGATGAAAAAACCGAGCAAATGGCAATTTCATTTATTAAATGGATTTGTCTCTTTAGCCCAATTTACTCATTAAACATTATTATTGCCGGTTCATTGCGCGCCAGTGGTGATGCTATGCACCCTTTACTGTTAGCGATAATGAGTAGTTTTGGTAATGCCTTCGGTTGCTATGCTTTTAGTACTGGTAGCTTTGGTGCACCAAACTTAGGTGTTGAAGGGTTAATTATTGGTGGTGTTTTAGGCTCAATCATATCGTTGCTCTTCTATATCTGTATGTGGCACAAAAATCGTTTAATCCTTCCATTTCCTGAGCAAAGTTCATATCGTAAAAAGACTCAAGTATTGCTGCGCATTGGCATGCCAAGTGCTGTAGAACAAACCATCATTCAAATTGGTTTTTTAGTCTTTACCATCGCCGTCGCTAGCTACGGCGTTGAAGTGCTAGCCGCTTATGGACTTGGCTTGAATGTTCTAACACTGTTATTGATCACTTCACTGGCATTTTCTATGTCAGGTGCTGTTGTTGTTGGTCAATATTTAGGTCGTAAAGAACCTGAGAAAGCTTATCAACAAGGTTGGGCAGCATGGCGAATTTGTGTGGCATTTATGACATTTTTTGGCTTGATATTTTTTATCTTTAATCATCAAATCGCAGCCATGTTGACCACTGAAGAGATAGTGCAGAGCCATACCGCCTTATTTCTTGTCATTATCGCATTTTCGATGCCATTAATAGCCACAGACTTTACCATTGGCGGTGCCATTCGGGGTGCTGGTGATACTACCTATCCTCTTAAAGTATCTTTAATAACACTACTACTAGTACGAATAATTTTGCCTTTTGTGTTTATTTATCTACAGCTGTCATTTTTATCTTTATTTATCTTAACCGCCGTTGATTTTCTTATTAAAGCGGTATTTATGGTGCGCTATTTTAGAAACCGTAAATGGCAAACAACGACTTTCTAATCTAAACAAAAGCATATTCTATTTTAAACAAAACCATTAATTTGACCTTAGAGTATTTTTTTTTACTTAAAAATATTCTATAGTGGTGTTACTTATTATGCTCATTAAGGTTAACTATGTCATTTTCGACACTATTGTCTCCGCTCGACCTAGGTTTCACCGTTCTAAAAAATAGAACGCTTATGGGATCTATGCACACCAACTTAGAAGAAACTGAAAATGGCTTTGAACGAATGGCAGCTTTTTACCAAGAGCGAGTAGAAGGTGGAGTCGGCCTTATCGTTACCGGTGGTATTGGCCCAAATGCCGAAGGCGCAGTTGCAAAAGGTGCTGCTTTAATGGTTAGTGATGAAGACGCGCAGCAGCATAAAGTAATTACCTCTAGGGTGCATCGCTATGGCGGTAAAATTTGTATGCAAATTCTACATGCAGGGCGTTATGCTTATAACCCCGCTTTAGTTGCGCCAAGCGCTGTGCAAGCACCAATTAACCCCTTTATGCCAAAAGAGTTAACCGAAGCAGAAATAGAGCAACAAATTAGCGATTTTGTTCGCTGCGCTAAACTTGCCAAACAGGCGGGTTATGACGGCGTTGAAATAATGGGTTCTGAAGGTTATTTGATCAATCAATTTATCGTCAGTCGAACCAATAAGCGTAGCGACAAATGGGGTGGTAGTTTTGAAAACCGTATTCGTTTTCCGCTTCAAATTATCGAAAGAATTCGTGCTGAAGTAGGTGAAGAATTTATCTTAATCTATCGTCTTTCGATGTTAGATTTAGTTGAAGGAGGCAGTTCACAAGACGAAGTTATCGCATTGGCGAAACAGGTTGAGTTGGCCGGCGCAACAATCATTAACTCTGGAATAGGTTGGCATGAAGCGCGAGTACCTACAATTGCCACATCGGTTCCTCGAGCGCTGTTTGGCGAAGTTTCGAAGCAAGTGAAACAGCAAGTTTCTATTCCGGTCATTACCAGTAATCGTATTAATACCCCAGAAGTTGCCGAGCAACTTTTACAGAGCGGCTGTGGCGATATGGTCTCAATGGCTCGACCATTTTTAGCCGATGCCGAATTTGTTAATAAAGCCGCAGAACTTCGTAGTGACGAAATTAATACCTGCATAGGCTGTAACCAAGCCTGTTTAGATCATACCTTTGATAATAAAATTTCTTCTTGTTTGGTCAACCCGCGTGCGGCAAATGAAACATTATTAAATTTTCTATCGGTAACAACGCCTAAAAACATCGCTGTAGTTGGTGCTGGCCCTGCCGGGATGGCATTTGCCACATACGCAGCAAAGCGTGGACACGTCATCACTTTATTTGATAAGAGCCCGGTTTTAGGCGGACAATTTAACCTTGCAAGGCAAATTCCAGGTAAGGAAGAATTTAATGAGACCTTACGATACTTTGCTAAGCAGCTTAACAAATACGATATACAAATGAAGCTTGGCTTTGAAGCGACACCTGAAAATCTACAAAATTTTGATGAAGTGGTTATTGCAACAGGAATCGTACCACGTACGCCAAATATTGAGGGTGTTAATCATAGTAAAGTTGTTAGCTACGTAGATGTATTGAATAAATCGACAATAATAGGTAAACGTGTCGCACTAATTGGAGCCGGCGGTATTGGATTCGATGTTGCAGAATACCTTTGTCATCAAGGCGAGTCGCCGACTCTCAATAAAGATTTATTTACTAAAGAATGGGGCATCGATCTTACCAATGGCCACTCTGGTGGCATAGTACCGGCACAACCTTCAGCAAGTCCAAGGCAGGTGTTTTTGTTACAACGAAAGGCTACTAAAGTAGGTAAAAACCTCGGCAAAACAACTGGCTGGATCCATAGAGCTAGCCTCAAACACAAAGGCGTAAGCAGCCTTAACAATGTAAAATATCTGAAAATTGACGATCAAGGTTTGCATATAAGTATTGATGACAAGCAACAAGTACTTGAAGTTGACCATATAGTTTTGTGCGCCGGGCAAACACCGAATAAACAGCTATTAAACGAGCTAACCGCCGCAGGCTATAACAGGCCGATACATGTCATCGGTGGTGCCGATGTTGCGGCGGAACTTGATGCTAAAAGAGCAATAAATCAAGCCGCATGGCTAGCAGCGGAAATATAGTACCAATATGTTCGACATCACGATGATTGGTAGCAGTATATTTGAGTTTTGGGGACAACCCAAGTGGGGCCAATTAAGGATTTCAAATTGTGCCGTTCGAAGCACTCAGTCTGAAGATTGGTTAAATTATGATTTAACCAATTTACCAGCGTCAAACCACATTCTTGTTTACTGTGGCAGTAACGACCTTATCTTTGATAAATCAGCAACGCAAATTATCGGTAACGTTTGCACACTGCTCGATAAGCTCGCCGAACATTTTCCAAATGCTCGATTGGGATACTTTTCGATTATGTTGTGCCCACAAAAATCTCAAGCCAAGCAATTGCAAATCATTAACGATATTAACCAACAAATAGCGAACTATTGTCATTATAAATATGACTATTTTGATTTTAATGACTTTATCGATAATGACGATAAATGGTTTGTAGAAGACGGCCTTCATTTAACCGAACAAGCTTATACGATGTTGAATGAAAAGCTAACACCAATCCTGACCCAGTGGGCCAAACAAAATTCAAAAGCAACTAAATTCAACGATAACTAACACGAGAGTAGACCAATGAATCACTTATTTTCTATCGATAACAAAGTAGCCATAGTTACAGGCGGCTCTCGTGGTATCGGAAAAATGATCAGTCAAGGTCTAGTAGAACAAGGTTGTAAGGTCTACATTACGGCTCGTAATCAAACCGAACTTGAGGCTACAGCTAACGAACTTAACGAGTTGGCAGGTAAGCAATTATGTCTTCCAATTCATGCCGATTTGTCGACAATGCAAGGCATAATGACGTTTGTTGAAGCGATTAAAACGAAAGAGAAGAAAATTGATATCTTAATTAATAATGCCGGCGCTACTTGGGGTGCGCAATACTCTGAATTTCCGGAAGTTGGTTGGGATAAAGTAATGAACCTTAATGCAAAGGCACCGTTTTTTGTGACTCAACAATTACTTGATGTCTTGGCTGAGTCAGCAACTGCAGAAGAGCCCGCTAGAGTAATCAACATAGCTTCAATAAATGCATTCAACAATCCAAGAATGACAAATTATTCTTATGCTGCGAGCAAAGCGGCAGTTGTACAATTAACCCGGCATTTAGCAGCGGATCTAGTTGATAAAAATATTAATATCAATGCAATTGCACCAGGATTTTTTCTTAGCAAAATGACTGAATATTCGATTGAAAATAAAGACCAACAAACATTCGTCAAAAATATGGTACCCAAAGGTCGATTAGGCAATAAAGATGACATCTGTGGTGCGGTTATTTATTTGTCGTCAAAAGCATCAAATTGGATGACGGGACATACCTTAGTACTCGACGGCGGTGTTATTGCTGCTAGCGGATTTGGTGAATACGGTGACTTTATTTAAGTGACTTTTGTTTAAGTGACTTAAATAAAGTTTCGCAGCCCGCTTTAAAATGCCATACAGGCTGCAATAATTCTAATTTAAACCTGCTTTAGGTTATTAATTGCTATTGGGGTAAATGCTTTTCCATTCATTTTTCATATCTACTACTGTCCAACCAAGCTCCTTGGCCATATCTAAACCTTTACTTAAATGGCCGATTTTTGACTTTCGATCGTATGCCCACTCTCGTTTTTCATCGGTATGATGAATAATCATACCTAAACGAGCGCCTTGACCGGAAGTTGTATATTGCAGCATCTGAATATCGCCATCTGAATTACCAAAAGCAGCAATTGGGCGTTTGCCAATATGATTGCTTATGCCAATAACTTTATTGTGTTTATTGTTATAAAAGCTCATTTCTGGGTAACGAACAATGACTCTCTTACCATCAACTTCTTCGTACTTAGTTACCATAATTGTGCCGACGATTTGCTCTGCGGGGATGCCGTAGACAAGATCTGACCAGGCCCTAATAAACTCAATGCCTCCACCAGATACAATGTAATTTTTAAAGTCATTTACTTTTAAGTAGTTAATCAACTCCAACATTGGTTGATATATCATCTCACTAAACTTTTTTTTGCTTACCGGATGTGTCGCACGACCCATCCACTCTTTCACAATTTCAGTGTATTGTTCATTAGTCATGCCAGCATTCGCTGCCATGACAATATCCATTACAGCATCGTCACCAGCACTAAGAGCCCCTTTAATATCTCCCTTTAATATCAAAGAGAAAGGTTGCTTGGTTTTCCATTCAGGGTATTTTTCCGCAAGCACATGGATACGCTCTATGGCAAACATAAGCTGTGCGTATAAAGGTTGCTCTGCCCACAATGTACCGTCATTATCAAACGTTGCAATGCGATCACCTTTAGCCACAAAATCCGGATTTTCAGGGTCGGTAACACGTTCAACAAAGTTAATGATTGTTTGTTTACTAACTCCGTCATTCCATGATGGCAATGGATCTTTCGCTACCGCAGACCAGTTAAAAGTAAACACTAAACTAAGCCATATAACAGCTCTAATATATTTATTTTTCTGCATATTTGTCTCCGTAATCATTTTAAAGTAAACAAGCCCAGTCCCCTTTCTCATCGAGAAAAGAGCCTAGGCTTGGGGAGCTTTTTAATAATGAAATAAGTGGCACTTAATCCATTATTTACCGAACTTAAAGAACTTCAAATAAACCTGCTGCCCCCATACCACCGCCGACACACATAGTGACAACAACGTATTTAACACCGCGACGTTTACCTTCAATCAGTGCATGACCGACCATTCGTGCACCGCTCATACCGTAAGGATGACCAATAGAGATTGCACCACCATTAACATTAAGCTTTTCCATCGGGATTTTTAAAATATCAGCACAATAAAGTACTTGTACAGCAAACGCTTCATTAAGCTCAAATAATCCAATATCATCAACTGTTAAACCATGTTGCTTAAGTAGTTTTGGCACCGCATAAATAGGACCAATGCCCATCTCATTTGGCTCACAACCTGCCACCGCAATTCCCATATATCGACCTAATGGTTGTAGGCCTTTTTGTTCAGCTAACTTCTCTTCCATTAGCACTGATGCTGAAGCGCCGTCAGATAGCTGGCTGGCATTACCGGCAGTAATACAACCACCTTCAATGACCGTTCTAAGTCCCGCTAGACTTTCTGCCGTAGTTGCTCGAATCCCCTCGTCACCGGACAAAGTTACTTCATGGTAAGAAACTTCTTTAGTTTCTTTATCCATAACAGCTTTGGTCGTTGTCATCGGAACAATTTCAGCGTCATAATGACCTGCAGCGGCCGCTGCCGCTGTGCGATTTTGACTTAACAAGCCATATTCATCCTGACGTTCTTTACTAACACCATACTTACTTGCGACTAACTCAGCCGTTTGTAACATCGGCATATAGATATCTTGGTGCATACCGACTAGCTTTTTATCAACCGCCATATGCATATTCATATGTTCATTTTGAACCAGTGAAATAGATTCTAATCCGGCGCCGATAGTAATATCCATACCATCACAAATAATTTGTTTCGCAGCCGTCGCTATCGACATTAAACCAGACGAACATTGACGATCGAGTGACATGCCACTAACCGTTACTGGCAATCCACCAGCTAACGCTGCTTGACGACCGATGTTCATTGATGCTGTGCCTTGTTGCATTGCACAGCCCATGATCACATCTTCTACTTCTGCACCTTCAATCCCTGCTCGAGCTACCGCATGCTCTATCGCATGCCCACCTAATGTTGGCGCCGATGTCATATTAAAAGCACCACGGTAAGCTTTACCAATTGGTGTACGAGCTGTTGATACGATTACTGCATTTCTCATTTTGATAGATTCCTTATTTATCTAAACTCAATTATTTCGAGCTTAGATCTACACCAAGCGAAGCTGCTGCTTTGCCAACGTATTTATTTGTTTGCATCCAACCCGCTTTCAATTCAACGGCATTGCTCTCCTCTTCAATGTCACTCCAATTAGCAAGGATATTTTCAGGTGTTTGTTGCTCAGGAGTTAAATAAATACCATCGGTTTCTTTAATGACAGCACGGGCATAACCGCCAGCACCACAACCAAGAATCGAGCGGTTTGGTGAATCTTCTGCCACTAATGCCAGTAAACCTGTGGTAACTGATTCAACGGTCATCATTTCAAGTACACGTTTGTCTTCAATAAGATCTTCAGTCATTGCAGTACGAGCTGTTGGTGATAGGCAATTTACTTTAATGCCGTATTTTTCACCTTCAATGCAAAGCGTATTCATAAAGCCTACAACCGCCATTTTCGCTGCACCGTAATTTGCTTGACCAAAGTTACCGTAAAGGCCAGAAGATGATGTAGTCATGGCAATGCGACCATATTTTTGTGCTTTCATGATATCCCAAACAGCTTTGGTACAATTCACTGAGCCGATTAAATGCACATCTACGACTAATTGGAAATCTTCAATTGGCATATTAGCAAATGATTTATCACGTAAAATACCAGCATTATTCACTAAAATATCAATGCGTCCCCATTTTTCCATGACCTGCTCAACCATAGTTTGCACTTGCGCCATATCGGCAACATTTGCACCATTGGCGATAGCTTCACCGCCTGCCGCTTCAATTTCGGCAACCACAGAAAGCGCACCAGCAGACATTGAGCCATCTCTTGCAGCTAAGTCATTAACCACAACTTTTGCGCCACGCGCTGCTAAAGCTAATGCGTGAGAACGACCTAAACCTGCGCCTGAACCTGTAACTATGGCCACTTGACCGTCATATCTTACTGACATAAAAACCTCTTTTTAAATTGAATTTGTATTTGTATTTGTACATAACGATTTGTACGAAACTATTATTGGAATGTTGTTGACGTTTAATTTATTCACCAACAATTGTCATTGTTAACCATTGTGCAGTTAACGCTGGTTTTTGTTCACCGTCTATCTCCACGGTGACATCCCACGTATATAAAAACTGTCCTGGGCGCTTTTCAATCACATCGGCTAATATCATGCGTCCGCGAACTTGACTATCTACCTTAACTGGCTGTAAAAAACGTATTTTTTCAAAGCCATAATTAAGACCCATCACGGTATTTTCTAAATTTATTGCGGCATCGTAGGCAATCGCAGAGAAAAGTGACAACGAAAGAAAACCATGGGCAATTGTGCCGCCAAATGGTGAAGACTTTGCTTTATCAGGATCACAATGAATGTATTGCTGATCGTGAGTCGCTTCACCAAATTGATTGATTTGTTGTTGGGTAATTGTGAACCAACGCGATACACCAGTTTCTGTACCCACATATTGTTGTAGGTCACGAGCGTTAATATTAATGGTCATAAGTTTTGCCTAATGGTAAGTTTGTTTGCCAATAAAATTAGCGGTCGTATAAAGCCTTTAGGGCTCGTTTGTTAATTTTTCCAGATCCCAATTTCGGTAACTTCTGTTGATGAAACCAAATAGCTTCTGGTACTTTAAATTGTGCTAAGTGCTGGGCAACAAATTCTTTAAGTTGCTCTGTATCTAAACTTGAAGACTCTGAAACAGTCACTGCAGCACCAACAACTTCTCCAAGTCGTTGGTCAAAAATAGAAAAGGCTGACGCTTCGATAATTTGCGGGTGTTTATACAAGGCAGATTCGACTTCCAGACAAGAAATGTTCTCGCCACCGCGAATAATAATGTCTTTAGCTCTATCCACGATAAATATAAAACCATCTTCATCTAAGTAGCCAAGATCACCGGTACGAAAGTAGCCGTCGATAAACGCGGCTTTGGTTATTTCTGGCTCTTGCCAATATTCGACGATATTAGAAATTGATTTGATTGCGATTTCGCCAACTTCACCGACCGATAAATATTGATCATCTTCACTGACAATTTTTACATCAACCACTGGTGGCGTTGGTAAGCCTGCACTGCTAGGTTTCTTTACATAATCTGCTGGTCCATTGACCGCACCTAGAGCATTGGTTTCAGTAAGGCCGTATCCACAACTCGGATTGCCATTATCAAAAGCGTTATAAATTTTGCGTACATGCTCTGGTGGCCTTGCCGCGCCGCCAGCACAAACATCACTGAGTGAAGATAAGTCATAATTGTCTTTATCAGGATGCTCCATCAATTCCATTGACATAGTAGGCACACCGTTAAAATAAGTAATGCGCTCTTGTTCGATCAATTTCAGTGCGAGTTCAGCATCCCAATAGGGCATCATCACGGTTTTTCTACCGGATATCATCGACAACAAAAATAGGGTATGACAACCAGTAACGTGAAACAATGGCACTGTCATTAACGCAGCCGCCTCAAACGCCGGTGCAGAGCTAGCTGAGGAAGTCGTCGCAGGACCATTTGCCACCGCGGCGGCAGTACCTAACATTAACCAGGTATTTATCGCAGTTAAAATGCTTTCATGAGTTGATACTGCTCCTTTAGGCACCCCCGTAGAACCTGAAGTGTAAAAGATAGTCGCAACGTCATCACTTGCGACACTTGAATCAATGAGTTCACATTCTAAAAATGGCACTAACATTGAATTAAAGTCGTAATTCTTAGGTTGGCTTTGAGATGGACGGGCAATAATGCAGGGGAAATTTTGCTGTTGTAACCAACTATCGAGCAGCGAAAAACGTTTATCATCAGTAATTAATAATACCGATTGACTATGCTCAATTACTTGAACGAACTCCGATTCTTGTAGCCAGGCATTTAGCGGTACTGCAACAGCACCTAACATGGTAATACCCATAAAAGCGACGATCCACTCTGGGTAGTTACGCATTGCGATGGCGACTTTGTCACCTTTTTGTACTGAATATTCAGATTGCAAAACATAAGCAAAAGCGTTCGCGCGTTTAAGCAATGAACTATAACTGTGCCTTTCCTCATTAAATACTAGGAACTCTTTATCACCGTGCGCCGTTGCAGCGGCTTGATACATAGCACCAAGATTTATTGGTAGATTCGAAAATGCGGTGTATTCAATATTGTTTCTAGTTTTGTTGGTAACTTCGAAGCTACCTCCTGCCGCGGTAATGACGTTTATTTCATCCACGACCTTATCGGCGGTCACCAATTCAATTGTTATGTCTTGATTTTGCAAGCCCATATTTCGTCCTGTCAGCAACTCCTTTAAAGCGATAAACTGAGTCTTCTATCAAAGCCTTAAAGCATGTTGGTATTAATTCACTAATTTGAACTTACAGTATGTTTTAAATACCTTCAAGTATTTTCGAATATAATGTGACAATAAATCGGCTATTAAAAGGTCAAATTCCACTTATTCACTTTCAATGGAAGTCATAAAAACTGATATTTAATAGAGTCTTATTATTCTAAAAATAGATTGGTTGAACAAATTTGTTGGATAACATAGAATGGAATTGACCTTTCGGTATAATTTTTGAATAACCTAATGTATAAGCAAAATGCCTGCAAATAAAAAAAATAAAATTAGTTCTCCATTTAGCAAAACCAATCAACACGATAATAAATATAAAACTATTTTATCTGCTGCATCTGAGCTATTTAATATTTATGGTACCCGCGGAACAACGCTGACACAGATAGCTGACAAGCTCAAATTGACCAAAACCAGTCTTTATTATTACGTCAAGACTAAAGAAGAACTGGTTCACCAATGTTACTTAAACACCTGTATAGAAATGCAATCAATGGTGGAATCTGCTCTTGCGCTTGAAGGTAGTGCACTCGATAAATTAGAAAAGCTAATACGTCTTAATTTTGATTGTTGGAATGATATTGTCGATGGTAATCGTGGTCATTTGGCAGGTTTAACGGAAATTGCATCACTGTCTGAAAATCATCAAAAAGAAATCTCCGAGTACTACCGTCACTTCGTTATCCAAGTCATTAACATTATCGAAGAAGGTCAGACTGATGGCAGTATGCAAAACGTTTCTCAGGTAAAAACTTCGAATGCTATCTGGGGCACAATTTTTTGGCTACCAATATGGTTAAACGCAGTAAAACCAGAAGCTAGAGAAGAAGCATTTAATCAGCTAATTTCTGTTATTCGATACGGTTTGAATAATCAGTCACAACAATTTGAATTTCAACCATTTGCGCATGAACAAATACAAACGGCTCCGGAAGGGTTTAATCGCCAACAACAAAACCGGAAAAAACAAGAAGCATTTTTTCGAGTAGGCTCAATATTCTTTAACCAAAAGGGCTTCAAGGGAACATCTCTTGATGAGTTAGCGAGCTCTTTAGGTGTCACTAAAGGTGCATTTTATTATCACATTAAGAATAAAGATGATTTACTGGTTAAATGCTTTGAACGAACGCTGAATATTGAAAATAAAGTGTTAGAAGAATCTCTTAAAATATCGTCTACAGGTATTAATAAATTAGCTTTTGCAGCTCAAAAGTTATTTAATATTCAAGTAGGCGACCAAGGGCCATTAATTCGTTATGCCACAATGTGGTCTTTTGACCTAGAAAGACGTAAACAGATAGAGCAAGCCTTTAAAGAAACTCGAGTGATATTTGGTAAAGTAATTCAACTTGGAATAGACGATAAAAGCATTAAAAATGTCGACCGTATGGTTGCCGAGAATATTATCGCCGGTGCCATTGAAGCAATACCTGATATGGCCTCAGCAATGAGTAAAGATGAACTTAAAGATTCATCGAATGAATACTTCCACATATTTTTTAATGGCATAGCGACACAATAATTGTCAGTTTTAAACCGCTGACTTTATACTGCCAACGATGCTCGCTTAAGCTTTTGGCAACCTAATAGACAATATTGCCGCTAACACTATAAACGCCGACGAAACCCACAAACAAGCGCCTAAGCCATATAACTGGAATATCCAACCAGAAAGCACAGTACCGATTAATCGTCCCATTGCATTGGCCATATAATAAAAACCAACATCTAACGATACGCCATCGCCGTCAGCATAGCTGACAATCAAATAACTGTGTAGCGACGAGTTTATGGCGAAAATTGCCCCGAATATTAATAAGCCGGCGATGATTGCTATTTTGACCTGAAAATCAAAATGTAGTGCTAAGGCGATTAAAGCGGGAATAATGGCTAGATAGCTTGCCCATTTCAGTGCCGCCTCTCCGGTTGGCACTTTGCCTTGTTTTTTACCGGTAAAGCTAGGGGCAAATGACTGAACCATGCCATAGCCAATAACCCAGGTTGCCATAAATGCCCCGACCCACCAGCGATCCCAAGCAAATGTAGCAGCAAGGTAAACCGGCAGAGCAATCACAAACCATACATCGCGAGCACCAAATAAAAACATGCGAGCGGCGGATAAATAGTTTATCGCAGCGCTTTTAGAAAATATTTCGCTAAATTTAGGTTTACTTTTGGCCTTACCTAAATCTTGTTTTAAGGCAAATAAACTAAACAGCCAAACTACGAATAACATGCCCGCCATAGCAATAATGGCACCTTGAAATTGCAGCCAAGTAAGTAAAACACCACCTAAGAAAAAGCCGACACCTTTTAACGCATTTTTAGAGCCGGTAAGAATTGCCACCCATTTGTATAGCGCACCTTCGGCATCTTTAGGTAGCAATAGCTTAATTGAGCTTTTTGCGCTCATTTTATTGAGATCTTTGGCGATCCCCGATAATGCTTGCGCGACCATAACGTACCAAATCGCTAACATATCCGCCGGCACCGCTAGCATTGCCAACGCCAATATTTGCATGCCAAGGCCTATGTTCATGGTTTTATTCAAACCTAGCCTTGCTCCTAGCCAACCGCCAATTAGGTTAGTAATAACACCAAATACTTCATAAAAAACAAACAGCATGGCGATGCTTAACGGGCTGTAACCAAGTTGATGGAAATACAGCACCACAAGCATTCTTAGCGCGCCATCGGTTAAGGTAAACGCCCAATAATTACCAGTGATAATCAAATACTGTTTTACCTGCTGCGGTAAGTCTTTTATAAAGGTCATATTCATAAGGTCACATTGCTACTGCATATTTCTGCGCAAAATCGTTTAAGCCGATTCATCTATACTAAATCGGCCAAGCCAACTTTACGTGCCAATTCGGCGGTACGATTTGCGTAACCCCATTCGTTGTCATACCAAGCATATAATTTAAGTTGCGTGCCATTAATCACCATCGTTGATAATGCATCTATGATGGTCGAGCGTGGATCGGTTTTATAATCAATTGATACTAGCGGTCGCTCTTCATAGCCTAGAATATCTTTTAACTCACCTGTCGCGGCTTGTTTAAATAAAGCATTAATTTCTTGCTCGCTAACACTTCGCTTTAATTCAAATACGCAATCTGTAATCGAAGCATTTGCCAAAGGCACTCGCACAGCATGGCCGTTTAACTTGCCTTTTAGTTCTGGGAATATATGGGTAATTGCTGTTGCTGATCCGGTTGTGGTTGGGATCAAACTCATGCCACACGCTCGTGCGCGACGTAAGTCTTTATGTGGCGCATCTAATATTGTTTGGGTATTGGTAATATCATGAATCGTGGTCATTGAACCGTGCTCTATGCCAATATTTTCGTGAATGACTTTTACAATAGGCGCTAAGCAATTAGTGGTACAAGACGCTGCTGTAACAATAGGGTGGATGCTTTTATCATAAAGATGTTCATTGACACCCATCACAACATTTAACACACCTTCTTCTTTCACTGGTGCCGTAACAACGACTCGCTTCACGCCTTGTTCTAAATAAGCCTCTAATAATGATTTCTTTTTCAGGACGCCACTAGCTTCGATAACCACATCACAACCGGACCAGTCCGTATCACTAATAGCACGATTAGTACTACAGGTTATTGTTTTGCCATTGATCACAATCTCTTCGCCTTCGGCATCTACATCGTGGTGCCAAATTCCGTGAACTGAGTCAAACTTTAATAAATGCCCTAACGTTTTTGCATCACCTGCAGGGTCATTAATATGGACAATTTCTACGTCCTGCCAATCAAATGCCGCGCGCATTGATAATCGTCCCATACGACCAAAGCCGTTAATACCGATTTTAATAGTCATCGTTTTTACCTAATTCTATTTAATTTAATACGTGTTGAGTCTAATTTGCTGTCTTACGTCTAGCGGCTAGCGCTTAGCGTAATAGTGTTTAAAATAATTAAGTTGCTGCTCGTTGCGTAACGCCTTTGGCCGGATCGCTTGTACCATTTCTAAAATTTGCTCAAAAGAATAATCAAGTTCCGTTAGAATCAAGGCGATAACCAAACCTGTCCGTCCGGTGCCACCTTTACAATGAACCGCGATAGTGCCGCCGTTCGCTAATAATTGAACAATCTCATCTTTATAACTCTGCCAATTCTGTTCAAAATCAGCAGTAGGACCTTGATCGTCGATAATAGGCAGCTGTCGCCAAATTATATTTAGTTTAGAACACTCATCTGCAATTTCCATTACCGATAGTTTTTGTAATTCTTGATCGGGTAATAAGGTTAATATCATCGTCATATCTTGAGATTTCAAGGTTGCTAACGCGTCACTTATACTGGTGTCTTTGGTACCTGGGCATGGGGTAAAAATTATTCCTGCGCCGTTTTCTAGGCTCAGTTTATCAAATGGATGTGTCATCATTTCTCCTAACAGCACATTGCTGGTCTATCAGTCATATTGGTTAATTTAAGCTCTACACTCTCTAAATTATTACTGAGCGTAGATTGGATAATTTGCGCCTGCCACTCGGCTAAATTGTCACTGAGTCGGTAATAGACCCATTGCTTGGTTTTTCGATCACTTAACAACCCTGCTTTTTTAAGCAAAGCTAAATGGCGAGAGATCTTAGGTTGGCTATCACCAAGAGCTTGCACTAATTCACAAACACATAACTCTTGTTCATGAACTATCATTAGTAATATTGCTAACCGAGTTTCATCGGCTAATGCTTTAAAAAACTGAACACTATTCATTTGCATCTCTTCACATGGCAAGTATATATGGATTTCATTATATACGTTTTTTCGTATATAAAAAGTAGTGAATGGTAAAAAATTGTTAGAGTTGCATTTTAGGAAAAACTCTTAATTTGTTTTTTAGATTAATTGAATCAATTTAAATCAATTTATTAAATTTAAAAACTGTTCCATAATTAACCCATCGAAATTAGTTAGACATTAAACGTTGCCTTGCAGCGTAACCATAATATTTAGGAGACAGATATGTTAGATAATAAAGAAGGTCAAAACGTACCTAGCGTTGTATTCCCAACCCGTCAAAACAACGAATGGAAAAACGTTTCTACTGATGAATTATTTAAAGGTAAAACCGTTGTTTTATTCTCATTACCAGGCGCGTTCACACCGACGTGTTCATCTACGCATTTGCCTCGCTACAACGAGTTAGCAAAAACATTTAAAGAAAATGGCGTTGATGAAATTGTTTGTGTTTCAGTAAACGATACCTTTGTTATGAATGCTTGGGCGGCTGATCAAGAATCAGACAACGTTACCCTAATTCCTGATGGCAACGGCCAGTTCAGTGAAGGTATGGGCATGCTTGTAGACAAAAGCGACATCGGTTTTGGCAAACGTAGCTGGAGATATTCAATGCTAGTTAAAGACGGTGTTGTTGAGAAAATGTTTATTGAACCAAATGTTCCGGGCGACCCGTTTGAAGTTTCTGATGCAGACACAATGTTGGAGTACATCAATCCAACAGCGAAAAAACCACAATCAGTAAGTATCTTCACCAAACCTGGTTGTCCATTTTGTATAAAAGCAAAAGAGTTATTAACTGCAAATGGCTATGACTACGAAGAAATCGTTTTAGGTAGTGGTGCAAGTTTAACGTCACTTAAAGCAATTACTGGTCGTGAAACTGTCCCGCAAGTATTTATTGATAACCAGCATATCGGTGGTAGTGACGATTTAGCCGCTTTTTTAGAAAGCTAACTGATACCTGAAAAATAATGCTCGCGCATTTAAACTGGGGTCAGAGTCAGATTAATTTTATTTTTATAAGGAATTAATCTGACTCTGACCCCGGTTTTTTGGTATTATTTATCTTATCTTGGCAACAAAGTAAGAAGCAATAATCAATGGATAACCAACCTTATAATCCTCTCCATGGTGTAACCTTAAAAACGATCGTAACAGACTTAGAAGCCTATTTTGGGTTTAAAGAATTAGGTGCGCTGATCAAAATTCGTTGCTTTACTGATAACCCTAGCATTAACTCGAGTTTGAAGTTTTTGCGCAAAACACCTTGGGCGCGAGAAAAAGTTGAGCAGCTTTATATTAAGAACAAACATCGCATAAATTCCGAATCAGAATAACTGCCAGCCAAAACTCAATAGCGAATAAATTTACTAGCCATATACGTCAAAATAGATAATGCTAGGAGACGCTATCGTAATCTAATATTGCTTTTTAAGGATCATAAAATGACAACACCTTCTCCTTTACGTGCTCTAATGTTTGTTTTCTCAGTGCTTATGATTAGCGCATGTGCACAAGTGATGCCTGATGTTAAAGAGCCAGATGTAGAAGTTGTTGGTATTGAAATGTTGCCACTTAAAGGCGTAAACCCAGCGTTTAAGATCACCCTAAATGTTACAAATCCAAATAGCTTTGATCTTGATATTAGTCAGTTGAATTATAAATTGCTGGTAAATTCTGAACCGTTATTAGCTGGTAAGAATAAAAATTTACCATCTATAAGTGCTAATGATTCTCAAGAAGTTGTGCTTATTGGCAAAGCGGATTGGTTTAACAGCTATAAAGTGATTAAAGAAATCATTCGCAAACCAACAAAAACAGTATCTTATAAACTAGACAGTCAAATTGAATTTAGTGATTACCTGCCAATGTTTAACTTTAAACGCGAAGGTAATTTTATTCCGCAAAAAGCCATTCAAAATTCTCTATAACAATAGCGTATTTTCAAATACTTAAGTTTGCACTCAAAATTCACTCAGAGCGCATTAACTTGTAGTTATCGATTAACTTATAGTTAACAACTACATTTATTGCGCTAGATCAAAATCATATTTATTCAATTGTTTAATCTACAGTCATAAGGAGTATGACAATGATTGTAGAAAAGCTAACCAATACCCTCAACGAAAAAAAAGCTGAACTCACCAAGCGCTTAGTCGCTATTGAGAAAGACTTTCAAAAAGGTCGCAGCCAAGACTTCGCAGAACAAAACACAGAATCAGAAAACGATGAGGTTTTAGTCGAGATCTGTGAACAGACTCGCTTAGAACTAAACAAGATTGAACAAGCATTAGCATTACTGCAAACAGAACAATACGGTATTTGCAGCACCTGCGGAGATAAAATTGGCGAACAGCGCCTAACTGCATTGCCTTATGCCAAAACCTGTATTAGCTGCGCTCAAACTGAACACTAAATACTAAATACTAAATAACAATATCAAAGGATTAAAATTATGAACATTCAAAAACACGATTTGCATCACGAATTTCCTGAGTATCACGATGAAATCCATGAACTAAAAATGAGCAACAATCATTTTGCTAAAGTATTTAAGGCTTATCATGAGCTTGATCATGAAGTTATTCGCATTGAAGAAGGTGTAGAAAATACATCGGATGATTACTTGGAATCATTAAAGAAACAACGTCTTAATCATAAAGATGAGCTATTTTTAATGATTAAAAAATACCAAACCAAAAAGGCTTAAATACACTATTTAAAGTCTTATAAACTTCATCATATAACGATGAATTTATGCCAAAGAAAGCGCCTGTTGTGGCGCTTTTATTTTTTCTGACGCCTAAAACCGTAAAAACAACTCCGACATGTTAAAATTTTGTGAAAAATCATCATGGTATTTGCTATGCTTAAGAAATAGCATTTATCTAGGTTTGATGCGGGATTGATTAAACTATTTCGGCTGTTTCATTAAAACACTGAATTTTCGACACCGTGAGAGTTTGATAAATTTTGTAAATCCTATCAAACGTGATTAAATGCTAGTAGTAATAATAACGATATATAAAAACAACAAGAGCTTATTATGGCAGACAAGTCTGTATTAGATAACGACACGGAAGAGCAGTTGCAATTACTGGCTGGAGATATATTTATCCAACTAGAGGATAAGTTTAAGCAATTTGCCGCTAAGTTAGGTGAACAAGCCGAGGTAGAAAAACAAAAAGCTCTTGTTGAACAAAAAAATGAATTGGATGAAAAATATAATCTAGTTCATGAAAAATTAAGCCAATCAAAACACAATTCAGTAAATCTCAAATACAGCGAAATAGAGCAGCTTAATCAAAAGCTATTGCGCTATGAAACTAAATACCTGCAACTAAAAGAAAAACACGAAACCATTGGTACCATTTTAAAAGTTAAGCTAAAAGAAGAGCAAAGCTTTAACGAAGAAATTCGTTTGGTTAAAGACAACCGAAACCTGTTACAGTCACAACTTGAACCTCTGAATCAAGAAAACGCCGAACTAAAAAAAGAACTAAAGAAAGTAGAGCAAAAGCTAACTAAGCTCGAAACAACTCACAAACAGCTACAAGAAACCACGAGTCTTGAAATTGCAGAATTAAAAGCCAGCCTAAACGGTGACCAAGATCAGTTTGAACAGCTACAAACGGCGCACAAAGACCTCAATGATACCTTTACTGAGCTAGAGTCAAAATTTAACGATAGCGAACAAAGTGTCAGTAAGTTAAATAACGAGATCGCTGAAAAAAATATCGCTCACAAGTCGGAAACTGAGCGACTCATTGCTCAACACAAAGAGCGTTTATCGATCTATGAGCAAGCCTCTGGCTCAAGCTCACAGGCCCTTAAAAGCCTTGAAGGCAAGCTAACCAAGTCTCAAGAATTAGTTAACAAGAACAAAGCAGAAATAGCCGAGCTCAACAAGAGTATCAAGCAATTAGAGAAAGATAACAAAGCGTTAACGGTGGAAAATAAAAACTCTGCTAAGCGCATAGATCAAGAAACTGCCAAGGTTGACAAACAATATAAGTCAGAGATAGAAAAACTGAATAAAACCATCAACGCTAATACCTTAGCGCTGAAGTCTATTGAAACTGAAAAACAAAAATTACAAGATAGTGAAACTGCACACATTGCAGACATAGCGCAATTACAAGAACAATTAGAAGCCATTCAAGCAACATTGGCCGCTGCCGAAGTAAAGCTTAAGGATGCCGAAAAAACACAACAAAAAGCGCTCAAAGAACAACAAAAATCTACTGACGAAAAAATTACTGAGTTAACAGCACAAGCCAATGAACGTGACATACTCAGCCAACAGTTAGAATCAGAAAAAGCAGCTTATGAAAAAGCAATTGAGCAGCTACAAACAGATTCCGAATCAAAGGTAGCGGCATTAAACAAAGAGGTTAGTGCTTTAACCAAGAGCAAAGACAAGATACAGACTGAGCTTGATCATCATTTGCAAAACCTTAACGCCGAGCAACAACAAATTGCCGATATTGAGCAACAACATCAACAGCAACTTGAACAGGCGACAAAAGATTTGCAACAACAGCTGAATGATATTGAAAAACAGCTGGCGCAAAGCGAGAAAAAACAAAAGTCGACTTGGATTGAAAACGGCGCACTTAAAGATAAAGTCGAACGCAAAGAAGAACAATTATCAGAGTTAGAAAGCAATCATAAGAAGACTACCGAACAGCTCATTAATATACGCCAACAGCATGACAGTGAATTGTCCGAACTGAATAAGTCCCACAAAGCGGAAATCAAACAGTTGGCAAGTGAAAGCGACAGTAAAACCAACAGCCTTAATGAACAAATCAGCGCAATTAATTTAGATCTTAAAGAGCAGAAAGATAAATTAGATACTCACCAAAGTAATACCGACAAAATTATTGAAAAGCTTAACAATGACAAAGCTGAGTTAGGTAAAGAACTAGAGACACTGAAAAAACAAACAACGAATGAATCATCTGAAATTGCAAAACTAGAAGCGGCATTGGCAGCCGAGCAAGAAAAAGTTTCAAGCTACCTGCAAAAAAATGCGACATTGAAATCTCGTCAAGACTCTAGCGATGATCAGATTCGCAATACCTTAAAAGAACTCCGCGATGAAAATTCAGAATTGAAACAACGTCTTAACGATGAAACCGCAGAACTTCAAGATAAGATTACTGAGTATCGATTGAAATTTGAATACGCGCAGAAACAATTGGCGGGCAAGTAAAAATTAGCAAACATCAAAAAACTCTAATTTATATACTACGTTCCAATATAGAGCTAAAACTGTAGAGTATCTTTTACACTTGCGGCAATATTATTCTCTTCTTATCAAGTCGTATTTGATCTTTGACATAATCCTGATACCTTTGCATTGTTACCTTATAATTTTTATACAAAATTTTATCTAAAAAAAATCAATTTAGCTTGAGTGATATTAAACATATCTAAACCTCAAAACATCAGTGCAATATTATTGATGTCATGATCCACAGAGGAGAGTTACCGTGAGCGCAGCGCAGTCAAACTGGGAAGACATTCTTTTACTCAACGACCAATTAACCGAAGATGAGCGTATGATCCGAGATATGGCTCGTGATTTCTGTCAGGAACAATTACAACCTGGTATTTTAATGGCAAATCGCAATGAGCATTTTGATCCAAAAATCATGCGTCAATTTGGCGAGTTAGGCTTGTTAGGTGCGACAATCGATGGTTATGGTTGCTCGGGTGTTGGCTACGTTTCTTATGGTTTAGTCGCACGCGAAGTGGAACGCGTTGACTCAGGATACCGAAGTGCAATGAGCGTGCAATCATCGCTTGTTATGCATCCAATATATACTTGGGGTAGTGACGCTCAAAAGCAAAAGTACCTACCTAAATTAGCGACTGGTGAATGGATTGGCTGTTTTGGTTTAACTGAACCTGACGCCGGCTCCGATCCAGCAGGTATGAAAACACGTGCTAAAAAAGTCGCTGGTGGTTATCAATTAACTGGCAGCAAAATGTGGATCACCAACTCCCCAATTGCCGATGTTTTTGTGGTTTGGGCAAAGAGTGAAGCACACGACAATCAGATTTGTGGTTTTGTTTTAGAAAAAGGCATGAAGGGTCTATCTGCACCTAAAATCGAAGGTAAAATGTCATTAAAAGCATCGATAACTGGTGAGATTGTAATGGATAACGTGTTTGTGCCAGAAGGGAACATGTTCCCAGACGTTCGCGGCTTAAAAGGCCCATTTAGCTGCTTAAACATGGCTCGTTACGGCATTTCATGGGGCGCAATGGGCGCTGCGGAAGACTGTTGGCACCGTGCTCGTCAATATGGTTTAGATCGTACTCAGTTTGGCAAACCATTGGCGCAAACACAGTTATTTCAAAAGAAATATGCAGATATGCAAACGGAAATTACTTTAGGTCTGCAAGCATCACTTCGAGTGGGCCGTTTAATTGACGAAAAACGATTCGAACCTTCAATGATATCGCTAGTCAAACGAAATAACTGCGGCAAAGCATTAGATATCGCTCGCACCGCTCGAGATATGCATGGTGGTAACGGTATTGCCGATGAGTTTCATGTAATTCGTCACATGATTAACCTAGAAACGGTTAATACATATGAAGGCACCCATGACATTCATGCGCTAATCTTAGGTCGAGCTCAAACCGGCTTACAAGCCTTTTATTAGGCGCCAATTATTTACAGCAGAGACGGAGTTTGTGTAATGAAATACATACTAGTTTTAATCATGTTTTCACTAACAGGTTGCCTTTCTATACAGGAAAAGAAAGAAATCAACGTTGCGCCGCAATTGCCAACCGCGCTTGATGAAGAAAACTATCGACGCAATAGTGATAATGGTGACAATATGGTTGTTGTCATGGGCGATTGTCGTCACCTAGAAAACAATGAATATTGTGAAAAAGAAAAGCGCAGAGAAGCCGACAATAAAAAGCAGCTCGATGAGTCACTTAAAAAACACACCAGCAAAGAGCAATAATTTTTATGATTGAACGATTTGAAACTAAACAGCGCATGAGTCGCATTGTAAAACACAATGGTACCATCTATTTGTGTGGTCAGGTTTGTGCAGATGCTGAAAAAGGTATAACCGAACAAACACAAACAATGCTTGAAAAAGTCGACGATTTATTAGTAAAAGCTGGTAGCAATCGCAAGAATATTTTGTCCGCGACAATATACATAAAAACCATGAAAGACTTTAAAGCAATGAACGAAGTTTGGGATGCATGGATACCGGATGGATTTGCACCAGCAAGGGCATGCGTTGAAGCAAGCATGGCACGCGAAGAATTATTAGTAGAAATCTCAATCGTTGCCGCGGAAATATATTAGTTTAAATATTAGATATATACTTTTTAGATAGTCTACTGCTAACAAGAGACTATGGCGTCAATAACTAATTTCATACTTTTGGCGCCTCCCACATAACACCATCTCTAAGCATTGAATTTAAGATCACAATCATCTTCCTAATGCAGGCAATAATAGCGACTTTTTTAGGTTTTCCTGCCTCTAATAATCGCTGATATGTTGCTTTAAAAACTGGATTTGATTGCATTGCAGACATCATTGCCATGTATAAAACTGTTCGCACTTGAGGGCGGCCTCCTTGTATTTTTCGATGTCCCTTATACCGACCACTTTCTCGGTTCATAGGCGCAACACCAATTAATGCGCTAGCTTGCTTACTGTTGATATAGCCTAATTCAGGCAAATTACTGATGATTGATGCCGCTGCAATTTTGCCAATGCCTGTCATGCTTTGAAGTATCATATTTTTCGCTTGATATTCTGGGCAACTTTCAATGAGTTTAACGATTTTTTCTTCAATTTTTATTATCTGATTTTTGAATAAAGTAAGCACTGGTTTGATTGTCATAGCCAATTCTTTGGGCATAATTTGTAGTCGATTCTTTTCCATGGTTTGCATATTTAATAATTGGTTACGGCGGGTGACTAAATCGCTCATAGCTTGCATGGTGTCTGGTTTAAGTTTGGACAATGATGGTTTAATTGCTTCGCTATAGTGGGCAATTAATTGTGCATCAAGTTTATCTGTTTTAGCGCGCTGACCAATGGCACCTGCAAACCTTTTTATATGGATAGGGTTTGCGATAGTGAATGGTAAACCTGCGTTAGCACAGGCGATGATAAATGGCATTTCAAGCCGTCCAGTTGCTTCAATAACAATACGTTCAGGTTTGTGCTTTTTGATGATTTTAACGGCTTCCTTAATGCCTTTTTTATCGTTTGCTACGGTGAAATAAATGTCCAATGGACGAATATAAATGTCGAGCTGATATTTTCCTGTATCAACACCAACGTTAATGTTTTGATTTGTATGTGCTTTCATAATAAGCTAACCCTTACTTGCATAATGCGGGTTCGAGACCCAGTAGACTATTCGAGTGTAATGCTTGGAGTTCTTCGTCGCGTTCGTTCTTGTTATCGGTCTCTCAACAGAGGAGCCTTCGTTCAATCGAACTACGACAAAGAAGGGCTTTAGTTGCAGCTAAAGCCTGGGTCTCACTTTACCGAAAATTAAAAATAATTAATAAAAGATATGGGTTTATTATCCATACAAGTGTTTATTGTTTTCAGCAGAAACTGTATTTCATTATTATAGAGCCGCACAGGCATTAACAATCAATGAATATTCCCCATCTTAACTAATTATTTTTATCATTACGTCCAATTTGATAACGTAATCATAAATTGTTTTGTTTAGCTCGCTAAAATGAAAGTGATAATTTGCCAATGTGATTACCAAATCCGCCAACTCCAGGCAAAACATAGCTTAACGAGGTTTATTCTAAAAACAACTACTAGAATTCGATCCTGTTTTTTATTTAAAAACATTGACAACGTAATCATCCACACTTAAATTTAATTTTCAACAAGTACTTTTAACTTGTTAATGTGATGATTAATGACTAACTATCGCTCCTAAATAAAAGCTAAATGGACTTTCTCTACAAAAATAACGATAAGAGAAACAAATGAAAAAATACAATAAGCTTAAAACGTTTTGCTCTGCGCTTACGCTGGCAATAAGCTCTACAGCTTTAGCCGAAACTGTTACCCAAGCAAACACCGAAATAAAAGAAAGCCACTATTTACTTAGTAACAACCTCTTTGATGATGGCAGTGATATGTCCTATGAACCAAGTCAAGTAGAAGCGAAAGGTGCTGCTTTTTCAATTGACTATCTTGATCCCGGTGGCAGTGGTATGGATGCTTACGTGCAAGGCACGGTGGGTGGTTTCAAAACTGGTGGTAACTGGAATCCAAGTGATTACTATTTAACAGGTATGCCCGAATTAATTACTAATCTAGATGACTCATTCCGTATACAGTGGAAAACTTTTCAAATAGATGCTCTCGATGCTGACGATAAATGGTGGGCGACCATTAATGTAATTTTTGATAACGGTCCGGCACTAATTGAGCCTGTTTCTGATAATCGTGATTTTGATATTGTGATTCAACTGGAGAGGTATGAGCAAGATGCATTAACAGATAAAGTTAAGGCAGAGAATACTTTTTACTATTGGTTTGCCCGAAATCCTGATGGCAGCATAAAACCTTTTACTTTAAATATTGACGGCATTAATTATGAGTGGGCTGTACGATACAAATTTTTCAACTATGACCCTGAAGGTTCTAAAGCAAGCCAAGCACATAAAAACGACAAAGTTCATATCAAATATATCCCAATCGACAATAATAACGTAGCACCGTACTTAGACCACCCATTAAAAGCATTCATTGATGCGAGCGCTGAATACATTGATTACATCGATATACCTGCCGAAGAAAGGGCTCTAGCAGATGAAAAAATCGCAGCGTCAGATTTATGGGTCAAATCACTTTCTGCAGGTTATGAGGTCTATACTGGTGAATTTACTATCGGTAATGAATACTTCAAAGTTGTTAAAGATACTCTAGCGCCGAGCATTGTTACTGGAGTTAATGCTAATTTAGTAGATAATATTATAGAATTATCGTGGGACGCTCATAACGATGATGCTTTTCAAGAATACAATGTTTATCGCTCTGTAAATGGTGAGGTATTTAGTCAACATGCACAAGCTGTGTATAGTAATAACTATACAGATAGCGAGATTACAATAGGCGATAAATACGATTATTATATTACTGCAAAAGATCGTTCTTGGAATGAGTCTGCAAGCTCAACTGTAGTAACAATAAGCACTGATGCACCAAATAACGCTCCAGTTTGGAATAAAAATAGCTTTAGCTATAGCGGTATTGTGAGCGGCGAACTTTTCGTACAACATCAAGAATGGCGCATTACCGATACAGAAAATGATCCGCTAACATTTGCTTTAGTTTCAGGACCAAGTTGGTTAACTGTTGAAGCCAATGGTAAAGTTTCAGGCACGCCGACACTTAATGATGTTGGTGATAATGTGTTTGTTCTAAGTGTAACCGATGGAATAAATGCCCCTGTAGAGGCTACCATGACAGTAACCGTAGCTGCAGCTAATACTGCCCCGACCTTTTACAGCGACCCTTTTACAGCATCTAGTATAAAGAAAAATCGATCTTATAATGACTCTATTGCTACATCGGCTACCGATGTTGACGACGATCCCCTAACTTACAGTAAAGTTTCAGGTCCAGATTGGTTAAATGTAAGTGAAACGGGAGCATTGAGCGGTACACCAACTCGTTCTAACAGAGGTTTAAATAGCTTCACAGTTAGCGTAAGTGATGGTATCAATCCTGCAGTAACTGCAACTCTCGAAATTACAGTAAGCAATTAATTTTACATATTAACTTTATACCCCTACTTTATTGCATATTTTGTAAAGGTAGGGGTATTTTATATAGTCAAACAATTATATGTTGGCATCTATACGTTAAGCTATTTTTGACAATAACTTGGGCTTTACAAAAATTCACTTACTCAAGCGGTATTACTTTGCCAATGTACGGTAAATGACGATATTTTTGCGCGTAATCAATGCCCACACCAACAACAAATTCATCGGGAATTTCGAAACCAATCCATTTGCAATCAACGTTTACTTCACGACGCGATGGCTTGTCTAATAACGTACAAATTTCAATTGAATTAGGTCCGCGCAGCTTTAAAATTTCTACTACTTTGTTTAAGGTATTGCCAGTATCAATAATATCTTCTACTAAAAGAACATCCTTGCCTTCAATACAATCATCTAAGTCTTTTTTAATTTTAACATCACGAGAGCTTTCCATAGCATTGCCATAACTTGATGCAGTCATAAAATCGACCGTGTGATTGACTGCAATAGCGCGCGCTAAATCAGCCATAAACACAAATGAACCACGCAACAAACCAACCATTACTAGGTTATTACTATCTTTATAATGCTCACTAATTTCTTTCCCTAGGGCTTGCACTCTCTCAGCAACATCTTGCTCCGAAATCATTACATCGACTCTATGTTTCATTTAATATTTCTCTTGATCATCTTTAAATTAAAATTGCTTATAAAACTATAGACCTATCCCGTTAGTCTCGCGATTGATTCTTACAATTACTTATTTTATCTTTTGTTCTTTTCTATCACTTTCAATAATTTAGATACAGATAATCTAGCAAAAAAGCGTCAGATTTTTTTACAGTTCAGAATAACTTTACTGCCTCCAGACCATAACTCATTGAATATACTTCATTTTTTATGATGGAATAATTCTTGCTTGGCCAATATATAGAAGGAATTACGTAAATATATAAAAAACAAGAAGTTTAAAGAATAAAATATTAAGGTAATTAAATGAATTTAACGTATTTAAAAGCAACGATTGCTGCATTGATTTTATCGATAAGTAATGTTGCTAATGCCGGGTTAATCTTTAGTTTTGAAGAAGTTGATAACAATGTCACCATGACCTCTTCAGGCTCTATAGACACTAGTGGCTTAGTAGAAGGAAACACTTCTCCCTGGGGATATACTGGTATCGAAAGTGGTACTTATGACTTTCTTGGTAGTACTAATTATGGCGAAATAGACATTTCTTTTGGTTTTAGTGCGGGTACTGACTATTCAGCTTGGCAAGGAGCAGCGAGTCCTTGGACAGAAACCTTTTGGTCATATAACTTTATGGACTTTGATGTGGTAAGTGGAACCAAACCATTTGCTACATTTATATGGGCAGCGCCTTCAGTGGCTTTACCCGGCTTAGGTATTCGTGAAGATGATCTAGAAGGTGATATTTGGTCAGCCGATCACAACTGGATTGCCAAAGGTTATAACTTTGAAGTATTAGGCTTAAATTCAGGCTCATACACAGTGACCGATGCAGTGTCTGGCGAATTTATCACCATTCAAATTGGTGCCTTAAACCAAGCAAGCGTTCCAGAACCTTCAACTTTAGTTATTTTTGCACTAGGTATCTTAGGCTTAGCTTCAAGAAAATTTAGCAGATAATATAGCTTGTTATATAAACATATAAAGCACCACTTGTTGGTGCTTTTTTAATGGCTAAAACTAACAAGCAAAGCAAAACCTTGATGTATTTAAACAATTAAATTGTTATCCTGTAACCTGTTCCAATACTAAAAATAAAAAGCACTATGGATTACACCACTACCGTTCTTGTTACCCTTATCGTTTATAAAATTGTTTTAATTGGCATAGGTTTTTATGCCAATAAAAAAACAAGCTCTACAGAAGACTACTTTATTGGTGGCCGTGGTTTAGGGCCTTGGGTTGCTGCCATTAGCTCTGCTGCTTCTGCATCATCTGCCTGGACATTACTTGGCGTATCAGGCGCTGCTTATGCTATGGGTTTATCGGCAATATGGTTGGTTCCTGCTGTACTCGGTGGTTATATAATTAACTGGGTTTGGATTGCGCCTCGAATTCAACAAAAAGCCAAAACTGAAAACGCGGTAACTCTTACCGATGTATTAGCAAATAACAGTGGTTCATTTAAAAAACCAATTATTTGGTTCTGTTCATTTTGTATCGTATTTTGCTTTACCTTCTATGTGGCAGCGCAATTTCAGGCGGCGGGCACAACCTTTGCTTCTACCTTCAATGTTTCGATGACCAGCAGTATTGTGATGGGTACCACGATTATCTTAATTTATACCTTGTTAGGCGGTTTTTGGGCGGTGAGTATTACCGATACATTACAAGGTTTACTGATGGCTCTGGCGTCACTGGTATTGCCAGTAGCAGGGCTTATTGCTGTTGGTGGTTTTGCTAATCTGTTTGAGCAAATGCAGCAAGTATTTGATGTTACACAAATGCAAATTACTGGCCCGCATTCTGGCCTTGTCGCTATCGCTTTTGTAGTGGGATTGATGGGTATAGGTATAGCTCAGCCGGGACAGCCGCATGTAGTGAATCGAATGATGGCGCTGCGAGACGAGAAGTCGGTAAGACAAGCAAAAATCATTGCCATCGGTTGGGCCGCCATCGTGATTGTTGGCATGATGATAGTCGGCTGGTGTGCCAAAGTTTTATTAACTGAATTGGTCGATAAAGAACAGGCTTTACTGGCCGTTACCAATCAACTGTTCCCACCGGTTGTTGCTGGTGTGATCATTGCCGCTATTTTGTCGGCGATTATGTCTACCGCCGATAGCCAATTATTGGTTTCTGCATCGGCGATGTCTTATGATTTACTCGACAAAAAAGACGACAAAAAAAGTTTAAACTATTCGCGCCTGACCGTAGTGGCGATTTGTATTATTTCAATGTTATTGGCACTCTATGCACCGGAAGATATTTTCTCTCGGGTATTATTTGCTTGGAATGCATTAGGGGCAGCATTTGGCCCGCTGTTAATTGTTAAATTAGTGAGTAAATCAGTTAATGGGAAACATGCCTTTGCGGCTATCGTTGTTGGTTTTAGCTTGTCAGTGATTTTAAGTTTATTCCCGTCACCACCGGGGGATTATTTGGAACGGTTAGTGCCGTTTGCGTTATCATTTTCAATCGCTTGGTTAGGTCGAAGTAAATAAAGTTATTGCCGGATTAAATGTGCAAAAGCCAACGAACTCACTGCAATTCGTTGGCTTTTTATTGAAAAAATAATATTTAGTGGACTCTGACACCAGTATTTTAAGCTAAGGGACGAGTATTACCTTACCGTCACTCTTATGATCAGCATAGTGTTCTAACGCTTCAGGAAAATCTGAAAAATTAAATTCTCCATAAATATCGGTTTGAAATATACCCTCACTAAATAGTTTTTGCACTTTACGGCTTAATCCTAGTACTTGCCAAGGTTTTGCATTGCCAATGTAGGTTGCTAGCCAGAAGCCTTCTATTTTATGCTGTTTAAAAATTACATCGGCCACTGAAAATTGCCCACCAATGGGATCATGGGTTTCAGTGAGTCGACCATAAACAATGGCGGTAGATTTAGGCGGCATACACGACATTGTTGTCGGTGTATCAATGTCGGCAACTGCATCTAAAAGAACGGTCGCTTTCAATTCGCTACTAGCGCTTTTAAGCTGCGCTTTAAAGTCTTCAGCTGTGGTCAATAAAACTTTATCTGCTCCAAGCTTGGTTAATACTTCAACATTAGCTTCTGATCGTACCGTAGCAATCGTCTTAATGCCTTTTATTTTGGCATAACGAATCGCACCTTTACCTACTTGGCTTGCCGCGGCATTAATAACAACGGCTTTTGCACCAAGCTCTATTGCACGTTCAATTAAACATACCGAAGTACATGGGTTAACAATTATCGTAGAGGCTTGAACATCGCTGATATCATCGCGAACCGGCAAGCAAAAATTTGCTTTGGTAACCGCATATTCAGCCCATACACCGTCTTTTCCTGGTTGTGCTGACAGTGCTACGCGCTTTCCCTTTAGCCACTTTCCATATAAGCCTGCATTAGCATCTATCACCAGACCACAACCTTCAAAGCCAACAAAACTGCCATTGACTGGCGGTAAGCCATATTTGCCCATCAAATAAACCAAATCGGATGGATTAACTGGGGCTGCCAACATTTTAACCAATACTTGACCCGATTTTAACGCTGGCAACTCTTTATCGATAAGTTCAATACGATCGGATAGTGGGGCGTTTAAATCATCGATGAGATTTAGAGCAAAACCTTTGTGTGTAACCGGAGTAGTAGTCATAATTTCTCGTCAATGTGTATTAGTTTAATTCGGGTTGTGTTAGCTATAGTCCACGTTGCCATTCTTTTCTAAGATGAACAGCATCGGGATGATTAAGCGCCATATCAATTTGATTTACCAAGCGCTCTTTATCTTTACCTAAAACTCCCTTTAATACTAGGTAATTCGAGGCATGGTCGCTGCGAAATATGGTCTTGTTAAGTTCCAGCGCCTTTAATAACAGCGCCATTTCAGCAAACAATTCATTTTGACTTAACTGCCTGAACTTACCATTAAAGTTTTCGGCAAAGCGTTGCTCTCCCAATGGAAAAGAAACCACTAATGTTGACAGGTAGTCGGGCTGCGCTGCGTTCATAAGCTTAGCTGAATTAATCGCATGTTGCTTTGAATACTCTGGACCGCCTAAACCATTTAGAATCATCACTGACGATTTCATTCCGGCCTGTTTGATTTTGTTTAGTGCTTGCAATGAGCTGTCAAAAGTTTCACCTTTTTCGATTAGCTCAAGCACTTCATCGTCACCACTTTCACAACCAACATACATTAAACTTAGACCTAAACCTTTCAATTGAGAAAGTTGTTCTACGGTTTTATTATTTAAGTTTCTTGGCAAGCAATAACTAGAGATTCTGCCAACATCGGGAAAATACTGCCTGATCAATAAAAGAATATCTTTCAGCCGATTGAACGGTAACATCATCGCATCACCGTCAGCGAGGAATACTCGATGAACAGGTAAGCTTGATTGTTTAATTTGAATTAACTCTTGCTCTATTTGCTCAAGTTTTTTCGGTCTAAATTTTTTGTTGTCATTGGTATACATATCGCAAAATGTGCAGCGATTCCAAGAACAGCCATTGGTGACTTGCAAAATCAAACTTTTCCATTCCGATGGCGGTCGAAATACCGGTTCAATATATTCTAATGGGTACATTTATTTCTCGTGTAATTTCTATTCTTATCTCTATTGCTGACCAAGCTTCATTTATTCTTCTTGAAAAATATCTTCTATTGTTAGTTCGAACAAACGCGCTACTTTAAAAGCCAAAGGCAAACTTGGATCATATTTACCTTTTTCAATGGCATTGATGGTTTGCCTAGAAACATCCAGAGCCAACGCTAAATCTGCCTGCGTCAAATCGCATTCAGCTCTTAAAACTTTCAGTCGATTCTTCATAGATACTTCCTTTTACCCATTATGATTCCGACCATATAGGCAACGGCCATCACCATAATCAGGTGTGAGATTTCCGGTTCATAAGTAATTAAGCGAATATCCTCTAACATCTCGTACGAAGTACCGGCAATTAAACCAACCCCCAAAGATAACGCCATGGCATTAAGTTGAATTTTTTGCATCAATTCATCAAGGCTGAGGATTTGTCTGCGCGTCACCAATACCATTTTAATGCCTGCCGCTATGTGCAAGATTAAAGCAATTACAGAAATTGAAGTTTCGAAGTCCCAAATAAATTTCGGACCAAACGCAACGAGCGCTGTTGAAATTAACCAAACGACAGTCCAAATGGCAACCTGTACGGTATTCTTTATGTTTTCTTGCTGCCAATCATTATTTTCTTGTGTAATCATTAGTATATACTCCTATACAAAAAGTAAAACAAGCTTTACTTTTAATAAAAGGATAATACAGCAAGAAAACACAATGTCAAATAAACTTTACTTTTAGTAAATCATACATAACAAAAAACCCACGAACATCAGTGGGCTTTATATCGTCTAATTACGGTAGTCTGACTAAGCTAGTTTAATTAAAAGAACGCAGATTTAGCTTGTTCACTAATGTCGATTCCCGTTACATGGGCACGTTGTAATAACTGCCAAAAATAACGATAAGTTGCGCGGTCATGCAATTCACCTTTGTGCTGAATTGGTCCCCAACTATTTGCTTGCGCTGCGAGTAAGATATCTTGCGCGTCTTCTACCTCTTCATAATTCGGCTTCATCGCATCAACAATGGCAGTAATTTGAGTCGGATAAATACTCCACATACGCAAGAAACCAAATTCATTTCTTGCTCGTTTTGCATCATCGCGTGCTTGCTCAACATTTTTCAAATCAAGGGTTACGTTGTGAGCAGGTACAACACCATTGGCAAGCGCCGCAGCAACTAATTCAGTTTTTGCACGAGCTAATAATGGGTGGTCAAATTGACCTGGACTGCGCATACATGCCGCAGGAATTGCGCCATTGTGACCTGAAACGAAATCCATCATGCCAAAATCAAGTAATTGCACCCATGGTGTTGCGGCAATGTCCCAAATTTCATGTAGTGCACCGTGAGTTTCAATTAACACATGAATTGGAATCTCTCGGTTGATATTATTTGCCTTACAACTTTGTTGAATATACTCAACCATGTCTTTTATTTGCTGAGCCTTAGTTGGTTTTGGCAAGGTAATATAAGCGAGTTTTTCACCACAGGAAGGAATTAGAATATCAACATCTTTTTGCCAGTGGTCATGGGTATAATCGTGAATACGTACACCCATCATATTTAATTCGTTGTCAGCACTACCAATAATGCGAGCGACCATTTCAGCATGTTCTTTTTCAGAACCTGCGGCGGCACCATCTTCACAATCACAGGTAATATCAAAAATCGGACCTAAATCTCTTTGCATCTGCATTGCTTTGAGAATTAGCTTTTCAGAGCCCGCGAAATGTTCACAGCTAGGAATAATTGGAAATGGCTTTTCCGCATCAAATAGAGCGTCATTTGGATGAACATTTGCAGTCATGGTTTTCTCCGATAGTTTGATTAAAAGTGTAATTTTATTTCAATTTCTATTACTTAAATAAGTACCCTTGAACAATAACTAAGTCAACTTCTAAAGCCAAAATTACAACTAAAGTGCTAGTTACAAGCTCATTAATATTGTTTATACCTATAGAGTATACGCTTGCCCCACATAAGAAAGCCATATGAGTAACTAAGGCGACAAGGCCGTTGTTAATAATTTGTTATACCTAGGTTAACGACATTTAAAATAAATTTCAAACAATAGTTTGAACTATTTACTCTAATTGTGTAAGTTTAATTGAAAGCTTTCACTAAAAACAACAAACCCAACACTGGACGTATGTAACAACAACCATAATCACAATTAGAATTGAAGGAGTTATCGATGAACTATCATAGTGAGTTCTTAGAACAGGTAAACGAACAAGATGTACTTGGAGGCTTTTGGCCAGGCATTCAATTGTATTACCCTCCTGTCAAATATTCGCCTAAAGATGGTGCATACGAAACTCTTGAGCAAGCAACAGACAGAATGCGCAAACATGCACATCAGTGCCAAGCACATACCTTGTTATTCGATTTAGAAGATGGCTGTAGTAAAAAAGCGATGAGTCGTGAATTACTGCTTAATGAGTTACCAAAATTTCCCGACCGTGACTTTCAAATTGCTTTACGCATTAATCCGTTTCGCACCGATGAGTATGAAAAAGATTTAGAAATGATCATGAAAGTGGCCGAGCATATCGATGTTATCGTTTTAGCAAAAGCCGGGGAGTTATACGGCGCAGCGGAGATTAGGGACTTATCAGCCTGGTTAATTGGCGTAAATCCAGACATTGAAATTCAGCCAATCATTGAACACCCTCGCAGTTTAAAAATTGCCTCAGAATTAATGGCCTTTCCGGCAGTAAAGCATGTCGTATTTGGTATCCATGATTTTTCAAAAGCCATGGCTATTCATTTAACTCCCGAGGGTTGGATAGATGAGTTATTGACCTATCTACGTACTTTATTGCTAGAAGCAAGAATCGCCGGTAAAGGGGTTATCGGCGGTGTTGAAGTATTAATCAACGATAACCCAATGCCAGAAAAGTTTATTGAACCAGACGATGTGCGCCGCTGGTTGGACCTTCATGGTGACCACGAATCACATGTTGTCCATGGCCACGCAATTGTTGAAACACAAATGGGCTTAACAGGAAAACAGTTGATACACCCATACCATATCCATCTGTGTAAGGTGGCATTTACGCCATCGCCTAATCAAATTCAACGTAATGTAAAAATTCTAAAAGCCGCAATCGATGCTGACGCTCTGCTTGGTGGTGCGATTAAATTTGAAGGCGAAATGCTTGATCCACCGATGTTTGGTAAAGCCCTACAAACACTACTTCGCGCTTATGCACTGAAGTCTTTGTCAGAGCAAGACAAGCAATTTGCCATGGATGTTTTAAAAATGCTTCCTATTACTGTAATTCGTGAAAACTGGCCTTATGGACGTATCTAATGATTAAATTTGAAGATTTACTAAACCAAACTGAATCAGGATGGGCATGGACTATTCCTGAAAAATTTAACATCGCTTATGCCTGTGTAACTCAGCATGTCGAACAAGGTAACGGCAATAACATTGCCATGGTTATCGAAGACGATAGTAAAGGCAGTAGTGAGCTAAGTTATCAAAAACTCGACCAATTAAGTGGTCGTCTAGTGTCAATATTTAACGATCTTGGCTTGCAAGGCGGCGATCGTGTATTGATTCGTTTACCTAACGCCACTGAATATCCGGTAAGCTTTTTTGGTTGTTTGAAACAAGGCGCGATTGCAGTGCCAACATCCACTTTATTATCAGCTCCAGAAGTTGCATATTTGGCTAAGGATTCAGGCGCCAAAATATTGATCACGGCAAAATCAATGTGGTCAGAACTAAGCAATATTATCGAAAAAGATACTCAGCTAACGACGATTTTGTTAGCCGGAAATGAGTCAATGCCAGAGAACTTACCGAGTGGCAATATTAAGGTTCTCGATTTGCAGCAATTATTAGATAACGCCAGCGACAATAATTTTATTGCCGACAACTCAGTCAACGATCCAGCATATTTAGTCTATACATCAGGTACAACTGGTTACCCTAAAGGCGTGCTGCATGCGCATCGTTCTTTGATTGGGCGTTTACCTGCAAGTCGCTTTTGGTTTGATTTTAAGCCCAACGATCGGATTATGCATTCGGGCAAGTTTAACTGGACTTATGTTTTAGGTTCGGCACTAATGGACCCATTATTTCATGGCCATACAGTGATTGTTCATGAGGGTCAAAATGATGCCAGTACTTGGCCTAAGCTAATCAAAAAACATGACTGTACGATTTTTATCGGCGTACCAACAATCTACCGTCAAATCATTCAAAAAACTGAATTTTCAGCCCAAGACGTACCGTCACTTCGACACTGTATGAGTGCCGGGGAGCACTTATCAGACGAGATGCTTTTAGCATGGCGCCAACGTTTTTCAATGGATGTTTATGAAGCGATTGGGATGTCAGAATTTTCTTACTATATCTCGCAAAACAAACAGCAACCTATTCGTCCTGGTGCGGCCGGCTTTATTCAACCTGGTCATGAAGTACATTTACTGGACGAAGAAAACAACCCGGTTAACGATGGCACTGAAGGTATGATTGCTATCAAAGACACTGACCCTGGATTATTTTTAGAATATTGGCAGCTGCCAGAAGAAACCGCTAAAGCTCGTCACAACGGCTATTTCTTTACCGGCGATTACGCCAAAACCGACAGCGATGGTTATATTTGGTTTGTTGGCCGTAAAGACGACATTATCAATACCTTTGGCTACCGTGTATCACCCCATGAAATTGAGCGGGTGTTAAAAACCCATCCCGACGTCGCCGATTGCGTTGCCTTAGGTGAGGAGCTTGGTAAGGACAAAGTTTTAGTGAGCGCATGCATAATCCTAACGGAAAATTCGACCATGACCGAGCAGCAAATGCTTGAATTTGGTAATAAACATTTAGCTAAGTACAAGGCACCTAAAATCGTGCACTTTTACCATCAATTTCCACGCACTAAAAATGGCAAAGTATTACGAAAAGAAATGCTGAAACAACTCAATGAAAAGCAATTAGAGACTTCAGGAGCATAATGATGAACTGCAATACAGACAACAACTATCGACCAAGACGCAGTGCATTGTATGTACCTGCACATAAAACCCGTTACATTGACAAATCACGAAACTTGTTTGCCGACTGCATTATTTTCGACTTGCAAGAATCAGTGCCGCCAGCTCGTAAAAAGCATGCTCGCGAGCTGTTAGTTGAACAACTACAAAACAGCGATTTTGGTTATTCAGAACGTATCGTAAGAGTGAATAAATTGAACTCGCCGTGGGGTGAAGAAGATTTACAGGCTATCGCCCAATTAGACATCGACGCGGTATTGTTTCCAAACATTGAGAGTGCCGAGCAAGTGCAACAAGCCATTGCTATGCTCGATAAATTTGGCGGCAGCGACAAAACCATCATGGTCAATATCGAATCGCCATTAGGGGTATTGCGAAGTGAAGAAATCGCTGCCTGCTCTGACCGCTTAACGACAATAATTATGGGCACAACCGATTTAGCGAATAGCTTAAGGATTAATAACACCTTAGATAGACAAGGACTTTTGACCTACCTATCTATGTGCATTTTAACCGCCCGAGCCTATCATAAAAACATTATCGACGGCCCTCACTTTGACCTAAAAGATGTACAAGCTTGTGAATACAGCTGTCGACAAGCGCGTGATTTAGGATTTGACGGTAAAGCCGTTATCCACCCAATTCAATTGACCTATACTAATGATGCATTAACACCTAAAGGTGAGGACGTTCGCAGAGCGAAAGCAATCATCAAAGCAATGGAGCAAGCTAAAAACGAGGGACAAAGTGTTGCTGTTATCGACGATAGGCTAATAGAGCCTTGCCTTGAACAATGGGCAATACGAGTGATATGTTTGTATGACAAAGTAAATGAATTTGGTCAAAGTGAACTTATTGGTATAGAAAAATAATAGGCGACTACATATGACATTACTTGCAACTCCAGCAGGAAAGTTTTTCGATGACTTTATCATCGGTGAAACCTTGCAACATGGTGTACCAAGAACCATCACTGAAGCAGACAGTATTTTATATATTGCACTCACTGGCTCAAGGTTTTCATTACATTGTGCGCAAACTGTTGCCAGCGCCGCTGGCTTTAACAAAATGCCAATTGATAATTTTTTATTATTTCACATCGCCTTTGGCAAAACCGTCAACGATGTATCGCTCAATGCCGTTGCTAATTTAGGCTACGCCGAAGTTGTATTTACCCGTCCAGTATTTGCTCAAGACACCATTGCGGTGACAAGTGAAGTAATCGGATTAAAGGAAAATTCAAACGGTAAAACCGGTGTCGTTTATGTCAAGTCAACGGCGACAAATCAGCGTAATCAACCGGTATTAAGTTTTAAGCGTTGGGTGATGGTGCACAAAGCGAAAGGCGCTGCGGTGACCGGCATCAATCAATTGCCTGAACTTGCCGCCGCTGTTGCTATTGAACAACAGCACAAACCAGAACAACTTGATATTCAAGGCTGGCAACCTTGGTTTAGTGATAATCAACGCACGGCCAGAGATTTTAACGTCGGCGACACCATGTTTCATCGTGATGGCATAACCATTAATGATTCCGATCATTCAATGGCTACACGCATGTATCAAAACAATGCTCGTGTTCACTTTGATCAGCATATGATGAACGATTCCAAACACGGTAAGCGATTAGTTTATGGTGGCCATATTATTTCACTGTGTCGTGCATTGAGTTACAACGGCTTTGGCAATGCCTTATGGCTTACTGCGATTCATGGCGGTAGTCATTGTAATCCAAGTTTTGTCGGCGATACCATATATGCACAGTCCACTATCACTGACATCGATTTGACCTTGCAAGACCAAGGTTTGGCAAAAGTAAGGATAAACCTGCTCGGCATAAAAAATAATCAACCAAGCAATATGGATTCGCTTTATACGGAAACAGCAGGACGTAAAAGCTATCACAGTGATGTTGTGCTAGATATAGACTATTCAGTGCTAATGCCTTTATAGCGGCTAATATAAGCCCGCTATATTATCAAAAACGCCTATTATTTAGCGGTATCGAGCAAACGTGCAGGATAAAAAGCGGCAATGGCACAGATAACTAAACCAATTGCCGCCATGTCAATTAACAGGCCATAATTGTCGTTACCCAGAAATAGCGCTGCAACCATAGGACCCGAAGCCAGCCCCATTTTTGATGCAAAACCGCCCAGTGCAGCCATTTGCCCAGCTTTATCTAGTTCAGAGCATATGCCAAATAGATACGGCAGTATGAACGCCCAAGTGATACCAATAATAATATTGGCAATAAGATAGACATTGGCGCTTTCGCTAAAATGCAATAACCAAGTGCTAATCGCCGTTAAAACAATCGCGGCAATAATCGGTACTGTTCGACCATATTTTGTACCGATAACTATGACTAAAAACGCGCCAAACAATGCAATCCAGCTGGCAAGACCTAGAGATGTACTAATAAAGTCAATCATTAACCCTTCCGCTTTAGCCAAGCCAATAACATAAGCAAATAAGCCCATATTCGCACCTTGGAACATAAATATCGCGAACAATGTGAGCATTAACGGTAGGCGTTTAATTTTAGCCGTATTAGTGCTTTTATGCTCATCATTTTTAATTGGATAATCGCCTAAAAATGGTAGCATCATTAAAGTCACCACGGTAAAGACCATTAACGAAATAAACATTGCCGCAGTTCCATACTCAGGCACTAAACCTGGCAAAAACATAATACCTAAACCACCTAAACTCCATTGTATTAGCAATAAATAGCCAAAGGTTTTGTCTGCTTCCGAGGTACGAGAAATAATCCCAAAGCCAATGCCCACCAATAAGCCGCCAGTAATTCCATGTAACGCTCGTATGGCAATCATCATCGTTGGCGAATTAATATAGATACAAACAAAGTCTATTGCTAATATCGCCACTAAAAGTGCATAACTCCAGCGTTGCCAGTTAATTTTTTTGATAATAAATACTGCTAGAAGTGCACCAAATGCTGCGCCATATAAATTTGCCGAACCAACAAAGCCCGCCTGTTGATCGGTAAAGCCCGCGCCGTCTTTCAAACCATCAATAATGGCAGGCATTATATTGACGTAAAAGATCCCGGCCGTGGTTAAAAAGGCAAGAAATATTCGTGCCATTACACCATTAGCACTCGCTTTATTTATATTTAAAAAGCTATTTTCTTTAATCACTACATTGTCATTCATATTGGCCAACTATTTATTTTCGTTTATGTCTATTCCTAAAGCTAGCAATTCACTTCTCAATGGTTTTAATTGCTGCTCATAATGCCGCCACCTTTGCACCGACCCTTTATATATTTCTTCTCTAACTTGCACTGAACTTGCTGTTTTCACTGCACCTTGATTGCGAGCCAATTGCCGATAATGTGAGTGCCAAATAATGTCACAATGCTCAAATAGCCGTGCGCATGTATTTTCTGGGTCTGCAACTAGATCTTCATAATCAACATTGAATATATTAATCACTTCACAAGCCTGCCAATGCTCCATCAACATTTTATAATTGCCGTAATATTGGGCTAACTCTTTTTGCTCATAGGAAAATGGATACACCTGTTCAAATAAGGTTTTGTACATTGCATAACAGCTGTCCATTGGATTCCGTTTAACATGAATGAACTTGGCATTGGGTAATGCTTTTTTAATTAGTCCCAAATACAGGTAATTGAGCGGTAACTTGTCGGTAAAATATCCACTAGATATAGAGTTTTGCATGTTTAACTGTTGCCTTACGGCATTGATGTAATCCTCACCAAGCTTTTGAAAATTAACATTTTTAGACGCTTCAACTAATTGTTGAGGATTCAGTGGTTTGTTACCTTGCTGTGTTCTCACTTGCTTCATCAACAATCGAGAGAAATCATTCATTTCACCACCTGAATAAACACTATCATCTGCACATAATAACTGCTCGACAAGCGTTGAACCGGTCCGAGGAAGGCCGACAATAAATATTGGTGTTAACTCAGGTGTCAAACTGTCTATTTGTTGCTGATTCCAATCCTTGCTAAACGTATTGATAATGGTTTTAATAATTTGTGCATCACTGCTACTTTGATATTGAATTTCACTTCGTCGCAAGTTTGCGCCCGCAGTTAATGCGGAAAACGATTGCTCATAATTGCCAATGCTTTCGTAACATTTTGCTAGGGCAAAGTTTATTTGCACTCTCTGCTTATTTGACGATGCTTTAGCTAATAGCGAAACTAAAGTTTCAATATGATTTTGATCCGCCGTTTGTTTTTCGGTATCAACGAGCAAGACATGAGAATCAATGTCTAACGGATTTAGAGTTATCGCTTTTTTGAGGCATTCTATTGCTTGAGATATATTGCCCATTTGACGATAGACTGCAGCCAAACTGTAATAATGGTCATAGTTATTTGGTTCTAATTCACAAGCCAATAGATAGTGTTTTACCGCCTGCGTATTTTGATTTAATCGTGCATACAGTAATGCCAATTGATTTTGTTCAATGGCGCTAAATGAAGAGTTATTTACGTTATCTCTTGGCGAAGGATGACTCAGGCTATCAAGTAATAGTCGTGCTTGTTCGTATTCAGCTGTGTTTAACAGTGTGTGCGCCAGCGCAAGCTTCCAACCAGTATTTCTCGGCTGAAGCTTACAGGCATTTTTCAAAGACTGTATCGCTGCTGCCATGTTATTAATACGCAACGCAACTTGCGCGGTAAAATACCATCCGCTAGCAAAATTAGGAGTGTTTTTAGTTAAGTTTTGGCTAATTGAAATTGCTTGCTTAACGTCGCCTGTATCTAAGGAGCGCCAGCCTGAATCAATAAGCTTTTTTAATTCAAGTTGTGAAGATGATTGCACTGTCATATTTTTTTCTACCAATATATCAATAATTAAACAGATTCATCAACTTATAGATTACTAAAAAGTAAACACTGAGCCCTGCGGGGCTCAGTATCCACTGCTTAGGGAGTAGCTTAAAATTGGTATGACAAGGTTGCGCCAATTGTACGAGGTCGGGCAATATAATCACGTTGGTTATTACCATAGTAATTTTCAAATACACCGGTATCGGTACTTAAGTATGAGTCAGGATAACTTGCTGTTACGCCCTCTTCATTGCTTATGTTCTTCATGTATAAACTCGTCGCCCAATTATCCATAACAAAAGTGACTGAAGCATTAAATATAGTAAAGCCGTCAAATTCATCGTATATAGAACTAGATTCAACCACTGAGTTAACTGAATCTGATTGATAGTAGCCAGAAATTCTGCTGACCATTTCAACCTCATCAGTAAGGTTGGTCATATGTTTTAAACTCATAGAGAAGGTATGCTCGGCAACGCCTGGTAAACGCGCACCTGATTCAGCGATTACGTTTTCATATTGCGGAGCTATTAGATCATCACTTAATTCTGATTCAACAAATGCATAACCAATATTAAGATTTAGACTGCTCGATAACTGAGCATTCATTTCAAGTTCAACACCGCTACTTTCAGCACTTTCGCCATTTTGAGCCATAAAGAATGCCCACCAAGCTGTCGATGTATTTAACTGTGGTTGATCCCAATCAACCATAAAAATATCTGCTGAGTAAGTAATATTATCGGTGTAGCCTTTTATACCTATTTCGTAATTCTCTACGGTATCTTTTTCATAAAGAGATACTGTTTCAGGTCGATATTCTGCAAACGGGCCACTATCTGGAATTGCATTTGAGCCGCCACGACGGAAACCTTCTGAATACGTTGCATACAACATTGTTTGGTCGCTAATGTCATAAGAAATGTTTAGCTTCATCAAAATATCGTCTTCGCTTTGTGTCGGATATTCAACAAACGGGATGTCTTCAGGCTGCAAAAATGCGAAGAAGGTAGAAGTTTCATTGGTTAACTCATTGTCGAACCAACGAACCCCGGCAGTGACTCTAAACTGCTTGCTAAATTTGTAAGTTAGCTCGCCGTATAGTGCCATATCTTCAAACGTTTCTTTACGAATATAACTAAAATCCATGTCGTTAATTGCATCAACGCCAGCCCACCACGAACCATCGGAAGCACAGCTAGCACCTACGTCTATACACGCAAACCCATATTCTTCTAATCCACGAAGATGACTAAAGTTAGTTGTTGTGCGCTCTTGATCCATGTAATACGCACCTACTATCCAATCGATACTGTCACTTTCATCAGTATTGGATACTAATCTAAACTCTTGAATAATTGCTTCGTCTTCAAAGCCCGCTTCTACGTGTGCTAAAGGGCGCGGATTACCCGTATAAAGAATATCAAACCAGTTAGTAAAACCCGCACCACCGGTTCTATCTGTTACCCATAAACTGGTATTATCGCGCCAGCCGGAACCGTCATGATCATATACCGACGAACTCGAGGTAAGTGTCGCAAAGCCAAGATCCGCTTCTATCTCTAAACTGGTTAAAGAAACGTCACGTTCTGATGGCTCTAATGCAGTCAGTCCATTTTCATATTCGCCGTATTCATTGCCGTAATAATCTGCACCGTTTGTTACCGCTCTACGACCACCAACTTCATCACTTTGAATATGATGGGTAATTAATAAATTAATATCGTCGGTTAATTCTGTGGCAAATGCTACTTTAAAATAGGTCATTTCTACTGAATCAATATCATCTTTAGACTCGTAACAAGCGCCGTTAAAGGTAACTTGTTGAGATGTTAAGCTGCCATCTGAAACGCTTTTACAGTTACCAGCATCATCTTTTACTAATGGAATGCCATTATCATCCAATTGATATAAATTAGGGGCATCGATAATACCGTCTTGATCGACATGAGACATAACAAATCTTAATGCAGATGTTTCACCAACAGGCATATTATACATGGCATCAAAACCGAGGTTTTGGCCATCGGAACCATCTGTTTGGCTCAAGTCCAATTTAAAACTACCTTCAGTTAAATCAGCGTCTGGCTTGTTCATAATGTAACGCACCGTACCACCTAATGAACCAGAACCATATAAAGTACCTTGCGGACCCCTTAAGATTTCTACTCGCTCAATATCTTTTAATAGGAAATTCGCAAAAATTGGTGTACTGTCGACATAGGTAGACACTGTCGGAACGGTAGATTCACCAACATCGTCAGGTGTACCACTTTCAACATTCAAGCCTCGAATAATCATAGAGTTAGTCGTACCACCATTACGTTGACCTCGGTCTACAACAGTAATACCCGCAACATTACGGAGTAACTCGGCATTATCCACAATCGCTAAACCTTCAATTTCTTCGCCTTGAACCGAAGAAATGTTAAACGGTAGTTCCTCTTGTGATACTGAACGATGAGTTGCCGTTACTTGAATTCGCTCTATTTTCTTGTCTTCAGTTGCACTTGCTTGCGCTTCTTCAGCGTAAGCTGCCGATGGCACCGACAATAAAATAGCAGTACTTACCGCTGTCGCTATTGTTGATCTGTTGAATGTAACTTTTTTCATGGTGGCTCCAATAGTTGTTGTTTTTTTAGCCTGTTTTGAGCGTAAACCAGTCATTCACAAATTCTTAGTACCAGTTGGTAAGAAGTCATAGGTCCAGTTCAAGACAGATAGTTTATTCTTTTTATTTTTCTTTTATGCCCGGCACTTCTAATTTACTAAGTGAGCTTAAGCTTTTGTTTTTGCATTCTTTATTTTTGTAAACCGTATATTCGACTTCATTGTCACGAAAACTTTTTAAAACTTGGCCTAGTCCATGTAAGCCACGCTCTCGATTTCTTCTTACCTGCTCAAAGTCAATTTCAATGGGAATTAATTCTGCTGCGCAGCCCGCTTGGTAAATAATCTGGCCATCCGGGCCAATAGCATTCGATTGACCATTACCAATCCCACCTGACGCATTTATCGTCATTACGTAACATTGATTATTTACCGCTGTCGCTTGTGCTAATATCAACTCCATCGGCCTATCAATTGTGCCCGTTAATGTTGGGTAAATGAGCACTTCTGCACCTTCGCATGCAAGTGTTCTCGCAACCTCAGGAAACCAAAGGTCGTAACAAATGGCAACACCAATACGCCCGCCCGGCACATCAAATACGACAAATTCATTTCCAGCATTAATATCTGATTCATAAGGTAAAAATGGATAAATTTTGCGGTGACGAGCAACGACCTGACCTTGATTATTAATTACCGACGCAGTGTTAAATATGCCAGTTGGTGTTTGCTCATAATGGCTACCAGGGATCAACCAGACATTATTGTCTCGAGCCAATTGGCAATAAAAATTTTCTGCATCACCAGGTAATGATTGGGCGTATTTTTTGTCGCTTCCAAAACTGGCAAGTTCACTTAATACAATCATATCGATCCAAGGAAAACGCTTTTTAGTTCTAACTATTTCACTAGCTATTTCGGATAAATTATCACCATTAGACAAATTCATTTGTAGGCCGGCAATAGCAAAATGGCTCATCTATAATGTCCTTAGATTGGGTTTATAAGTATTATTGTTTAAATAATCTACAGGGGCAGGGCAAACTGTGTTAGTACCAGTTTGATTAAAACAATGGTACCAGTTTTGTAAGGTTATTCAGGGGTAGATTGTTGATAGGTTAAGGTGCGTACAAAGCAATAATTTTGATCAAACCACTTCATTTCATTACCATCCATAATAACGTAGAAGCCACGCATTTCACCGTATCCCCACAAGTTCCATTTGCGGTAATACATACCATTTTCTATCCACCAACGGCCCGTATCGACTTCATTATCATTGCCAAATGTTTGGCCAATCATACGGCCATTTTCTTTTAGTTCTATGGTGCAAGGAACGCCATAAACCATCTGACACTCCAATAACGCACCAGGTAATATTTGCTCTAGTTGTTGCTGTTCTAATAATTTACCCGTGGCATTAGACAGCTTTTCTTCGTGTTCATCAGTTAGCTGATGAATAAGTTGCGCTAGTTTTCTAACACCTTCGCGAATTTTTTCATTCGGAATGCTAGTTACTCCCATACGAAAACAATTACTTGGTGAAGAACCCAATGCAAAATAGCGCTTTACCGGTTCGATCAATATACCGTGTTCTACCGCTTTCTTTCGCAAGTATTCACCATCAAGTTGTTTCGGTCCGGTAATCCAATACGCCGTCCCTCCTTGAATTGGTCCGGTATCAATACAATTTGGTAAGTATATGTTCAGTGCCTCTCGCAGTGTCAGCCAACGTTCAAAAAAGGTTTTATGTAAGTGCATCATAAAGGCATCGTAATGGCCCATTGCTAAAAAATGCGCCACGGTTCTTTGATTACTAATAGGAGGGTTTCGCAGTACTAATTTTCGCAGTTTTTTAAGCTCAGTAATCACGCTTGCGTCAGCGACAATAAAACCAATTTGTACTCCTGAAGCAAGTACTTTAGATAAACAAGAAACATAGATGACGCGGTTATCGGTATCTAAACTTCGTAGTGCCGGATGTGGATGCCCCAAAAAATTACTTTCAAATTCAAAATCATCTTCGATTATTAAACAATCTTGCTCTTTAGCTTTGTTTAACAACTGATCGCGGCGCTCAAGCGACATGGTAATACTGGTCGGAGTTTGATGGCTAGGAGTGGTATAAATAATGTCACAGTCATTCAATCGGTCATCAACAATGAGGCCCTTGTCATCAATAGGTTGATGTAATAGTTTTGCTTTTTTTTGTTCTAGCAACGCTCGCATTTCTGGATAGCCTGGCTCCTCAACCGCCACTTCAACAGTTTCATCGACAAATAATTGAGTGATTAAATGCAATGCTTGTTGCGTTCCTACGGTAATTAAGATTTCGTCTCTACTCGCTTGAATACCTCTTCTTGGAAGTATTTTAGTGCGAATTTCGTCGAGCAACATGGGGTCATCTTCACCACTTTTTAACTGTCCCCATAAATAAAGTTCACGAGTACTGTTGGCCTTAATTACAGCCTCTCGCCACTCTTTAACTGGGTATAGTGATGAATTAAATTTGCCATCAATGAAGGGAAACGAGTAATTTTGCCAATCCGCAGGACATGAGGCCGCATTGGTCGCTGCTATTGCTCCTTTAAAGCGGCGTTGATTATCACTTTGTTTAGGGTTGTATTTAATATCACTATCGACAAACTCTACTTTACCGCGGTTAATTTCTTCACTCACGAAAATACCGCTACGTTCACGAGATTCGATATATCCTTCCGCCAACAAGGCTTGATATACCAGCACCACGGTATTTCTAGAAATGTTTAATTGCTGAGCAAGTTTTCGTGATGATGGCAGTTTACTGCCCGCGGCAAAAGAGCCTACAAGAATACCTTCTACAAGCTTTTGTCTTAGCTGAGACTGCAGGCTTTCAGATAACTTTGCATCGAGATAGATTAAACGATTAAGCATAGGTTAATGTTATTTATGTTATTAATAACACTAACCTAGCGTACTTTTAATTCAGCTTGCAAGCTTATTGAACAAACGAACAAAATCATTTAATCCTTCATTCAATATTTCATCTGATATTGTTAGCGCCGGTAAGAATCGGATCACATTGCCATAAAAACCACAGGCTAGCAATATCAATCCATGTTCCGCAGCATTAGCAATAATGGCTTGCGTTAATTGCACATTAGGTTGCTCTTTATCGCCATCATGCACCAATTCAAGCGCAATCATTGAGCCTTGATTACGCACATCAAGAATTAAATTAGGATGTTGACTCTGCAATTGACGAAGTCGCTGGTTAAATGTGTCTCCTATAACGTTTGATCTATTGATTAGGTCTTCATCTTCAATAATCTCAAGCACTGCAAGTGCCGCTGCACAAGCAACAGGTGAACCACCATAAGTACCACCTAACCCTCCTGGCAAAGGTGCATCCATAATATCGCTTTTACCCACTACTGCAGCGATTGGAAATCCACCAGCAATACCTTTTGCCATAGTAATTAAGTCTGGCTCAACTTCTGCATGTTCACAGCTAAACATTTTGCCCGTGCGCCCAAAACCGGTTTGGATTTCATCGGCAATGAGCACAATTCCAAGTTCATCACATTTCGATCTCAGCGCTTTTAAAAACTCTTTAGGTGCATGATAAAATCCACCTTCACCTTGCACTGGTTCAACAATAATGGCTGCTACGTCGCTCGGTGCGATATCTACCTTAAACAGGTTATCTAGCGCTTTCAGAGACTGTTCAACGGTTACATCATGACATTCAATCGGAAATGGCGCGTGAAAAATATCACCCGCGAATGGGCCAAACAAATGTTTATAAGGCGTTATTTTACCAGTTAATGCCATGGTCAAATTAGTACGCCCATGAAAGCCGCCATTAAAAGCAATTACACCTCTTCGACCGGTATAGGCTCTCGCAATTTTAATGCAATTTTCTACCGCTTCAGCACCAGTAGTCACAAATACCGCTTTCTTGTCACTCTCTCCGGGCGCTAACGTAGTAAGTTTCTCGGCTAATTCTACGGCAACTTCGTAAGGATTAACCATGACACAGGTATGGCTAAAATTATCGACTTGCGCTTTTACTGCAGCGACTACTTTTGGATGACTATGTCCAGTATTGCAGACCGCTATACCAGTTCCAAAATCAATATAGCGTTTTCCTTCAACATCCCAAACTTCTGAGTTTTTAGCTTTTTCAACGTATACTGGATATGCGTTACCTTGCCCGCGAGCAATCGCTTTTACTTTACGTTGTTGTAAATCTGCATTGGTTTTTACATTCACTGGGTTCATTTGTCTAACCCTCCCATACATAAATATTTGATTTCTAAATAGTCATCAAGGCCATACTTAGAACCTTCTCGACCGTTACCCGATTGTTTCATACCACCAAAAGGTGCTGCTGCATTTGAAATGATGCCTTCATTAATACCTACCATGCCATATTCCAAACCTTCAGCGACTCGCCAAATTCGGCCAATATCTCGGGCATAAAAATAGGCAGCTAGGCCATACTCTGTATCATTCGCCAAGCCAATCACTTCATCTTCATTATCAAAGGCAATAATCGGTGATACAGGACCAAATATTTCGTTTGCGGCAATAGCCATATCATTGCTGACATTGGTCATAATTGTCGGTTGGTAAAAGCAATCACCGGCGCTATGACTATCTCCACCTAATGCGACTACCGCCCCTTGACTAATCGACTCTTGCACGAGATTTTGTACATCTCTTACCGCTTGCGTTGAAATCATTGGACCAATAACCACATTTTCATCAAAACCATCGCCAACTTGCAGCTGCTTCACCGCCGAAACAAATTTTTCAGTAAATTCGTCTTTAATATCTTGCTGCACGAAAATCCGATTAGTGCACACACACGTTTGCCCAGCATTTCGATATTTCGAGGCAATCGCACCTGCGACCGCCGCATCGACATCAGCATCATCAAACACAATAAATGGTGCATTCCCGCCAAGCTCCATCGACACTTTTTTGACCGTTGTCGCACACTGGGCTATCAATGATTTACCCACGCCAGTCGAGCCAGTAAAAGTAAATTTATCAACATCAGGGTGACTAGTTAAAATCTGCCCCATTGCTCGCGCGTTATCGCCAACAACAACATTAAAAACGCCGGCAGGAACACCTGCTCGCTGTGCTAATTCAGCGAGTGCTAATGCCGATAAAGGCGTTTGAGTTGCCGGTCTAACAATAAAAGTACAACCGGCAGCAAGAGCCGCTGCCGCTTTCCTTGCGATCATTGCATTAGGGAAATTCCACGGTGTAATTGCTGCAACAACACCCACAGGCTGCTTTATTACGACAATTCGTTTATCCCCAGATGGGGCAGGAATTGTATCGCCATATACTCGTTTCGCCTCTTCAGCAAACCACTCAATAAAAGCCGCACCATAACCAATTTCACCACTTGCTTCTGCTAACGGTTTACCTTGTTCAGCTGTGAGTATTTTGGCCAAATCTTGCTGATGTTCCATTATCAAATTGAACCACCGACGCATGATGCTTGCTCGTTCATTAGCGGTCGTTTTTTTCCAGCTAGTAAATGCTTTTCTCGCGGCAACAACTGCCTGCTCGGTTTCAATACCATTACTGTTAGCTATTGTATGTAAAAGCTCTCCATTGGCCGGATTTCTCACTGCTAAATGTTGATTATTTGTTTGCCATTGGCCATCTATATAAGACCCCGGTCTTAGTAAGCTACTGTCGTTTAATACAAGCATAAACTTCTCCAATTGAATATTTTGTTATTGAAATACAAATTTTAATCGGGTTAAATATAAAACATTCAACCATAAGTTTGATTTTTTCAAACAAAGAGGCGATTGTGAATAAACCAAGAACTGTAAGCGAATACGACTTAAAACTATTGCGGATATTTAAAGAAGTTGTAGAACATGGCGGGTTCGCAGCTGCAGAAGAAACTCTAGGAATAACTCGTTCGACCATCAGTATACATATGGCTAGTTTAGAAACACGGTTACGGCAAACTTTATGTATTCGAGGGCGAAAAGGTTTTTCCTTAACTCGCGAAGGGCAAGCTATTTACCGGGCAAGCCTTAAATTATTTGATTCATTTAACGATTTCTCGCATTTGGTTCACGCTCTAGATCAAGATATAACCGGCGATATTGTTATTCTTTGCTCAGATCAACTCGATAGACATACACAGCAAATGCTTTCTGATTTAATTGAGTTGGTTTATCAACAGGCTCCCGATATTAATTTAATTGTTGATGGTGATTCAGTGGCAAACATTGAACAAAAATTATTAGAGGACAAAGCACACCTGGCGATATTTCCAGGTTATCAAAAAGTGGAAGAATTGAGTTACCAGCGCTTTCATCAAGAAGCAATTTACCTATGCTGCAGTCATCAACATCCTCTATTTAGTGTTGATGCTAGGTTATTAAGCCAAGAGGATATTATTAAATGGCCAGCAATTCATCCAGGTATAGAAATTAGCCATCAGGGTAGTTCGTTATTAAAACAGTTGAAAATCTCAGCGCATTCATACCAATTTGATACACGATTGGCGATGATAAAATCAGGAAAATACATCGGCTTCTTGCCAAAAAGCTATATTAAAAGAGAACTCGAAGATGAAACTTTGAAGCTATTAAAAGATGATATCTTCAAATATCAATTTGAACTATCAGCGGTGGTAAAGTCCCAACCTCTAGAGCGCAAGAAAGTCGCTATGGTGCAACACTCTTTTCAACAAGTCATTGACCAGTTAACTTCCTAATTGGCACCTGTTGAAGACTGAAACTGGTACTACTTAAATTCGGTTTGTTCGAGCATTATAATGTTTTAATAGAATAATAATGGGGAGTTTTTTCATTTATGAAGACAGGTTTTCAACGGACTTGGATAATTTTGATAACTTTGATAATTTTCTCCATTACTCTGATTTCCATCATCTACGCCTATACTTCGACCACACAGTTTCGCTCAGAGGCCACTTTTAAGTACCTAACCTCAAGCGCAGATCAAACCTTTTCTGCGAGCAGCTTTGCAGCAACGAATAAATCCCCTACCATTAACCAGTTTGAAGGCAGGTTGATAATCTCAGGAGCACCGACATTGGTAGGCAACTATGGTGATATGGATGATCTACTTACTGGTTTTGAACAATGGCCGACGTTTAATGTTGACTTTGTTCAAAGCGATAATAGATTAATTCCTGTAGATAGACACCATGGCTTTATCGGTAATGGACCTTGGTCTATCACAGCAGGCGTTGGTGCAGTTTGGGATGAGGCAAGTGACAAGGGATACACCAGAGCAGCATTCCCTTATACCATTAAAGAAAACAACGCCAATTGTGAGCACAATGGCCTGGCAACGTTTTTGTTCAAGAATGATGGAACAATATCAAATGTGCATGTACAAAACATTGCCGAGACTTGTGTGTTTTATGGTTTTGAGTTTTACGGTACATTAGCAAGCCAGTATATACCGGCAAGTATTACTAACAAATCACAAATCATCGACCGTAGAAATAGAGAACAAGCATTCTGGCTACCTACAAAGCCATTAACAGAGCTAGCCATTGATTACCCTGGCGTTAACCTTGCTAACTATGGTTATGCAATTAAAAAAGAAACCATTAACGGTTATAGCATCGCTGTCAACGGCATCAGCTATATCAGTGGTTGCAATACTCGATACGGGCCCCATCCTTATTGTACAGATAAAACTATTGGCACTTATTCTTTTGCCAAATCTATGCATGCATTCATCGCTGTGGCTGCTCTAGAAAAACAGTATCCTGGTTTTAAAAACACCTTAATTAAAGACTTAGTGGCAGAATGTAATGTCGATAGCCGGTGGCAGAATGTCACAGTAGAAAATGCTTTAGACATGGCCACAGGCAATTACACATCGTTAGAAAATCAAAGCGATGAAAGCAGCGATGCGATTGTATTTGGTTACTTTATTCCAACAACTAGAGCAAAACGTGCAACATTTGCATGCACCGCCTGGCCAAAGCAAACAGAGCCTAACCGCTACCATGTATATCACACTACAGATACTGAATTAGTAGGCTATGCCGTTAATCAATTTCTAAAAACCAAACAGTCTAAGAATTCGCAAGGGTTCAACGATATTGTCATACCGATTTACGAAAAAATAGGATTAAGTGAATACATAAAAGGCTCACAACGTACCTCAGATAGTCAAGAAGCATGGGCTGGTTATGGGTTATCGATGACCGTAAACGACGTCGTTTTATTTAGTCAGTACTTGCGAGATTTTGCTTTAGATGATGATTTACTTGATCCTACAATGGTCCGAGAGGTATTAACTAAGCAGACGCGGGGACTAAAAGTTTTGAACTCTGATCATCACTATGATAATGGTTTTTGGCGTTTCCATGCTGATAAAAAAACAAAACTTGCTGCTTGTGGTAGCCCTACACATTTACCTGTAATGTCAGGCTTTGGTGGCCATACAAATATCATATTACCTGACGTTATTATTACCCAGTTAACAGATGGTGGTCGCTATGAGGTTAGCCGAACGATTGATGATGTATATGATAATATCAGTCAAAAATGTCCTGCCTTTTAATCTAATTAGATGGAATTATATTTAGTTAATGCTATTCCTTTTTTCTTAAGTATAATCAGCATAATTATTTCATATAGGTAGTCGTAATAATGAATTATCATCACATCAAATTAACTGCAATATTCACCCTACTATTTAGTATTGCCATGCCGAGCAATGCAACAGTAGTACTTTTTAAAACGTCAATGGGTGACTTTGAAGTAAACCTTCTCGATGAGCACACCCCTAAAACCGTAGAGAATTTCCTAGAGTATGTGCATGCACAAGACTTTGATAACTCCATCATTCATCGCAGTGTGCCGGGTTTTATAATCCAAGGTGGCGGTTATTTTTATAATACTGAAGAACAAATGGTTGATAGTGTCAATAGCAATCCAGCGGTAATCAATGAACCAGTATTCTCCAATGTTACTGGCACTATTGCTATGGCCAAAGTTAGTGGTGATGAAAATAGTGCGACTAACCAATGGTTCTTCAATGTGGATAACAATAGTAGCTATTTGGACAATGAAAATGGTGGGTTTACTGTATTTGGTGTTGTTCAAGGCGATGGCTTAGAGATTTTAAAAACTATTGAAGAACTAGATCATTATTCAATCCAAAACTTACCTGGTTTTACTGATACTCCGCTAAGATCTGTACCTGACAATTCACCATTAACCGATGAACACTTTGTGATGATCGAATCTATTATTGTCGTTAACGAAAATGTTGATACCCAGCCAGAGTTACCACCATTATCAACTAAAAGCACCCCATCAGAGCCTGAAGAAGAAAATGATAGCGACTCAAGTGGCGGGTCTTCAACTAATCTATTATTACTAGCAGGGTTAGCATTCGCGCGATTTTTTCGCAGAAGTTAATAAAATTTCACTTTGGCAAAATTAAGAGTATATATTTTTAAGGCTCCAATTCGCATAATTCGAATTAAGCGACGCAAAACTATGTATCGCTTTAAGCGAAAAATGTTGGTACTTAAGTATGCCCTTGGTCAAGAAAAAGACGAGACCAAAGAAATGCTGGCGATTTACGGCAGATATACCAGACGCAAAGCCTCTAGCGAAGAAATGAAAATCGCCAATGATCAGTTTCTAGATTTGCTTAAAGGATTAGGCATGGGCGTATTTGCAGTATTGCCATTTGCGCCCATTACCATTCCGGTAATGATCAAGCTAAGTCGTTTAGTTGGTGTCGAGATATTACCGAGTTCTTTTCACGAAGATAATGCAGAAAAACTGAAAAAGCAGTCGAAGAAAAAAGCACAATTGCCCGCACCAAACAAATCAAAAGACTAATCAACAAGAGCAAGTTCAGAAAAAAGAAGCCATCAGATATTAAGTCTGATGGCTTCTTTTTAATCATCAACACTCTCGCTTGTACTATCACTAGTACAGAGTTGAATCTTTATCGTCCAGGTACCGCTTTAGGTTGCTGCTGATATTTTTCAAACCAAGCAATAATATTACCGACCTTTTGAATTAAATTACTTGGCTTGTTAGCAATACCATGGCCAGATTTTTTTATCTTCACTAGCGCTGTATCTACATCCATCAATTTCAATGCTTGATAATACTGCTCAGTTTCACTCATTGGCGTGCGATAGTCATTTTCACCAGTAAGCAACATGGTTGGCGTTTTCACATTACCGACCAATGATAATGGTGAATGCTTCCATAAGTGTTCAGGGAACTCCCATGGCATACCAGGTACCCAATATTGGGCGAAGTAGATATAGGCATCAGAAGTTAGCGCTAAACTCATCCAGTTAATCACTGGTTTAGCGACTACGGCAGCTTTAAATCGATCGGTTTTACCGATTATCCACGCGGTTAATGTGCCGCCACCAGAACCACCGGTGACAAACAATTGATTTTCGTCGATATAACCTTCTTCAATAATACCATCAACAACGTCCATCAAATCATTATAATCCTCAGAAGGGTATTTTTTATCAATCAGGTTGGCGAACTCAGCGCCATAAGATGTACTACCTCTAGGGTTAGCCCAGATAACTACGTAACCTTTGGCAGCCATCAATTGCACTTCGGCAGAAAAATTTGGACCGTAAGCCGCGTGTGGACCACCGTGAATTTCCAAAATTAGTGGATACTTTTTCTCAGGGTCAAAACCAGCCGGTAATGCCACCCAAGCTTCAATTGCTCGTTTATCAACGGAAGAAATAACGGTTAAATCTCTTACTTTTGCCATACTCTTGTGAGCCATTAAATCTTCGTTTAAACGAGTTAGCATAGTTGACTCAGCTTTGGTATTAATCACCGCTAAGTCTGCCGGACGATTTGGATTAGCAACGGTATACACAATTCTACCGTCACCAACTTGAGTATACTCACCAGAGGTATAAGGTCTGCCTAGTGACTGTCCACCTAACAACACTTTCATTTTTGTGAGTTCACCATTTAGACCGACAAAACCTAATTGCTTTTGACCATGATCATCAAAAGTAAAGTACAGGCCTTGGCTATCATCACGCCATTGAATATCTTCTATATTACGGTCGAGCTTTTTAACATAGGATTTTACCGTTTTGTCACTGAGTTTCATCACTTTTAAAAACGCATTTTGTGACGCTTTCTTATTATCTTCAATGGTTACAAACGCAAGGTACTTGCCATCCGGACTGATTATTGGTGAAAACTCAGGATCTTCACTTTCAATAACCACAGAAATTTCTTTGCTGATGACATCAATGGCGTAGAGGTCAGCCTGAAAAGGAGTCAATTGCCAGTTATCATTGCGGTTAGCACTTATATAAATAGATTTTTGATCGCGGCTCCAACTGATAGAACCGCCGTGGTGAAAGTTGCCACTAGAAATTTTTCGAGGAGTACCGCCAAGGGCTGGCACCAGATAAATATGGGAAAAACCACTCGGATTGTAACCACCACTATCACTGCGATAATAAGCATCATCAATATAGGTTGCGGTACCTGCCCAATTTGCACCTTTTGGTTGCGCTGGCATTTCAGTGAAAAGTGACTTAGACGGCGCAGGAGTAAACATACTAAAAGCGATGGTTTTTCCATCCGGAGACCAAGCAATACTGCTCGGCGAATATTGCAAATTAGTCACTCGTGCGGTCTGTCCGGTATCGAGCCATCTTACGTACAACTGACTTGAACCATCAAACGCACTAACATAAGCTAAGCGAGTACCATCAGGTGAAATTCGAGGGCTATGATAACTACTTTTGCCAGAAAGTAGTGGGCGATGATTCTTACCGTTTAAATCGACTTGCCAGATACTCGAGCGCATTGAGTCACTCATAATATCCATACTACGACGAACGTAAATGACTGATTTCTTGTCTTTCGATACTTGTGCAGAAGCTGCATATTCTAATTGAAAAACATCTGCATAATCGAACTGCTCGGCGCTAACACTCGCGGACGTACTAACTGCAAGTAAAAACGACAAAGCAACAAACAAGCTGTTACCTTTCACCATAAAATTCCCCTAAACCCTTATAATTCTTTGTTTTATTTATATTTAATAATGAATACTTAACTTAGTTCATAAACCCATATTTGTACATCTATCAGAGTAAGTTTTACTATTTAAATAAGGCTCCTTTGGACAGTGACATTTGCGCTCAGTTAAAATATGCTAGTGAAAGCGAGCTAGTTAAACTCTTAACAATTACTTTATAATAATAATTATGAAACTAATCATGCGTAGCGAATTTGATAATTTGCGACTCAATAAAAACCACCAATATGATGTGGATAGCAATGGTGACAAGCAGGTTGTAAAAATCTACTGCGGCGATACACTGATCGCAAAAAAAGTGACCCACAAAAAATCCATACGATATTTTGGAATTAAAGAATTTAAAGATTATCTAACTGAAGAATAATTATTGGCTTGGTAACCTTTTTATAACGTCGTCATAACTAACTTTCCAATTAAGATAATCAATCACTATAGGGTATTTATTGCCATTAATCGCAAGTACTAGCGATGGAAAACCATTGATCGGCATTGCTCGCGCCAATCGTATTTCATCACGTAATTGATTATTCAAAGACTCACTAGCCATTTTTTTAACAAAATCAGCTTCATTTAATCCTAACCCTTTGGCAATTTTAGTCAGAGTTGACAAGTCCGACGGATTCTTAGCTTTCAAATAATAAGCTTGTTGTATCGCCAGATACATTTCCTGTTCTAAATTATGGTTACGTGCAATCAGAGTCGCCCGACAAGCAGGATAGGTTGAACGACGCGGCTGACAATCACGCCAAAAATCGAAATTAAATTCAGTACCAAGTTGAGCTGATATTCGCCGCCAAGTATGCTGTAAAAAGGCTTTCATATCGTCCGCCATTGGCTCATCACTATCCGGTGCTAGACCACCAACAAGATATTGGATATCGACTAATGGGCTGAGCTTTTGCTGCAATTTATGCCAAGTTGGATTATATCCCCAACACCAACTGCACATGGGATCATAAACATAGTAAAGAATTGGCTTATTCATTATTTTCTTTTATTGCTTTAGTTTTTGGTTTTTAGTTCAAGAATGTAATCACTAACATAGTGGCAAATTGAGTTAAAAAAAGCACATTTTTTGATTATTTGCTGATATGATATTGTCTTTAAAAAAGATACCTACTAATAAAAATAAGGACATTGCTTTAATGAAAAAGCTCATTTCCCTCGTGGTGATCGTCGCCATCGTTTTAATTTCGCCATACTTTATTGGCCAAAAAGCTGAAGAAAAAGTTCGCAACATGTATGCGCAGCTTGATCAACATCCACAACTTAAAATTTCATTGAAGGAATACAACCGCGGGTGGTTTACAGCCAGTGCTCAAGCTGAATTAGCGATTGAATTACCGCAAGATGATAACCTACCGTTTGAAATGATGACAATTACCATAGATCATCAATTACAACATGGACCGGTACTTGTTAATAATGGAATCGGCTTAGGTTTAGCTGATATTACTTATGACATGAGCTTACCAAGTGAAATCGCCGCTGCGATGCCAACAGAACTTGATGAATTGACTTATGCAATGGAAAACTTTGGACGAATTGCATTTGACGGTAGTTTATCGTCACTAAGCAAAATTCACGGTGTCACTATGCCATTTGACACTGTTGATATTGAAATATTACCAGGCGAATTTACCAGTAACATTAGTATGGATGGTCAAATTACCGCTAACGGTCAATGGCAGGGTATGAAAATTAAAGAAGACGATACGACTGTAGTAACTATTGGAGAACTCACTTTAGATAGTACACAACAAATTATTCGTGGCGATATCTTTAGTCCGATGGCGATATCTACAGGTGATTTTACCATTGAACTTGCCAACATTCTGGTTCATTCACCAAATACTGATGATGAATTCGGCCTGGATAAAATGACTTTTACCGGTAACATTACAGAAGATGACAACAAGCTTAATGCTGTCGCTAGCTTAGTAGCTGATAAATTAACGGTTATCGACCAAGAATATAATGAAATTACTTATAATTTCTCAATGAAAAACCTTGATATCGATAGCTATCAACAACTTATGGAGCTTTTTGCGAAACTGCAAACGATGAATGAGCAAGAACAAGCAATCGCAATGATGCAACTTCAACAGTTGTTGCCACAATTAGTTTCGAATGGCTTTAGTTTCAGCATCGATAAACTTGGTTTTAAAGCTGATGAAGGCGAGATAGACTCGAATATGATCATCACTTTTGATGCTGATTTGTTTGATCCAAATAACCCAATGACTATGATGATGGCAATAGATGCTAAAGCGAATGGCTCTGCACCTCTGGCATTTTTCGAAAGCATTGGCAAAACCGCCGATATCGATGCCATGATTCAGCAAAATGTATTGGTTAAAGAAGACGACAAAATTACCTTTAGTTTTTCATTTAGCAACGGTCAAGCTTTATTAAATGGCGCGCCAATGCCAATGTAAATATATTAAACTGCATAGAAATATGCATTTAAATAAGAAAAAGCCGTATCAACAGTGTTGATACGGCTTTTTTAATTGTGGCTTTTATTATTTTTGTATTGTTATTATTACTGTTTTAGCTTCTTCCCCTGGACCCGTGCAAAGTGATTACTCTGCATTTGTCTATAGAGTTTAACCTCTTCTCTTAACCTTTAACGACTGTTTGGTTAATTTGGCCGAAGATTGACTGGCCATCTTTGTCAAACATTTCCATTTCAATGTTATCGCCAAAGCTCATAAATGGCGTGGTTGGCTTACCGTTTTCAATAGTCTCAATCATACGAATTTCTGCAATACAGCTATAACCAACACCACCTTCAGAAACAGGCTTACCAGGGCCATCATTTAACTTGTTAGATACCGTACCACTACCAATTACCGTACCAGCACATAAAGGACGAGTACGCGCTGCGTGAGCTACTAATTGACCAAAGTTAAAGGTCATATCAATACCAGCTTCCGGCTTACCGAACAACTCGTTATTGTATTTTGAATTAAGTGGTAAATGTAACTTGCCATCAACCCAAGCATCGCCTAGTTGATCTGGTGTTACACATACTGGGCTAAATGCACTTGAAGGCTTAGATTGAAAAAAGCCAAAACCTTTCGCTAACTCACCTGGAATCAAACCACGTAATGATACGTCATTTACGATCATCACAAGATTAATATAGTTAAGTGCGTCTTCCGCCGAAACGCCCATAGGAACATCGCCAGTGATCACTGCAACTTCCGCTTCAAAGTCAATACCAAACCCTTCGTCTTGTGGCATTACAATGTTGTCACGAGGTGCAAGAAAGCTATCACTGCCACCTTGATACATTAATGGATCAGTCCAAAACGTTGCTGGCATTTCAGCGTTACGTGCACGACGAACTAATTCAACGTGGTTTACATAAGCACTGCCGTCAGCCCATTGGTAAGCACGTGGAAGTGGCGAGTCAGCTTGAGTTTGATCAAAGTCTGCTGTTTCTACTTCGCCATTCTCTAATTGTACGCTTAACGCTTGCAGTTTAGGCTCAACATTAGCCCAATCATCTAATGCATCTTGCATCGTTGTAGCAATGTGACCAGCACATGCCATTTTAGTAAGACTGTTGTTTACAACTACTAAGGCGCCATCGCGACCTGATTTAATACTTGCTAATTTCATTATTTATCACCTGAAAATTTTTTCTTTAATTCGGCTTCACTATGTAACCATGCTGCATGTTGAGGAGCTTTTTTAGTTTCCGCCCACTCATCTAGCATTTCAACAGATACGCGTTTTAATTCTTCCATCATACCTGGTTTAGCAACTTGCGCAGCTAATTCAATACGATGTCCATTTGGATCAAAGAAATAAATCGATTTAAAAATGGTGTGATTTACCGGACCTAAGACATCTAAGCCCGCTGCTTCTAATTTCGTTTTCGATTCAAGTAGCTCATCCATCGACTCTACTTCAAAAGCAATATGCTGTACCCACTCTGGCGTATTGTTGTCACGGTCCATTTTAGGCGAGTTCGGCAATTCAAAAAACGCCAAAACATTGCCCATACCTGCATCTAGAAATACATGCATATATGGATCTGGTGCTTTCGTTGAAGGCACTTCATTTTCAGCGATTGCTAACTGAAAGTCCATACCAAGTAAGTCACGGTAAAACGCTACCGTTTCTTTTGCGTCATTGCAGCGATACGCTACATGATGAATTCGTTTAATCGCCATAATATTCTCCGAAACTACTTATGCGTCAGTCTTGATTACGCCACGTTCAACTTGGTCGCGCTCAATAGACTCAAACAATGCTTTAAAGTTACCTTCACCAAAACCTTGGTCTTCTTTACGTTGAATAAACTCAAAGAATACTGGGCCTAATAATGTGTCAGAGAAAATTTGAAGTAATAAACGTGGCTCACCACCTTCAGTAGAACCATCCATTAGAATACCACGAGGCTGTAATTCATCTACCGGCTCACCATGGCCAGGAAGACGCTCTTCAAGCATGTCATAGTAGGTACCAGGAGGTGGAGTCATAAACTTAATGCCTTGAGCTTTTAATTTATCCCAACATGCAATGATATCGTCACAAGCAAAAGCAATGTGCTGAATACCTTCACCGTTGTATTCCATTAAGTACTCTTCGATTTGACCGCCGCCGCCAGCTTCTTCGTTAAGAGGAATACGGATTTTACCGTCTGGTGCTGTCATCGCTTTCGATGTTAAACCTGTGTACTCACCTTTGATATCGAAGAAACGAATTTCACGGAAGTTAAACAAGTTTTCGTAGTAGTCAGCCCAATAAGCCATACGACCACGGTAAACGTTATGAGTTAAATGATCTAAGGTGTGGAAGCCACAACCTTCAGGATGACGGTCTACACCTTCAATCCAATCGAAATCGATGTCATAAATCGTGTTGGTACCTTGGTAACGGTCGATTAGATATACCGTTGCACCACCAATACCCTTGATAGCAGGAAGACGCAATTCCATTGGACCAGTTTCGATATGTACCGGTTGTGCGCCTTTCTCTAGGGCTAGTTTATATGCCGCTTGTGCATCCTTAACACGGAATGCCATACCACATGCTGACGAACCATGTTCTTGTGCATAGTAATGAGCGTGGCTATTTTTTTCATAGTTAGCGATAAAGTTAATATCGCCTTGGCGCCATAAAGTCACGTCTTTTGATTTGTGATTAGCAACGTGAGTAAAACCCATGCTTTCAAATACTGGTTCTAAAACGCCTTTTTCTAATGCAGTAAACTCTACAAATTCAAAGCCATCTAGGCCCATTGGGTTTTCAAATAAATCAGCCATGTTTTTCTCCGTATTCACCGGCTTTAGTATCTACCGATGAAAATAATTTTAGTTATGGTACTATTAGTTTCAATTGAAACTATTTTAGTCGTTAACAGAGTCAATAACAATTGGAGTTACAATATGGATAAAAGTGAAGATGGCACTTTAACTTTACAAGAATATTTACCATATAAACTGTCAACTTTGGCAAACAGACTATCTCAGTCGTTAGCAGATAAATACAGTAAGCAGTTTGGCATTAGCGTAGCCGAATGGCGGGTAATTGCGGTACTGGGCGAAAACCAGCGAGCGACGGCAAAAGAGATCACCTTAACCATTGCTATGGATAAAGTAAAAGTATCGAGAACAGTTAAAAAACTCATTATTAAACAATTAGTTAAGACAAACACTGTGACCAATGACAATCGTTCACAAACGATCCAATTAACCCCAGAAGGTAGCTCGTTATACTCAAGTTTGGTGCCTATTGCCCTGAATCATCAACAATTAGCACTACAGAATTTTACTGATAAGGACATTGTTAAGCTTAATAAATTATTGGCAAAATTAGACCAAAACATCACAAATCTTTAGTAATTCATTGGCACTGCGTATAATTTTGTTTACACTTTGTTTAAGGTGTTCTTAATTGATTCAACCTTATTGTTATCAATGTTATGTAAATACCATAATTAGTTTGAGCATTAGAAAGAGAAACCTTTAATGAATACGAAAGATGCTAGTGAATATCTAGCAAGTGATGATCGATATGAAAATATGCCATACCATCGATGTGGTAAAAGTGGAGTTTTGTTACCTAGAATATCTTTAGGGTTATGGCAAAATTTTGGTGCTTATAATGATTATCAAAATTCACGCGCATTACTACATACTGCATTTGATTTAGGCATCTGCCACCTTGATCTAGCAAATAATTATGGTCCTCCTTACGGCTCAGCAGAATCGACTTTTGGCAAAATACTGGCGCAAGATTTCAGTGTCTATCGAGACGAACTATTTATCTCTAGCAAAGCAGGTTACGACATGTGGCCAGGACCATATGGAGATGGTGGCTCTCGCAAATATTTAGTATCGAGTTGCGATCAAAGTTTAAAACGAACGGGACTAGATTATTTTGATGTGTTTTATCATCACCGAATGGACCCTAAAACCCCTATAGAAGAAAGCATGCAAGCCCTTGATTATATCGTTCGTTCTGGACGAGCAATGTATGCTGGTATATCTAATTATGCACCAGAACAAACAAAGATTGCCATTGATATACTTAACAACCTCGGCACTCCGTTGCTTATTCATCAGCCTAGATACAATATGTTTGATCGAGCTATGGAAAATGGCCTAACCGATATTTTGCTACAAAATGAAGTTGGTAGCATTGTCTTTAGTCCGCTTGCACAAGGTTTGTTAACCGATAAATATCTTGATGGTATTCCTAATGATTCAAGAGCCGCAAGAGAGGAGATAATACATTTCAACGAGTCGCAAATTACCAATAATAAGCTGCAAAAATTGAAGTCTCTCAACCAAATTGCTATCTCTCGTGGTCAAAGTTTAGCGCAGATGGCCATTGCATGGACGTTACATAATCCTGCTGTTACTTCTTGTTTAGTCGGGGCCAGTAAAACCCAACAAATTCACGACTCAGTGAAAGCATTAGAGAATATTGAGTTTAGTGATGAGCAAATCAACCTGATAGAAGAGGTTTTATCGAACTAACAGCTAGTTTAAGTAACATGTATAGCAAGACCAAAACTTGGCCTTGCTATTTTTCTAACTAATAATCACTGGCTTCTAGGCTGCTGCATTGTTATTTCTGCGGGGCTAATAATATAAATATCTTCAGCATAAAATGATTCACTGTTGGCTTGAGCCCACCAATGTTGCCAAATACAATCGCGTTCAACACCCGAAATCAATTCCCCTTCTGCAATTGGTTTGACTAACCCACCGGTCGACATTAAAAGTCCGTACGGTGTACGACGTTTGACCATGTTAGGCGTTAGCTTTGCCGGATCATCGAGCCCCATACTACCAACCAACTCGAAAAAGCTTTCAATCGTATTGTGATGATAATTTCTTACTCGATCGCTTTTTTGCACAACATTAATGGCTTTACTGCGCACCGGGTCTTGAGTGGCAATACCGGTTGGACATTCGTTGGTATTACAGTGTCTAGTTTGAATACACCCTAACGACATCATCATAGTTCGCGCGGCATTGACTGTATCTGCGCCTACGGCAATTTTAGCCAATAGATCAAAACTAGATGCGGTGATACCTGAAGCAATAATTCTTATTTGCTTGCGCAGACCAATGCCTATTAGCGCATTATGTACTAGGCTCACTCCTTCTAAGCAGGTCATTCCTAAGCGGTTAGAAAATTCGATTGGCGCGGCACCGGTTCCACCTTCCGCGCCATCTACAGTAATAAAGTCTGGCGTTATGCCGGTTTCAATCATTGCTTTACAAAGGCAAAGAAACTCAACCGGATTACCAACACACAATTTAAAACCTACCGGTTTGCCATTACTTAATTGACGCAATTGTTGCACAAAGTTAAGTAAATCTTTGGGTGTTGTACATTCGGGATTCACCGCCGGGGACACACAATCTTGGCCTTTATTAACATGGCGAATTGCCGCGATTTCATCGGTTATTTTTGCCGCCGGTAACACCCCGCCATGACCTGGCTTAGCACCTTGGCTGAGCTTTATTTCTATCATTTTAACTTGTGGTTTATTTGCCATGCTCGCAAACGTATCTGGATTAAAACTGCCATCATCATGACGACATCCAAAAAAACCCGAGCCTATTTGCCACACTAAATCGCCGCCATGCTTCAAATGATAAGGGCTTGCCCCACCTTCGCCAGTATTATGAAAACACCCTGCTTTTTGCGCACCAAGATTCAATGCTTCAATAGCATTTGAACTTAGCGAGCCAAAACTCATCGCCGAAATATTAAGATAAGACGCTAAATAAGGCTGGGTACAATCAGGTCCACCAAAGCGAACTTTTTCAGCTTCTTTATTCACTGTTTTAGGGTGCATGGAATGAAATAAACTGAGATAGTTTTCTTCCACTAAATTTCGTTGGGTACCAAAAGCGATAGTATCTCTGACATTTTTAGAGCGTTGATAAACTAAAGAACGTTGTTCCCGATTAAATGGGCGTTCTTCGGTATCGTTAGCAATAAAGTATTGTTGGATCTCAACTCGATAAGATTCAAGAAAATAACGAATATAAGCAACGACAGGATAAAGACGATTGAGCGTATGTCGACTATAGAAAATATCGTAAAAACCAACCAAGGTGTAAAGCAGAGTAATGGTAAAAAGCGAATATGCAAAAACGCTGCTGTTATTGATTAATAATAAAAAAGCGACTGCATTACCAAGCGTAGCAATGAGCCAATACGTTTTTTGCATTATAGTCATAAGCTTCCTAGGAAAATTGATGGATTACTAGAAGTTTAGATCATTATTAGACTATTAAACGGTTTATCTATTAAAAACTGATTTCGTGTTTTGGTAAACAAGACAATAGGAGCGTAGAGCCCATAATTTATTGACAAAGCTGAACGATGAAAAGCAATATTGTTTCCAGTATTAGAAAAACCAGCTATTTACTAATAGCTGGTTTTTAAATATGCAAAATGACTTTGTTTTAACAGTTAATCTTACGACTCTTTGTGGCGGCTATTCAGGTTTTGGACATGTATCTGATAAGACAGTCCCATTTTTACTGTATGTCTGTGAACAGTTTTGGATGTGGTCAATTAATTTCGATAAATAACCATTCCAATAACCCGATTCATCTTTATACGGCTTAAATTCTTCAGTTGTGTGAAGCACCGAGGTATCGCTATCATAACGCTTAGATAAAACCATTACTGACATAGACGTTTGATCATCATTAGTATATTCACCTTCATAGGTAAAAACTGATATTATTTTTCCATTGAAATATGAGGTCTCTTTTTTAAGTGTTGTTTGCCAAATGCCTAAGGCATTTTTCACAGCATTAAAGGTATAGTCGACTCTAAAGCTTGAGTTATCGTTAAATTGTTGAGAATCGGTTGGTAAAGATGTAAAAGTGCCGTCATCGTTAGTATACTGTCCGCTATAATTTGCAAGGTGACTAACGGCACCGTTATCCCAATAATAGGTTTGTTTTTTATCTAAGCTCTGCCAAAAGCCGTTTGCATTTTTTACTGGTGGATAAAATAATTGATGAAAATCCAATTTACCGGATATATACCCAATGCGCTCCTGCCATACCGACATCCAAGAGCCGTCGTCAGTTTGTAACAGCTCAGAAAACAGCTGCCAATCATCTAAACCACCATCTGAATTATAAATTAAAATTTCTTTTTCTGCGGTATATTGACCAAAAGTCTCATTGAATTCGTCACAAGTCTCACAGATTTGTGCAACATGATAATATTCCGATGATTGCTGAAAACCTCTCTCAGAAAAATTTATATTCGATAATACAACTCTTACAGGAAAGCCGTAGCCATTGTATGTGAATTGATAACTTACCTCATTACTAATAACTTCGTTTGAAAAGTAGTTTATTTTTTCTTTTACAAAAATTGCAGAACCGCCGACATAAGCAGGTCCTGTGTATGGGGCAACTTGCACTTCCGATATCTCTTCTCTAGGTATTAGCGTACCATTATCATTAATATACACACTATAATAATAAGGTGTTATAGGATAAGTCGTGGGTAATAAAGCTTTAAGGCCATCAACATTAAATTGATAATCATCCGCTAACCCAATTCTGTCATAAGAAAAATGCAATCCGGTATTATCAAAATACTCAGATATAGATTCATATGGTGGCCGCTCTGGCGTAAGAACGTAATTAGCACTGAAATTAGTCGATAAAGTGTTTGTAGCTTTAGGAGAATGGTAAGTTTGTTTAGCTAAAACGCTGGCATACACTCTGCCATGCTTTACCGTCCGATATTCCCATTCAGAAGTAATTTGATCGCCGGTAAAATCTATTTGTGTTACAGATAATAATGGGTTAAATGCCCCATGTTCACTAACTATAATTGGTTTATCATAGGTAGTTATAGTTTGGTAAGAGATAGCTGAACCGATAGATTCATCTACATAGCTAATATGAGTGCTCTTTTTCTCAAAAACACCGTTATTTATCATCTGCGCTTCCACTGATATTTCAGACGTTTTATAAAATTCAGAATAACTATCTAAACGGCCATTAGAGTATCCCTCCATCTCGATGAGGTTTCTTGCTTTATAAGTATAAATAAAACCATAACCGACCGAATTTATAGATATCTCTTTAATAATACAGAGATCGCCTTCTATGGTAATAATAACGCCAGATTCATCTGGATTGTTTTCGTCTATCGCCATGTAATGTTCAGGACAAATACCCACAAACCCTAAAAACTTCGCTTTAAAGTCGTTTTCGGTATCATAGAGAATAAAACTAAAATATTCTTCAGTATCAAATGATTCTGGGATATCAAAATTTAAGGTGAAAGCAAATTCGCTTTGCGTGGTAAGCTGACCGGTTATTGATGAAGGATTTATCGATTCCAAAATAAGCGATGATGCATTTGAAAAATGCTGTTCAGGTTGCAATATTTCATTAAACCAATCCACCATAGAATTAGGCAATACAGCTTTGTAATCATTAATAAATCCAGCCAACTTTTGCTTAGCTTGATCAAATTTTTCTTTTAATGAAGGAAAGGCAATATCTTCTTTATACGGTAAACGATATTCCATTGAAAAATCACTTAAGTCCATCGGTGTATCAACGTTATATACCGGAGTTTTGGCAGCTACCAACTTATTTGCCAGGCCACCTGCACCATGTAAAACGTTGTCTACAGCAGCGGAATAACAATGATTATCTAATAGTGTATATTTATCTCTGACTTCCATGATAAACCACATGGTTGCGCCGCCTGCAAAGGTAGCGACGAATAAAGAACTGCCACCCGACACCCCTGCAGCTGCTATCGACCCTACTGTCACACTTCCGGCTTCAAGTGCGATGATTATTGCGGCACCAAACTGCGCTAATGTTGCATTACATCTAGATTCAGACCAATCGGCTTTAGATTGGAGAGAGCTTGCACCTTTTGCCGCCAAGCCATCACTGCGTGCTGCATCAGGTATCATATCTCGTAAAAAGTACACTATTTGGGATAACTCTTCATCACTTATGTTAGTCATATCTTGAGCATAAAAAGCATCTCGTTTAGCAATAATCGCATCTATCTCTTGTTGCGGTGCTGACTCGCTTTCTAATACTAAAATTAGGTTATCCAGATTTTGTGTTACTAAATTCGTTAATTCATTCAGTTCTTGTTCAGCATCGACGCGAGCAATAAGCTCAGGAACAACCGCAGTGAAGCTTAATATGACTTTCTTGCCATTTAAATCAAACTTAAGTTGATGATCTCCTGCCTCTAAATTAAAAGGTACAACAAACATTAGTTCATTTGTGGATACTCGACTTAAACTTAGCTCATAATCGCCAATGCTGGCAGGGTATTCTTGCGCAGCAAGTTGTTCATTTACTTGTACTGCAATACGAGCTATTGAAGCTGTTTGAACATTACTGCTGTCAGTAATGAAAGATGCATATTCATTTGTGTCATTATTGTTTTGATCATCATTTGGGTCATTATTTTGATCTTGGCTTTGATCAGGTCCAGAATTATCAGAACCACCGCCACCGCCGCCTCCACAAGCAAGTAATGACAAAGACAAAAGCGAGATTAAAATTAATTTAGAGAAGTAATGGAGGTTCATAAAATTCCGTTTTAATGTTTTTAGTATTAATATTGGATTGTAGTACAACAAATGAAAAAACAACAGGTGCTAACAGATAAATGGAATTGTATATATTTGTGCGAAATAAAAGCTAAACCCTTAGTAACAAGAAACAATTCGTAGGGGCTAAATAACTTGCCCTGCAGCCCAACCACTCGACCAGGCCCACTGGAAATTATAGCCGCCTAGCCAACCGGTGACTTCGGTTACTTCACCAATAAAGTATAAGCCTGGAACTTTTTTGCTCTCTAAAGTTTTTGATGAAAGTTCATCACTGTCGACGCCGCCTAATGTAACTTCCGCGGTGCGATAACCTTCAGTGCCATTCGGTTTAATTTGCCAATTATGAAAGTAATCCGCAATGCTATCAAACTCGCTATGGTCAAGTTGCTTTAATGGTTTATCGGGTAATTCGTTGGCGTTATACAGGCTTTCAATAAAACGCTTCGGTAAGATGTGACTTAACGTGGTTTTTAAGCCGCGTTCAGGATGCTCTTTGCGGATTTGTTGCAGTGTTTCACTTAGGTTTATTTCTGGCAGTAAGTTAATGCTTACAAACTGACCAGCCTTCCAAAAAGAAGATATCTGTAATATCGCAGGTCCAGATAACCCACGATGAGTAAACAAGATGTTTTCTCTAAAACTAGTGCCATCTTCACTGCTTACATCACAATCAATGCTAATGCCTGACAAGCCATCAAAACGCTGTTTGTCACTATCATGTAAGGTAAATGGCACAAGCGCAGCACAGGTTGGTAAAACCTTAATACCAAATTGCTCAGCAATCTTATAGCCAATTGGAGTAGCGCCAAGTTTCGGCATCGTTAAGCCGCCAGCAGCAACCACTAATGACTTACATTGATAATCTTTGCCAGAGGTTGTGACGATAAATCCGTCATCGGTTTTCGCCAATTTCAGCACTTCACTTTGCATGTTGATGGTCACGCCTGCCCATTCACATTCTGTGGTTAGCATATCAACAATATCGTGGGCGCTATTGTCACAAAACAGCTGACCTAAGGTTTTATGATGGTAGTCAATACCATGGCGTTCAACCATGTCGATAAAGTCATATTGAGTATATCGACTGAGCGCCGATTTAACGAAATGAGGATTTTTGCAGAGGTAATTTTCTGGTAATGCATTTTGGTTGGTAAAGTTACAACGACCGCCACCACTAATAATGATTTTACGGCCGGGCTTTTTACCCATATCGACCACCACGACCTTTTGGCCGCGGTAACCGGCATTTAGCGCACACATTAGGCCGGCTGCGCCGGCACCAATGATTAACGCATCAACTTGTACAAGTGACACTGATATTACATACCAGGTTCTGGTACAGCTGACGTAGAACCTTGCTTGGCTAATTCAGCTAAGTCTTTATCAACGAAGAATAACGCATGGCCATCGTTACCAACTAATTCAATCTTGTCGATAATGCCTTTAAACAAGGTTTCTTCTTCGTGCTGCTCCGAAACAAACCACTGTAAGAAGTTGAACGTTGAGTAATCTTGATTAGAAAATGCAAAATGCGCTAAATCATTAATTTTTTCAGTGATCAAACACTCATGTTTATAAGTTTCTTCAAACACTTCAACCAATGATTCAAATTCGTGTGGTGGCGCATCAATGCTACCAAGGATCGGCATAGAACCTGTCTCACTAACGTAAGTAAATAAACGGTTCATGTGTTGCATCTCTTCAATTGCATGTTTGTGCATGAATGCAGCAGCACCTTCAAATCCTTTATCTTCACACCAAGCACTCATTTGTAGGTATAAGTTTGATGAATAAAATTCTAAATTAATTTGTGCGTTTAACTGCGCAACCATTTCTTTTTTTAACATAATTCTTCTCTTCTTAAAGTACTGCAAGAACGCTAGCTGCGTCACTCACTTCAAATTCTTTTGGTGCTTCAACGTGTAACTTGGTTACCACACCATTTTCAACAACCATGGCGTAACGTTGTGAACGCAAACCACCAAAACCACCAGTTTCCATTTCTAAGCCAAGAGCTTTAGTATAACTACCGTCGCCATCGGCAAGCATCATTAAATTTTCGGCATTTTGTGCTTTGCCCCATGCTTGCATAACAAACGCATCATTGACTGAAACACAAATAACTTGATCAACACCTTTGGCTTTGAACTCGTCAAAGTTAACAACATAACCTGGTAAGTGCGCCGCCGAACACGTTGGCGTAAATGCTCCTGGAACGGCAAATAACACGGTTTTCTTATTGGCAAATAGTTCTGCGCTATTGTGGTTAACCATACCGTCGTCGGTTAGTTGCTGTAACTCACCCGCTGGCATTGCATCATTAACTTGGATCATAGTCTTCGCCTTGTCTTTATTGGAGGTCATTTTATTGTTTCAACATTATAAGCACAAAGCCAAATCAATGCCATTAAATAACCGTCTGAGTACAGCTATTTAAATGATTTACAAATATTTTTCAGATACACTAAAACAATCACAAAAAGCTATTACAACTGGCTATCACTATTGCAACAATCGACGCTGATTCGATTGAGAGTTAATTATGTCACAGAGCAATCGCCGTACCGTCGCCATTTTCGTTGATGTGCAAAATATTTACTACACTTGCCGCCAAGGCTTTAATCGAAGCTTTGATTACAATGCTTTTTGGGCGTACGCGAGCTCTACCCACGACATCGTTATGGCCAATGCCTACGCTATTGATTCTAATAACGAGAAGCAACGTCAGTTTCAAAACATTTTAAGAGCCATTGGATTTGAGGTAAAACTAAAACCTTATATTCAACGTAAAGATGGCAGTGCAAAAGGTGACTGGGATGTTGGTATAACCCTCGATGCCATCGAAGCAGGACCGATAGCAGACAAGATTATCTTGCTGTCAGGTGATGGTGATTTTGATCTGTTAGTTAATAAGCTACGCAGTAAACACAAATGTGAAGTTGAAGTGCTCGGTGTTGAACAACTTACCGCAAACTCATTACTGATTGCTTGCGATAAGTTTACTGCGATTAATAATGATTTCTTACTTTAGCAACTTTTAAAATTCAAAAATTAAATTGCCAAAATTATAGAATAAAAGCTAAATCGCAAAGAATAAGAAAATCAAAAAACCTGCCGACATAGTCACGCCAACCACTTTGCGATTGCGTTTATTCATCAAGGCTGCAATTAAACCGCTAATTAGAATGAGCACTAAGCCAAAGGCAGTGAATTTTTGCAGAGTTTTAAATGCCGTCGGCCCATGACCTTTGTGCAATTCTACCAACGTCTTTATAAAATCAGGTTCAACTTTAGTAAGTTTTAATGATGATTCTGTCGCAGTGACTACAAAACTTTGTTTCGATGTTGGCCGCGTATAAATATTATTGCCGCCCTGTTTTAGATATTCAAAATCACTGTTGAAACCATGTGTGGATAACAGCTTTTTCACCTCTGCATCTAAATCATTTGAATTACGGTCAAATTGGTAGCCCGATTGGATATCAATCGGCGTATTTTCTGTAGTGCCTTTAAATCCAAATAAATACAGTCCACCGGAGATAGAAATCATCAAAATAATTGGCAATAAAAACGCTGCCGTATATAGATGAATTTTAATGATTGTTTTTTTGTTCATAGTGTTTGCAACCTAGGGTCGATTAATGTGTTGTATATGATTTAAAACTTACTGTATTTATGTGCTCTTGTGAAGCATTGCTATTTAGGCTTTAGGTATACCTTGAATTACGTATACATCGAAACGATTTTTTTTCATCTTAATACTGGTCGAAGGTTTTTTACCATTAAGCGGCTCGGCATAACTTGGACGCTTAACCACTACTCGATATTTGGCTAATGCCAATGCTTTGTCGAGTAAATCATCGGCATCAGGATCACTGCCAACTAAGGTTTGAAATACGCGCATTTCTTTTTTTACAGCCGCTGACTTTTCACGATGAGGGTACATTGGATCTAAATACACAACATCAATATTATCTAACTTTTCCATTCCAGATATTGATGACTCATTTATCAAGGTTAAACGCTCGGATAACCACTGACCAATATCGGCATCTTGTTGGCCACGGGCTAAGCCATCATCAAGCAACGCCGCAACCGGTAATTGACGTTCCATCATGGTCACCGTACAACCTAAACTTGCCAATAAAAATGCATCACGACCAAGACCTGCGGTCGCATCAAGTACTGTTGGATTAAAACCATGCTTTAAGCCAATGGCTTTGGCAATATCTTGACCGCGACCACCACCAAATTTTCGACGATGGGCAACCGCGCCAGAGACAAAATCGACAACGATTGCACCGGTTTTCGGTTCATCGGTTTTATGCAGCTCTAATTGCGTATCTGTTGATAATAAAAAATAAGGGCTTTTTACTTTGGCTAGATCTCGTAATTCTCCACCGTAAGGAATGCCCCATTTTTCGCTAACCGCTTCTGCTTTCATAATATTATTAAAGCTATCGGCAAAGACTAAACAATGAGGCGATAAAGTGCGGTCGGTCATCAGGTTATTCTTCTTCAACGTGGAGGTAATTATCACCAGTACTAAGCGCAATAAGACGACTAATTTCTTTCAAGCTGTAACCACTTTGCTGTTGCCATTCGTTAAAGCATTGCTGAATGGCTTTTAGACTCGATTTACTGGTTAAGCCACCAGAAATTAAATCATTAGCACGAAAATAACTTTCGACATCTCGGCTTAACAAAAAAGTGTCTTTACCAAGCGCTCGAAGCGCATACGGTCCAGTATTACCGCCAAGTCGTTGACCATTCTTTTTTAGATATTCCCATAAGCCAATAATGTTATCTTCTGGCCAATCGGCGATAAATTCACTAAAGCTACCTTGCTCCACTTCAATGTCATGGATCATATGAGCGTTGGCTTTAATGGTTTGAACTTTTTTGAAATTGCGAATGATTTTAGGATCTTGCGCTTTACGCTCTAACATTTCTTCCGGCATCATCAGGATTTTTTCGATATTGAAATCAAAAAAGTGCTCTTCAAAGCTCGGCCATTTATTTTCAACGACTCGCCAAACAAAGCCTGACTGGAATACTTTTTTAGTGAATTCAGCTAAATAGCGATCACTGCCAAGCATTGCTAATTCACTATTAGAATTAGCAAGACTTGCATAAGGCGCGAGTAAAGGCTGTAAGTTTTGCTCACCGCCTTTACGCTCCAATGCTCGTTGATAAATGCTGCTTATTTTTTCCATTGTCTAACTTTAACCTGTACCAGTATTTTGCAAAAGTGTGATCTGACCCTGAGGTATCCCCACGAAATTTGTGATTCAAGAATTTCGTAGGAATTAAAAAATCTGGGGAACATTCATGGCTTTTGGTGATCAGATCTATCGCCAAACAAAAATAATCCCAAGAGCAAGCCATGAATGTAGACCATATATTGAATCAAACCTTATCTTTTGTCACCCCGAAAATGCACAAAGTACGTCGAAATAGCCTTAAATGTTTAATTACTAGTCTAATTCGAGGGGCTGATTTATCTGTCACGAATTTAGGGCGCAACATACTTAGCGAAACATCTGAAAAACACCAAATCAAACGAAGTGATATACTTTGTAGTAATGTTCACTTACATGCCGAAATTCCTAGCATATACGAGACACTAACTCGCAAACTTGTTGGGACGCAAAAGCATCCTGTCATCCTGGTGGATTGGTCAGATTTAGATGCGCGCCAAGAAAATTTCTTAATACGCGCTGCGATAGCAGTTAACGGTCGGTCGTTAACTTTATATGAAGAAGTTCATCCCCAATCAAGCAAAGAAAAACCTAAGGTTCATAAAGACTTTATGATGGTTTTGAAAAATATGCTGCCCTCAACTTGTCGGCCAATTATTGTTACAGATGCCGGATTCAGAACGCCCTGGTTTAATATGATTCAATCACTGAATTGGGATTATGTTGGCAGAATGAGAAACCGTACATTCTGTAAACAAGATAAAGATTGGCTCCCAGTTAAAGCGTTATACAAGCTTGCAACGACGCGCCCTAAATCGCTTGGTCGTTTTGATGTGGCTCGTTGCAATCCAATAACATGTAACTTCGTAATATTTAAATCTCGAAATAAAGGGCGAAAAGATCTTGTTGCAAAAGGTAATAGGCGTCGTCGAAGTGGCAAATCAAAAGCCAATGCGAAACGAGAGCGAGAGCCTTGGTTACTCACAACGTCACTGTGTTCAAAACAGCTAGGTTTTGCTAAAAAAGTAGTTAAAATCTACACCACTAGAATGCAAATAGAAGAGAGCTTTCGTGATGTAAAAACCGGTCTTAATATGAATGTATGTAATAGTCGAAAAAGGCTGCGAATACTAGTACTGCTTGTTATCGCACTTATAGCGCAGTATATTCTAATGCTCATTGGTATGGCTTTAGTTATACAAGGGAAAAACCGTCAATACCAGGCTAACAGTGTTAAATCCAGAGCCGTATTATCATATCAATTCATCGCACTAAGAGCCGTAAGGAACTTAAGATTTTGTATTGAAAAAGAAGAGTGGAAAAGTGCAATTAAGCAGCTCAATAAATTTATGTTGGAGCCGCTTAATGTTTAACTATAAATTCGTGGGGATCCGTCAGGATCTGACCCTACTTATTTGGTTAGCATTTATGCGCCTATGCCACTGTGGCGTAGTAATGCGTCTACTTGTGGTTCGCGGCCACGGAATGCTTTGAACAATTCCATCGGCTCTTCACTACCGCCTTTTTCTAAAACACATTGCAGGAAATCTTCACCGGTTTTGCGATTAAAGATACCTTCTTCTTCAAAACGTGAATAGGCATCGGCAGATAATACTTCAGCCCACTTATAAGAATAGTAGCCCGCTGCATAACCGCCGGCAAAAATATGACCAAAGCTATGCTGGAAGCGACTAAATTCAGGGGCTTTAACGACTGAATATTGTTCACGAACCTTGTTTAGTACTTGCTGGATTTGATCGCCAGTTTCAGGGTTATATTCAGCATGAATGGTAAAGTCGAATAAGCTAAATTCCAGTTGACGAAGCATTTGCATAGCCGATTGGAAGTTTTTCGCCGCCAACATTTTATCAAGCATTTCTTGTGGTAACGGCTCGCCAGTTTCGTGATGCGACGATAAAAACGCTAACGCTTCTGGTTCCCAACACCAGTTTTCTAAAAACTGACTTGGCAGTTCAACGGCGTCCCATGGCACACCGTTAATACCAGCAACTGCTGGAGCATTAATTTGGGTAAGCATATGATGTAAACCGTGGCCAAATTCATGAAATAAAGTAACCACCTCATCATGAGTAAACAACGCCGGCTTGTCACCAACTGGTTTGGTGAAGTTACAGGTTAAAAACGCGACAGGTAGTTGCACCGAGTTATCACTTAATTGGCGACGGCCAACACAATCGGCCATCCACGCTCCACCGCGTTTTTTGTCTCGGGCGTATAAATCTAAATAGAAGCTACCACGCAATTGGTTGTCGTTATCAAAGACATCATAAAAGCTCGCAGACGGATGCCAAAAATCAACGTCATGACGCTGTTTAATAGATAAGCCATACAAGCGATTTACTACTTCAAACAAACCAGAAACCACTTTATCTTCCGGGAAATATGGGCGTAAATCCTCATCGGATATTGAAAACTCTTGTTGCTTCAGTTTCTCAGAATAATAGGCTAAATCCCACGGGTTCATTTGCTCTTTGTTATATTGAGTTTTGGCAAAATCTTGCAATTGTTTTAAGTCTTGTTGACCTTGAGATTTCGATTTTTGCGCTAAGTCTTTCAAGAAACCAAAAACTTGCTCAGTATTTTCTGCCATTTTGGTTGCTAACGATTCTTGCGCATAGTTATCAAAGCCTAGTAACTGAGCGATTTCATGACGTAAGCTTAGTGTTTCCGCCATAATTTCAGAGTTATCAAATTCGCCGGCATTAGGGCCACGATCTGACGCTCGAGTCACAAAGGCAACATACATTTGCTCACGTAATTTTTCATTGTCGCAATACATCATTACCGGTAAGTAACTTGGAAAATCTAGGGTAAACAACCAGCCTTGTTGCTCTTTCGCTTCAGCCATTTGTTTTGCGCCAGCTAATGCAGACTCAGGTAAGCCTGATAATTCATCTTCGCTTTCTATCAGCACCGAAAAGGCACCGGTGGCATCGAGTAAGTTGTTGCTAAATTGCGACGATAGCTCGGATAATTTGGTTTGGATTTCTCCGTAACGAACTTTATCATCGTCGTTTAAGGCGATGCCTGATAACTTGAAGTCTCTGAGGGCATTGGTAATGACTTTTTGTTGCGCTGTATCTAGTGATACAAACTCAGCGCTATCTTTAAACTGTTGGTAGGCTTCATACAAGCCTTGATGTTGACCGACCCAAGTACCAAATTCAGACAACATTGGTAAGCACTCATCGTGTGCGTCGCGCAATTCATCAGTACTAACAACGGCATTCATGTGTGACACTGGTGACCAGATCTTTTCTAGTACATCATCTACTTCGTCAATGCTTGTCACAAGGCTATCCCATGTATGAGGGTTTTGAGCACTGGCGACTTCTTCTATCTTACGCTTACAATCTGCAATTGCTTGCTCTACTGCAGGTTTTATATGTTCAGGTTTAATTTGAGAAAATAAAGGAAGGCTGGTCTGCTGTAGTAGTGGATTGCTCATAATGCTCTTAATCTTTTAGTTTGTTGATGCTAGCCCAAAGGTTACTGGGATCATAAATGATGAACATCATAATATCGTTATGATGTTCTAATAGAGATAGGTCCTAGGATGCAATTATTCAAGTCTATTTGCAATAAACTAAACTTTATGAAAGTTAACCAAGGCATTATCTGTCCATATTTAGCTCAATCAATGGTTTAAATCGGCTTTAGCTTGATTTATTGCAATTAAGACCTATATCTAAGCCATAGCAAACGAATTTTATGTTCAGGAGAACTTCATGTCACAGCATTTTGATTACATCGCGTTAGGCGCCGGTAGCGGCGGTATCGCTTCAATTAACAGAGCAGCCATGCACGGTAAAAAGTGCGCCTTAATCGAAGCGAAAGCGTTAGGTGGAACTTGTGTCAATGTCGGTTGTGTACCGAAAAAAGTAATGTGGTATGCCGGCCAAGTCGCCGATGCAGTGCATTTAAGCGAAGACTATGGCTTTGATTTAACCGCCGGAAAATTAAACTGGGGCAAGCTCGTTGAATCTCGTGAAGCTTACATAGGTCGAATTCATCAATCTTACGACAACGTATTAGGCAAAAATAATGTCACTGTGATAAATGGCTTTGGTAAATTTGTTGGCAAAAATGCGATTGAAGTTAATGGCGAAGTTTATACCGCCGATCATATTTTGATTGCCACGGGTGGTCGTCCAACGGTGCCGACTATTCCTGGTGCAGAACACGGTATTACCTCTGATGGATTTTTCGCTTTAACTGAGCAACCTAAGCGAGTTGCAGTGGTTGGAGCCGGTTACATAGCAGTTGAAATTGCCGGCGTATTAAATGCTCTTGGTAGTGAAACAACGTTACTAGTGCGCAAGCATAAACCATTACGTGAATTTGACGAAATGATGTCTGACACATTAGTTGAAATCATGGCGCAAGAAGGTCCAACATTAAAAACCCATTGCACACCAAAAGAAGTGATTAAAAATAGTGATGGCACATTAACTCTTGAACTAGAAAACGGTGAAGCAATTACTGTTGATTGTCTAATTTGGGCAATAGGTCGCGAACCAGCGACCGATAATATTAACCTAGAAGCGGCGGGTCTTAGCACCAATGCGCGTGGCTTTATTGAAACGGATAAGTTCCAAAACACCGATGTTGCAAATATCTACGCCGTTGGTGATAACACCGGCCGTGCACAATTAACACCTGTTGCTGTTGCCGCTGGGCGCCGTTTATCAGAACGTTTATTTAACGGTAAAACAAACGAACTTTTAGACTATAACTTAATCCCAACAGTTGTATTCTCACATCCGACTATCGGCACAATTGGTTTAACTGAAAAGCAAGCAGTGGAGCAATATGGTGACGAAGATATTACCGTTTACACATCACAATTTACCTCGATGTATACGGCAGTAACTAAGCATCGCCAACCTTGTCGAATGAAGCTGGTATGTCAGGGTGACAATGAAAAAATTGTTGGTATGCATTGCATTGGTTTAGGCAGTGATGAAATGTTACAAGGCTTCGCGGTTGCCGTTAAGATGGGCGCGACGAAAGCTGATTTTGACAATACCATTGCTATTCACCCAACGGCGGCAGAAGAGTTTGTGACCATGCGTTAATAACGGCGCTAAAATAAGTGACACATACTTAAATAATAAAAAAGGAGCAATATATTGCTCCTTTTTTGTTGGCCTATTAATAACAAATTACTGGTTATTTAACTTATGCTTTAGTTCGGCAATGTTGATATGTCTGACATCTATTCCAGCAACTAAGTAGACTAAGTACTCAGAAATGTTTTTAACATGATCGCCGATGCGCTCTAATGCCCTTGCACACCAAGTCACTCGTAATGAGTTTTTAATTTCTCGGGGCTCTTCCATCATTTTGGTAAGCAGCAAGCGACAGATATTGTCAAACTCTTCGTTAATCGCGTCATCATTTTCAATTACTTCAATGGCCTGAGCAACATCGAGTTGTTGATAGCTTTTGATAACTTTATTTAAGTTTTCAATCACTAAGTTTCCTAAATTACGTACTTCTTTAAGTTCTCGAGAGTTTTGCTCTAGATCGATGAACTTCAGCGCATTTCGACTCAATTTCAACGATTCATCACCAATTCTTTCTAAATCAGTGATCACCTTTATTGAAGTGACTATTAAGCGTAAATCACTCGCCGCAGGTTGGCGTGTGGCAATGATTTGAGTACAGGCTTTGTCTATCTCCATTTCTAAATCATTTACTTTGCTATCGGTGGCAATGACATGCTGAGCCATTGTTTTATCTAATTTAATTAAGCTATCTAAACCAGATTGCACCTGTTGAGTAACCGTTTGTGCCATTTCGATAATCAAATTTTTAACGCGTTGCAACTCCGCTTCATACGTATTTGATATGTGTTGTGTTGGATTTACCGTATTCATCTTCATTCCTCTAGCCAAATCGACCAGTAATATAGTTTTCAGTTAACTTATGAACAGGGTTAGTAAAAATATCTTCGGTTTTACCAACCTCAACTAAGTTACCCATATGGAAATAAGCTGTACGTTGAGAGATACGAGCGGCTTGCTGCATCGAGTGAGTAACAATAGCTATCGTATACTTCTCTTTTAACTCATCAATTAACTCTTCAATAACTGCCGTTGCGATTGGATCTAATGCTGAAGCCGGTTCATCCATTAATATCACTTCTGGGCTTACCGCTATCGTTCTGGCAATACATAAGCGTTGCTGTTGACCGCCTGACAATCCGGTACCCGACGCATCTAAGCGATCTTTAACTTCCTCAAATAAGCCGGCTTTTTGTAGGCTGGTAATGACAATCTCATCCAACTCTTCTTTGTTGTTGGTAAGACCATGCAATCGCGGACCATAAGCGACGTTATCATAGATAGATTTAGGGAAAGGATTTGGCTTTTGAAACACCATGCCTACCCTTGCTCTAAGTAATACGGGATCCATACTTTTCGCATAAATATCTTCACCATCGAGTTGAAAATTGCCGCTTACTTTACAGCTATCTATGGTGTCATTCATACGGTTAATACAGCGTAAAAACGTTGACTTACCACAACCTGATGGGCCAATTAACGCAGTTACCTGGTTTCTTGCCAAATCTAAATTGATATCTGTTAATGCTTGTTTGTCTCCGTAAAATACATTGACGTTTTGCATCGACATTTTTGCATCTTCGACGAAGCCTTGACCAAGAGTTTTACTCGTATCAAGTTGCTCTAAATTTGTATTTAATATATTCATTTTTCTCAAAACCTTTCTCAAAACCTGTATAAGCTAATGGCGATTTAGGCCATTTCTTTCAAACTTTTTACGTAACGCATTGGCGCTTAAATTAATCGTTAATAAAAATGCTAACAGCACCAGTATTGCCGCCGATGTTTTTGCCAAAAATCCTGCTTCCGGAGCATCCGCCCAAAGGTAAATTTGTACTGGCATTACCGTTGCTGCATCGGTAAAGCTTGTCGGTATATCAACAATAAAGGCAACCATACCAATCATTAATAGCGGCGCGGTTTCACCTAATGCTTGCGCTAAACCAATGATGCTACCGGTTAGAATTCCCGGCATCGCTAGAGGTAATACGTGATTAAGGGCAACTTGCATTTTTGACGCCCCTAAGCCAATTGCTGCTTCTCGAATTGAATTGGGTACCGCTTTTATTGATGCTCTGCTGGCAATAATAATGGTCGGTAGGGTCATTAAACTAAGCACAATACCGCCAACTAAAGGTGCAGAACGAGGTAGTCCGAATAAATTGATAATGACCGCTAAACCGAGCAGACCAAAGACAATCGATGGCACCGCCGCTAAGTTATTAATATTGACTTCAATGAGATCAGTAATTTTGTTCTTTGGCGCAAATTCTTCCAAATAGATTGCCGCAGCGACACCGATCGGAAATGAAATTAACAAAGTCACCAACATGGTTAATATGGTTCCCGTCAAAGCGCCACGAATACCGGCAAGCTCAGGATCACGAGAATCACCATTGGTAAAAAACATAAAGTTAAATCGAGATACCACCTGCTCTTCAGCAGACAGTTGCTCTAACCATGTAGCTTGTTTATCGTTAATTCGGCCAAAAGCAGCGCCAATTTTATCCGCTCGTTTAAAGTAATTATCGACGTCGTCATCGGCTAGCAACCACATTGAGTGCGTTTTATTTAATAGCTCTGGGTTGGCCATTAGCGTATCTTTAATATTAAACTCGGCGTTGTTACTTATTAACGCGAATAACGCCCGCTTGTCACTGCGGCTTTTAACCTCAGGAAACATTTGATACAAAGATTTCTTCAATGCCGTACGGTAGTTTGCCTTGCCTAAGCCGTTTGCAGAGGTATTATCCACACCGAGCCATTGTTGGTTATACTCAACATCAATTTGCAGCCAATGTTGCGAAAACGCAGGTACCGCTTTCGAGCTAATATCAGCGAGTAATAACACCACCATGATAAAACCAAAAGCCACAGCGCACATGCCAAAACGTCGAAACGACCTTTCTTTGGCATGACGCTTTTTTAAGCTGCGGGCGATAGTACTAGTCACATCGGAATTAGCTACGTTCGAATTAGCTAAATTCGAATTAGCTAGGTCTGACTTATCGTGTTGACTCGCTTCTAAGTCAGTATCCGCAGAAGTTAATATTTGCGATGAATTATTCATATTGCTCTCGATATTTTCTTGTCACTTTTAAAGCGATAATGTTTAACACTAAGGTGCTGACAAACAGCATCAAGCCCAATGCAAATGCCGCTAACGTTTTCGGGCTGTCAAATTCTTGGTCGCCGGTAAGCAAAGTCACTATTTGAACGGTAACTGTAGTAACGGCCTGCAAAGGATTTGCAGTTAAGTTAGCCGCTAAACCTGCCGCCATAACGACAATCATGGTTTCACCTATCGCTCGTGAAACGGCCAATAGCATTGCCCCCATAATGCCTGGTAATGCTGCTGGTAATAATACCTTTTTGATGGTTTCAGACTCAGTTGCCCCCATCGCCAATGAACCTTCTTTTAAGGTTTTCGGTACGGCATTAATCGCGTCATCTGATAGCGAAGAGACAAATGGGATAATCATAATGCCCATTACCAGCCCTGCCGCTAATGCACTTTCAGAGGCCACAGACAAACCAATCGACTCACCCAATGAACGAATGATTGGCGCTACCGTAAGCGCAGCAAAAAAGCCGTAAACAACCGTCGGTACACCAGCCAATATTTCTAACATAGGTTTAGCCACACCGCGGACTCGATCACTGGCGTACTGGGATAAATAAATTGCCGTCATCAAGCCAATCGGCGCTGCGATTAACATGGCAATACAGGTGATTAATAGCGTACCAGTGAATAATGGCACCGCACCAAACGCGCCAGATGATGCGACTTGCTCCGCATGCATGGCAATTTGTGGACTCCACTTACTACCAAACAGAAAATCCGATGGCGATACCGCACTAAAAAATCGCAACGATTCAAATAATACCGAGCCAACAATGCCCAACGTCGTTAGTACGGCAACAATCGAACAAATAAGGAAAATAGTTTTAATGGTGCGCTCAGCATAATGGCGCGCTTTAAATGTTGAATGAAAACGGCGAACTAAAACGCTAACAGCGAACATAACAGCAGCAATAATAAATGCCGCTTTATAAACACTGGCATTGGCAGATAGCTCGGTGTAATAAGAAGCTGCTTTGCACTTGATAGCATCACTGTCGCTGCAATTGGAAATTACTGATTCGGCGATGATATAGACATCATTGAAATATAAACCTAACTGCTCACTGTTAAGTTGTTGGATATCTTGTGGCAGCGTTGAGACCACTAAAGACTTAATAATTACCGGTTCAAATATCGCCCAAAGGAGTAATAAAACCAGTGCCGGTAAACCACAACAAAGAGCCGTCAATAAGCCAAACTGTTTTGGTAAAGAATTGAACGATCGAGTACTGACGACACCGCCAGAAAGTTTTATTGCCCTTTGCTTGCCATAAAAATAGCTAAAGCCAGTTAAGGCCAATAAAATAAAGATGAGTATTAGTGAGTTCATAATTAGACCTGAAATAAAACGAAAAAAGGTAGCAACCTAAATTGCTACCGGTTTTATTATTTGTCTGTTATTTACAGCGTAAGCTGCTTAAGTGACAACACGTTATCACGCAAAGCGATAAGCTTCTTAGCGGCTAAAGGAATAAGTCCTTTATCAGTTAGATAACCTTCTTCCCCCATTGCATTGTCATGAGTAAACTCAGCTAAAAACTCCATAATACCTGGTACTTTATTTACATGAGCGTTTTTCACATAAAAGTATAATGGGCGAGATACTGGGTAACTACCGTCGGCAATTGCATCAAAAGAAGGTTCGGTACCATCAATGATTGAGCCTTGAATTTTATCTGAATTTTGGTCTAAAAAGCTGAAACCAAATACACCTAACGCGTTTGGATTAGCAACCAATTTTTGAATAATCAAATTGTCGTTCTCACCGGCTTCGATGTACTTATGATCTTCACGAACAGAGTGACAAACTTGCTTATATTGCGACTTGTTTTTCGCTTTCATCGCTTTAATCCATGGGAAGGTTTTACAACCGCCCTCTAAAACCAATTCAGCAAAAGCATCACGAGTACCTGATGTTGGCGGTGGCCCTAATACTTCGATTTTAGTTGCCGGCAATGCAGCATTCACATCTTTCCAAGTTTGATAAGGGTTATCGATTAATGTTTCGCTACCATCTAACGCTGGTACTTGTTTAGCTAATGCTAAGAATAACTCTTTGCGAGTCAATTGCATTGGCGCAACTGAACGAGAATTAGCAACAACAATACCATCGTAACCAATCAACACTTCGGTGATATCAGTAACACCATTTTTTTGACACATGTCATATTCTGTTTTCTTCATACGACGCGATGCGTTGGCAATATCAGGTGTATCGACACCATTACCTGCACAAAACAGCTTCATGCCGCCACCGGTACCTGTTGACTCTATCTTCGGTGTTTTAAAAGATGTAGTTTTACCATAACGCTCAGCTACAACAGTTGAGAAAGGATAAACAGTTGACGATCCTACTACATTAATAGTGTCTCTATTGGCAGCATTTGCAGTGCTCATCGTTGCTGACAAACTTAATATAGCAAGCGATGTATATTTGAATAAATGTTTCATAGTTTGTTTCTCGACTTAAATATAAATAATTAAACTGCCGCTATTGTGAAAAACAAATGTTACAAACAGGTGAAAGGAATATGACATTTTTAAGACAGTATTGTGAATTCGTTGTCATCGATATCAATAGTCGAGTAAATTGGTCAGGTTTACGCTATCCCTTTAAAAATCTAGCTAATCAATTTTTAAGTTCAATAGAGGCATTAACGATTAATTTAATTTATTAATAAAATGTTACAAAGTCGTTTTTTTTCGAAATTCTTTCTGCTAGTATCATTGTCCCTTTTAAAGAAAACGGTTCCAAATTCGTTTACTTCTAAGTTGTATTTAGAAAGGGAAAGGAAAAATTATCCACATCTATTTTACCAATAATAATAAATAGAAACGGTCATTTGTATCTTCCGAACATCATAATTAATAAGCCTCACAGGCCATTTACACTTGTCATTTTTTTGTTGTGACAGGTGGGTTTAGCATTTCTTTTCACAGAGTTATCCACAATTTAAAAATAACTGTTAACACTATTTACTTGTTTTTCTGTGGTCTCTAGATCTTAACTATGGCATTCTAAGGCCAGTATTTTTCAGCAAAAACTCAAGACACAATGACACAAGCTTCTCCTTATATACTCGTTGATGGCTCTTCATATTTATTTAGAGCTTACTATGTACCTTATTTACAAGCACTTTCCACCAAAGATGGACACCCGACAGGGGCAATTACTGGTGTATTGAATATGCTTAATAGCCTGAAAAAAGATTATCCAGGCGGCAAAGTTGTTGTTGTATTTGATGCCAAAGGTAAAACCTTCCGTAATGATTTATACCCAGAATACAAAGCTAACCGTCCACCAATGCCAGATGATTTACGCTGCCAGATAGAACCTTTGCATAACATTATCAGAGCCATGGGGTTACCAATGTTGGTAATTGAAGGCGTTGAAGCCGATGACGTTATTGGCACACTGGCACAACAAGCAACAGAACAAGGTCTAGAAACGGTTATATCGACCGGTGATAAAGATATGGCGCAGTTAGTCACCGAGCATGTGACGCTAATTAATACCATGACCAACACCACTCAAGATGTTGACGGTGTAATTGAAAAGTTCGGCGTACGACCAGATCAGATCATCGATTACTTAGCGTTAATGGGTGACAAGGTCGATAATATTCCAGGCGTTGAAAAATGTGGTCCAAAAACCGCGGTTAAATGGTTAACTGAGCATGAAACCTTAGACAATGTAATTGCGAATGCCGACAAGGTTAAAGGGAAAATAGGTGAAAATCTGCGTTCAGCGCTTGAGCAACTACCACTATCTTATGAGCTGGCTACCATTAAACTTGATGTTGAATTACCGCAAAATTTAAAAGACATTGAAGCGACTGATGCTGACACTGATGCGCTACGAGAGCTGTACACAAAATTTGAATTACGACGCTTACTTGCCGATTTAAATAAAAGCTCTGGTGATGCAGAGCAATCGAGTGATAGCAAAGCAACCAATAAAAAAGCAAGTGCGACTACAGCCGCTACCGAAGAAGACGATGAACCAGCATTTGAAGACATTGATGCTGAGTATGACATTGTTTATAGCAAAGAATCATTTAGCCAATGGTTAACAAAACTTGAAGCTGCTGAGAGCTTTGCATTTGATACAGAAACCACCAACGTTAATTACATGCAGGCCGAATTAGTTGGTTTGTCATTTGCAATTGAGGCAGGAAAAGCAGCTTATGTACCATTGAGCCATGACTATATTGATGCACCAGAGCAACTAGATCGTGATTGGGTTCTAGCTCAGCTTAAGCCTATCCTTGAAAGTAAAACCATATTAAAAATTGGCCAAAACTTAAAATACGACGCCAATGTATTAAGCCGTTACGACATCATTCTACAAGGTGTCGGTTTTGATACTATGCTCGAATCATATTGTTTTAACAGTGTTGCTACCCGTCATAATATGGACGCGCTAGCAGAAAAGTACCTAGGTTATAAAACCGTTCATTTTGAAGACATTGCAGGCAAAGGTGCAAAGCAGTTAACCTTTAATCAAATTGAAATCGATAAGGCCGGTCATTATGCTGCAGAAGATGCAGATATTACTTTGCGCTTACATAATGCTCTTTGGCCAAAACTGAGCAAAAGTGAAAATCAGCTGTCAGTGTTTAAGGATATTGAACTGCCACTGATGCCAGTACTTTCGCGTATGGAGCAAACCGGCGTATTGATTGACTCTGATCTGTTAGCTGAACAAAGCCACTTTATTGCAACGCGCTTAGATGAACTAGAAATCCAAGCACACAATATTGCTGGTAAAAGTTTTAACTTAAGCTCACCTAAACAATTACAAACAATATTGTTTGAAGAGCAAGGCATTCCGGTCATCAAAAAGACTCCAAAAGGCGCACCTTCAACAGCCGAAGAAGTATTACAAGAACTCGCGCTAGATTACCCATTGCCGAAATTAATTTTGGAACATCGTGGTTTAAGTAAATTAAAGTCTACTTATACTGACAAATTACCGTTGATGGTTGATGCAAATAGTGGCCGTGTTCATACCTCGTATCACCAAGCGGTTACAGCGACAGGACGTTTATCTTCAACCGATCCAAACTTACAAAATATTCCAATTCGCTCAGAAGAAGGTCGTAAGATCCGTCAAGCGTTTATCGCGAGCGAAGGATTTAAAATTTTGGCTATAGATTATTCTCAAATTGAGCTTCGTATTATGGCGCACTTATCTAACGATAAAGGTTTATTAACCGCGTTTGCCGAAGGCCGTGATATTCACCAAGCAACGGCAGCAGAGATTTTTGGAATCGAGCTCGATCAGGTGACATCAGATCATCGCCGCAGTGCTAAAGCAATCAACTTTGGATTAATTTACGGTATGTCGGCATTCGGCTTAGCCAAACAATTACATATTCCTCGTAATCAAGCGCAAGAATACATGAATAAGTATTTTGAGCGCTATCCTGGTGTTTTAGAATACATGGAAAGTACTCGCGAGCTTGCCAAAGAGCAAGGTTATGTTGAAACGTTATTTGGTCGACGTTTATTCTTGCCAGAAATTAACGCAAGAAATGGTATGCGTCGACAAGCAGCAGAGCGCGCTGCTATCAATGCACCTATGCAAGGTACTGCCGCCGACATTATCAAAAAAGCAATGATTGATGTTGATGCATGGTTACAAAATGGCGCGGATAAACGCATCAAAATGACGATGCAGGTTCACGATGAATTGATTTTCGAAATTCCGGAAGATATTTTGACCGAAACCACAGATAAGTTGGTTGCGATAATGGATAATGCGGTGGAATTAAACGTACCATTAATTTCAGAAGCTGGTGTTGGCGACAATTGGCAACAAGCTCACTAAATAAGAGCAACACAATAATTTTGTAACTTTATTACAAAAAAGCAGTAAAAAATGCAAAATATTCGTTAAATTCGAAATATTTTGCTTTTTTTTTACAAAATAAACAAAGAAATGTAATAAAACTTAGAATAAATACTTTACTTTGTAGAATAAAGACTCTAAACTACAATCATTCCTAACGGAATCTTGTTGTAATAACTTTTGTTTGAGCTTCCCCATAAGCTTATTTTAACCGATGCATTTGCGTCGGTTTTTTTTTGCCTACAGGGAAGTAGGTATGTCGCGGCTTCATGGATGAAGAAGAGCGACGCCTCACAGGAAGTAGGGCCGTTCCTTCACATCCCTGTGATCTCGGCATTCGTATATCCTATACATCATATGTCGAATTGCCATGGATGGTAATAAATTCGACGCCTACTCATGTTTCCAAGGCTTCATGGATGACAGCTCTTTCACATCCATGTGATCACTGCATTAATATGTCCTTATACGTCAAGAAGAGCGACGCCTAAAAGCAAAAAACCAGCTTTCGCTGGTTTCTTTCATTCGATTTTATGAAAACTTTTACTCTTCGACAAAATCTTCTTGCTGATCATCATCACCGTCGGCAACTTGCTGATATTCAAGATTGATAAACCAATCACTGATTATACTAGTAGCAGTTTCTAAACCCACTTTAGTTAATGATGAAAACGCGTGCACCTTAATATTGTTGTGCATACTCTTAGTTTTCTTACGAACCTGTAGTACTTCAGAATTTCTTTTGCCTGGTTTTAATTTATCAGCTTTGGTTAACAACACTAAAACAGGTAATTGGCAGTCATTTGCCCACTGAATTAAATCTACATCTAAATCTTTAAGCGGATGACGAATATCCATAAGAACTACTAAGCCTTTTAAGCTCAAGCGTTTTTCTAAATATTCTGCCAAAGCCTTTTGCCACTTCTTTTTCATTTCCAGTGGTACTTTAGCAAAGCCATAACCCGGAAGATCGACAAGACGACGGTTCTCACGAATATCAAAAACATTAATTAATTGCGTTCGACCAGGGGTTTTACTGGTTCTCGCTAATGACTTCTGATTTGTTAGAGTATTAAGCGCACTACTTTTACCAGCGTTTGAACGGCCAGCAAAGGCAACTTCAATACCACTATCTTCAGGCAGGCGACGAATATCTGGAGCACTAAGCTCAAACTTTGCCACATGCAGGTTTACCTGAGGAGTTGTCAAAATAGATCCCACCATAAAAAACAAAAATAATAACTTGTTCAATTATATCTTGTTTTTGAACATTTAAGACATAGTTTTTTTGTAATGGCTCAGATCTGAGGGCAATTACAATTAATTTTCCATATTTTCACCAATAACCATTACACTAACGCGGGAATTGTGTAAAATACCGTTAATTTTTATATCTAAAGTGCTAATAAAAGAGTTATGTGGCAACGCAAATAAAACTCTGAATGAAAACAGGCAGAAACTCTATGAAAAAAATCCTACTTACAGCGATCTTAGGTTTTGGTTTACTTGGTAATGCAATCGCCGCTGGTGATGCAGCAGCAGGTAAAAGCAAAGCAGCAGCGTGTGCAGCATGTCACGGTGCAAATGGTATTGGTATTACTGATATGTATCCTAACCTAGCTGGTCAACACGCTGATTATCTTGCCAAGCAATTAGCTGCGTTTAAAGATGGCTCACGTCCTGACGCAGTAATGAAGCCTATGGCAGCAGCACTTTCAGATCAAGATATGGCAGATATTTCAGCTTATTTCGCTTCATTCTCACGTAGCGGCGAAGCTGCGGCAAGTACTTCAACTGATACTGCATCTAATTCTACTGCCGTTGCTACTCCAGCGCCAGCCGCGCCTGTAATGTTAGGCGATGCATCTGCCGGTAAAGGTTTATATGAAAACGGTGATGTTGCTCGTGGTATTACAGCTTGTGTTGCTTGTCATGGTGACGAAGGTAACTCTAAAGTTCTAATCAACCCGAACTTATCCGCTCAGCATCCAGAGTACATTGAAAAGCAATTAACAGCCTTTAATTCTGGCGAGCGTGTAGACCCGTCAATGAATGCCGTATCAAAAAACTTAACTAAACAAGATATCATGGATATTGGTGCATACTTTAAGGATCCAGAAGCGGTAGCAACTGTAGTGGCTGCTAAACCTTCAGCTGAAAAGTTAACATTTGTAGGAGATGTTGAAGCGGGTAAAGCAAAAGCTGCTGTATGTGCGGCATGTCACGGCGCCGATGGTAACGCCATGGTTCCTGTTTATCCAAAGCTTGCTGGTCAACATGAACAGTATTTAGCAAAACAACTGGCTGACTTTAAAGCAGGCCCAGATGGTCGTAATGACCCTGTAATGGCTGGTCAAGTAGCAATGTTATCTGAAGATGACATGCAAAACTTAGCAGCCTATTTCGCAAGCCAAAAAGCAACACCTTCAGCTGTTGAAAGTAACGTTGTTGGTGAGAAGTTATATCAAGGCGGTGACGCAACTCGTGGCATTACAGCTTGTATAGCATGTCACGGTAGCACAGGTAAAGGTTCTGCACTTGCCGGCTTCCCAACAATTGCAACTCAAAATGTTGATTACTTAAAATCGCAATTGGCTAAATTCCGCGATGGTTCTCGTAATAACGATATGAACTCAATGATGACAGGAATTGCAGCAAAACTTACTGACGAAGACATTCAAGTATTATCTGAATATATGTCATCTCTTAAGTAAACGTCACATTTAAAGTAAAAAAGCAGCTTCGTGAAGTGACCCCCAATAGTTGGACTATCCAATTACTGGGGGTATTTTTATGTCTAAGCACTAAAGCAATACAATTTACCTATTGATGAAAACCTCACCCAATACTGGAGCAGAGAAAGCGGTTTCAACCAACCATTGGCGAAAATGTTCACTTTATCTGAACCACCAACGTTTTTTTCACTCAGCATTTAGCCATTACTACCGACTTCCTATAAGCAATCGAACCTCTGAATCTTATAGTGGTAAAGGATTTTTCCTTAATTGGTTTCGATGAAATTCCTATGGCCGAATTTTTTAAGGTGCCAATTACAGTGCTCAAATAAGACACCTATAAAATAGGAAGTCAGTCAGCAAAACTATTGCTTGAACATATAGACGGAAAAATAAAATATATAACAAAAATCACTATTGCTGCACTCTTGAAGAAAAGCAATCTTGTCTAGATTTAAGTTTATAATTAAGCTACTTATCATTAACGAATAATTACAACATAAGAAAATCACTTAGATATTTTCTTATGTTATAATTATTTCAGCATAAAACTTGTTTATTACAAAAAATATTCGCCCAAATAAGAGAATCTAAATAAATTGGAAATGTATTTCTTAGGTGCTGGTCGACCAGCACAAGGTCATAAACCTGCAGCGCTTAGATCTATAGCGTTAAATACCAAAGCTATGGATTGGCAATTACACAGCCTAGAATCAGTTGTCGATGTAGAAAACATTACGTTTTTAGGCGGCTATAATGTTGAAGAAGTTATTCAAGATTATTCCTTTCTTAAATATCAAGTTATCCCTGATTGGGAACAACACAGTGTTCTACATACTTTCTTAAGAACACAATTTACCGGTAACTCTATCCTAGTCGCTTATTCTGATACGGTATTTCGTAAAAGCAATATTGAAGAGTTAGTCAAGGTTGATGCCGACATAGTATTCGCCATTGATAGCTGCTGGAAAGAAAGGTATGAATCTCGTTCTGAAACAGATATCCAATCTGCTGAAACTATTGTTATTAATGACCAAGTTGTAGAATTTACTGGGTTAATACATTTCTCACCGGCAATTGCACAATTGCTGCCAACACTCGCTGAAGGTGATGTTGGACGAACCTTAATAGACTTGATTCATTATTTAGAGAAGAGCGGTTACTCTATCGCTACGCACGATGTTGCTGGCCACTGGGCAGAATTTAACTCCGCAAGAGATATCGCTCACTTTATTCTCGGCACAAAATCTGAAACCTTAGCCCGATTAGAGCCTTTAGTAAAACATAGCCACATTGGCAGCCAAGTCAGCTTTACTTCACTAGATTGGCAACTTGACCAGAACAAAGTACTTAAAGATATTCAGCTTAAATTTAATGGTGCACGTCTCGTTGTGCGCAGTAGTTCAAAGGGTGAGGACAATTGGTATAGTTCGAATGCTGGCGGATTTGAAAGTATATTAAATGTCGATGGCAGCGATGATAATAGCGTACAAAATGCCGTCGACGATGTGATCACTTCATTTGGAAAACCACAAGCTGGTGATGACCAAATTCTCGTGCAAGAGTATTTAAGCGATGTACAAGCAGCAGGTGTTGTTTTCACCTGTGATTTAGAGTCTGGTTCTCCGTACTACCGTTTCAACTTTGATGATAAAACTCAGTCAACTGAATCAGTTACCGCTGGTACTCATTGTGATTTACGAACGGTATTATTAAATCGTGCTGCGTCAGAAAAGTTAGAACAAGTCGCGCCAGAGCTACAGCCTGTATTAGTCGCAATACAGGAATTAGAGCAGCTATTAGGTTTTGATAAATTAGACATTGAATTTGCTATCGCCAAAACTGGTATGGTGCATATATTCCAAGTGCGTCCTATCACGGTAAACCATGATGATTTTAGTGTCGATGAAAAAATGGTTAACTCTCAGTTAGCACATGCTTCAAAGCAATTTTCTAGGCAACAAACTGCATCTCCATTTGTTTATGGCAACAAAACGATTTTTGCCAATATGCCTGATTGGAACCCTGCAGAAATTATTGGTACTCGACCAAAACCTCTAGCGTTTAGCTTATATAGACATTTAATTACTAATGACGTTTGGGCTAAACAACGTGCCGAGTTTGGTTATAGAGATGTTAATCCTTCACCGTTATTAGTTTCTTTATGTGGTCAACCATATATTGATTGTCGCGCAAGTATAAACTCATTCATCCCGGCGTCTTTATCTGACGCAACAGCAGAGCGACTAGCCAATGCTTACCTTGAGATATTAGCGGACAATCCTCAGTATCATGACAAGCTTGAATTTGACGTTCTTTTTACCGTTTGGACTCCTGGATTTACTGCCAAAGCCGAAGCACGTCTTTTACCTTATGGCGTATTAAAATCGGACATAGAAAATTTAGAATCAGCGCTTAAGGATATCACCTGTAATGCTTTAGAACGTTTATCTGATGATACTGCATCAATCACTGTATTGAATGAACGACGCAAAGTTATCGATGCATGTAATTTATCGACAATCGATAAAATATATACCTTATTGGATGACTGTAAACGTTTTGGCACTTTAGCATTCTCTCATGCAGCAAGAGCTGGATTTGTGGCTACATCGTTATTGAAAGCCTTTATTGAAAACGACTTATTAACCGATGAGCGTAGACTGGAATTTTTAAATAGCTTTGCCACTGTTGCTGGAGAATTTAGTAAAGATAAACACCAACACGCTAACGGTGATATTGAATTGCAAGACCTTATCAATAAATATGGCCATTTAAGACCTGGTACTTATGACATTACAGCTCAAGCTTACTGGGAAGACCCCGCTCGTTATTTGGTCTCAGAAAATGATGCAAATGAACATAAAGAGACAGATTTTTCTTTTACTGAACAAGAGTTGTTGGCATTTACTCAGATGTTAACGGAACTAGGCTCGGACATATCGTCTGAGCAGCTCGTTACATACTTAATTGAATCAATACAATCACGTGAGTATGTTAAATTTGAATTTACACGAAACTTAAGTCGTGCTCTAGATTATTGTGTTGAACTCGGCGCTCAATATGAATTGAATAGAGAAGACCTAGCGTTTGTAACATTTAATGATTTAAAGCATGTTAAGCTGAACTTATCGACGTTATCTGACATAAATGATTTGATTAAAATGCGTCAAAAGTCTTACGCAACCACCTCGGTGATTGAGCTACCGTCGTTTATTCAGCAAGACATCGATTTATTTTGTTTTGAACGCTTAGCATCGCAACCAAACTTCGTTACCTCTAGCCGTGTGGAAGGCACTACACAGAGCCTTGATAATCACCAGGAAGAAGACCTTAACGGTAAGATTGTACTTATTCCGCAAGCTGACCCTGGCTATGATTGGTTATTTGGTCACGGCATTACCGGATTGATCACTCAATTTGGCGGGGCTAATTCACATATGGCCATTCGTGCCGCAGAAATAGGCCTACCAGCCGCAATTGGGGTAGGAGAAAAACTCTATGAAGAAATTTCAGCTATGCGCATGGTTGAATTAGATTGCGGCAATCAACTTATTAGGAATATAGATTGAAACGTATAGGCATTACTCAGAGAGTTGAAGTTGTAAAAAGCTACGGCGAACGCCGCGATTGTCTTGATCAACAGTGGTCAAATTTGATTATCCAGTTAGGTTTTTTGCCGATACCTTTGCCAAACGTATCTGAAGATATGGTGGAAGCTCTTGTAACAGCCTTGCAACTTGATGCTATTATTTTAAGCGGCGGTAATTCTATAACGACTTTAAATCCCGAGGCCTCAGATGCAGCACCAGAGCGCGACGAGTTTGAAAACGCTATTATTGCTAAAGCACTTGAGACTAATATTCCTCTAATCGGTGTTTGTAGAGGAATGCAGGTATTAAACCTTGCTATGGGTGGAGCTTTAGCTAAGACTCAAGGTCATGTTGGTCAGCGCCATTCAATAACTTCCAATGTAAAAGGCTTTGATTTACCTAAAACAGTTAATAGTTTTCACAATTATTGCGTACCAAATGACGGTCTTGCTAAATCATTAGAGCCACTAGCTTACGATGATGGAGGCAATATTGAAGCCTTTTATAGTATTAGCTCAAAGATTTTAGGGATCATGTGGCACCCTGAGCGCGAAGAAAATTTCACTAACCTTGATATTCAATTACTAAAAAGATTTTTATTATGACTAGAGTTCTTATATTAGCGGCCGGCGAAGGTACACGTTTACGCCCTTTGACCAATGATAAACCTAAATGTATGGTGCCTTTACTTGGTACGTCTCTGGTTGAGCGACAAATCGCTTGTTTAAAACGCCAGGGAATTACTGACATTCATATCGCTACCGGTTATCGAGCTGAACAAATCGAAACATTGGGATACCCAACCTCGTTGAATCCGCGTTACAACCAGACAAATATGGTTAGCACGTTATTTTGTGCATTAGATTTTATCGAACAAGAAGGTGATTTAATCATTGCCTATGGCGATATTGTTTATGACGATATTAACCTTACTACACTGTTAGAAAGTGACGGTGAGATCGCATTAATGATTGATAAAAAATGGCGTGACTTATGGTCATTGCGTTTGGAAAATCCTTTAGAAGATGCTGAAACTTTGGTCATGAATGATGCTGGTTATGTAACTGAGTTAGGTAAAAAGCCTGAAAACTACGATCGCATACAAGGTCAATACACTGGTCTGATTAAAATTAGTGCCGATAAAATATCTGACTTTGTAGCTTTTTATAAACAGCTCGATCGTAACGCTAGTTTTGACGGAAAAGACTTCGACAATATGTACATGACAAGCTTTTTGCAGTCATTAATTGATGCCGGTTGGAAGACAAAAGCAGCATTAGTAAATAACGGCTGGCTAGAAATTGATTCTGTGGACGATCTTGAAGAATACGAATCACTGGCTAAACAAGGTAAGTTAGATAAATTCTATAAAGTTTAAATCCACATTAGAAAGCTTTATTAGTAAAAGGATTTAGAGTGATTTATTATTTAAACTCGAGCTTTAAATAATAAATCACCGCAAAATATAAAGACTTATACAAGTCACACTAACTAAAGTGAGAACTCAATAATATTATGGGTTTTTCTATCTTTTTCTGCTGGCAGTTCCATATAGTTGCCATATTTATATTCTAAATATTTTTCGATGTTATGAGGAACATTTATCATTAAATGTTCGAAAGGAAGCTGGTGCTCAGACCAATTTTCCTGAACGTCAAAATAATCATGCAGTAAAAGGTAACCAATCTTATCTACACTTTTATCATTATCGCTTTGGCTAACTTTGTCATATTCAGCAAAATATGATTTGGCATTTTTAAAAGGGTTCGTAAGAAAATATAACCACTTCTTATATGGTTTTAAACTGCGACGAAAATTATCAGAGCATTTTTCTAGTTGCTTAAATTTACTCTCTGTATTTGTACTTTTATCGATATTATCTAATGGAAAAATATCTACGTAGACACCATGATGAATATCGAAGGTTTTAAAACGTCGCTCTACAAAACGAGAACCATTTAAACGAACCTTAGCAAAATATAAAGGGTAGGTTGATTCGGTTGAGTAATGTTGAATAAACAAATTGTCAGGCATGTCATTCTGCATCTTTAAAAACCTGTCATAGTCCTCTCTTGGCATACCAAGATCAATATCGTCATCCCAAGGAATAAAGCCCTTATGTCGATAAGCACCAAGTAACGTTCCACAAACAGCAATATAATTGAGGTTATGTTCTTTAAACACCGCTAGTAACTGCTCTAAAATACCTAATTGGGCATTTTGTATTTGTTTTATATCTTTTTTCATTACTTTTAACCTTACTTTTCATCGACTAACTATATTAATGGTAGTTTGATTAAACTAAAAGGTGGTTTTTAAAATAATTAAATAAAATGACTGTTTACAATGTTGAACCTCACGGAAACTGAGAATGGAATCACCCGTGATTCTAATGAGTAAAGTTTAAATTAATTTGAGAAAATGGGGGGATTACCGGGTGGCTAATGGGATTTGAGCCTCACGGAAATTGTAAGTCGGAATCACAAGTGATTCTAATGAATAAAGTTTAAATTAATTTGAGAAAGTGGGGTGGCTAATGGGATTTGAACCTCACGGAAATTGTAAGTCGGAATCACAAGTGATTCTAATGAATAAAGTTTAAATTAATTTGAGAAAGTGGGGTGGCTAATGGGATTTGAACCTCACGGAAATTGTAAGTCGGAATCACAAGTGATTCTAATGAATAAAGTTTAAATTAATTTGAGAAAGTGGGGTGGCTAATGGGATTTGAACCTCACGGAAATTGTAAGTCGGAATCACAAGTGATTCTAATGAATAAAGTTTAAATTAATTTGAGAAAGTGGGGTGGCTAATGGGATTTGAACCCACGACAACCGGAATCACAATCCGGGGCTCTACCAACTGAGCTATAGCCACCACTGATGTTTAGAATAAACAGCTGCATCAAGGTTTGAAACAGTGCGCGGATTGTATATAGATCGCCTAAAACATTCAACCCTGTATCATTAAATCATATCAATTTATTTTTAGTCTGGTTAATATCTCAGCTTTTTTATGAGACTAAATTACAATTTGCTTCTAAATCTGCTAGATTAGTTAACGTATGACAACGTACAAATAAGATTACATATTGGTTTACGAACCAATATTATAAGAATGTAACTAATAACAATAATTATATGTCGTATTTAAATAAATTCATTTCTACTTTTTGCATTACTATTATCGCTTTATTTAGCGTGGCTAGTTATGCCGAAAATAGCTTACCGACAATCGTACTTAATGGTAATGAGCAAGGCATATCTGTCAGCGCGAACAGTGCCTACTTAATCGATAAAGATTCTACCTTAACTGCTCAAAGTGTTGCCAATTCTGATAAATTTATTGCCGCCGACGCCGATATCAATTCTTGGTTAGAAAAAACTTCAGGTTCTGTATGGAGCAAATTAGTCGTTAGAAACGGCACTGATAAAAACTTAACCGTATATATTGAATACCCGTTTAATCAGCCATCTACTGTGGTTTTATACCAACGTTTATCCGGCAGCAATAGCGCCTTTAATTTAGTAAAGAATGATCTTCGTGACACGTCTAATCAAAGAGAGATTTCAACGCCGAGAGTGGCGTTACCGCTCAATCTTGAGCCAAATGAAAGTAAAGAATTATTAATTGAAACCTATAGCGATATTGCCACCGTTAGGTTTACTGATTTTAGAATTTGGTCAACAGCGAATTTAGTACATGCTTCGAATGTTGAGCACATCATCTTCGGTATTGTGTTTTGTTTCATCATCGTATCGTCATTTATTAGCCTTGTTCTATTTAGGGTTTTAAAAGAAAAGTTCTTCCTTTGGTATAGCTTATTTGCACTGAGTTCATTTCCGGTACTTGGCTTAGTTACCGGCATCCTTAACCTTTATATTCCAAATCTTGATTACCATCCGCTCGGCACTATTTCTATGGTGGTTATGATGGCTGCTGGTATTCAATTTATTCGAGCTTACAGTAATGCGTCATATCACTCTTTGCTCGCCGATAAAATTCTACATCTGACTTTGCTATTAGCTCTAATTGCGTTGCCGGTAGCCATTATAGGCTTCCATGAATTAGCCATGGATATTCAACAATTAGCAATTTTCACCTTCCCTGTTGCGATAATTACTGCAATTTATTGTGGCGTAAAAGGTGAAAAACAAATGTCGACGATGATCCTAGCTAAGTCGCTATTTTTCGTCACATTACTGGTTCTTAATTTACAGTCTTGGGGGTATGTTAAACCAACTTATGGTTTAGTTTATTTACCAACGGTTGGCATGTTAGCGCAATTAATTTGTTTATTATGGGCGATGTATAACAAAGCAAAAATTCACTTTAGTGAAGGGTCAGCTGAAGACATCGATTCAATCACTGATGCTTATGAACAAGCTTACGCATTGCAAGAACAAGTGAAGCGTCAAAATCAGATGCTTAAAGCCGCTAAAGAACAAGCTGAGTTTGAAGCGCGTACGGATATGCTTACTCACCTACCAAATCGTCGCGCTTTTATGAATCTAGCGAAGATGGCTATTGCCCAAGCAAATCGCCAACAAAAGCCTTTAACATTCATTGCCTTTGATATCGATAACTTCAAGTTAATCAACGACCAATATGGGCATCCTGCCGGTGACCAAACATTAGTCGAAGTAGCAGAACTTACCCGCACTATGATCCGTGCCAGTGATTTTTGTGGTCGTATTGGTGGCGAAGAATTTATGATCGGGTGTCATAATAACTCGCTAGGTGATGCTTATAACTTGGCAGAACGTATTCGTAAAGCGATTGAAGAATGTGTAATTGATTTCGATGGCCATAGTTTTTCAACCACAGTGAGTCTTGGCTTAGCACAAGTAACCGAAGATGATGACTTAGAATCGGTCATCAAAAAAGCCGATGAAGCGATGTACGAATCAAAAGCTAACGGTAAAAACAAGGTTACCCATTTCGCTGCTTAATTTTGCATAGCACGAGCCAAACGTGGCGAGTGCTATAATTAATCTACCAATTAACTACTATCAAACACCACTATGTCTCTTGAAAGTATCCGTAAGCAACTTGCCGACCAAGAAAGCGCCTTTCCTCCAGTTGAACAGTGGGATCCACCATATTGCGGTGAGATAGATATTATTATCAAAGCAAATGGTGATTGGCACTATAACGGCAGCGCCATTGAACGGTTACGCTTAGTAAAGCTATTTGCCAGCGTGATAAAATATCAAGACGACGAATACTTTTTGGTAACGCCAGTAGAGAAAATTAAGATTAAGGTAGAACAGTTACCTTTTGTGGTTACGTCTTGGCAATGGCTTGAAGATATAGAGCCTGCAACGATGGAATTGACAACGAACTTAGGTGATCGGGTTTTACTTAATGACGAACATCCATTGGTTATCGATAGTAATGGCCAATTGAGTATCAACATTCGTCGTAATCTAATGGCGAGCATTCATCGTAATGTGTTTTATCAGTGGGCAGAATTAGCCGATATAGTAGAACATGAAAAAAGCCAGCAATTGCTTATTCACAGTGCTGGCTCTAGCTTTTGTTTAGGTGATGTCAGTACAGACTAATACTGTCAGCACTGAATTATGAATATTAAATCACACGAGAGAATCGTTGTTGATGTAATTTCGTCTTTAAATATGCGTCAAACGACATGCAAATATTACGGATCAATAAGCGTCCTTTTTCAGCAACAATAATTTCATCATCGGTGATCGTTACCAAATCATCTTCAATAAAAGTATTAAGGCTTAATAAGTCGTCAGCAAAGTAGTCATCAAAACTAATGTTATAAAGAGCACTGACACTAATTTTATTAATACTGAAATTACACATCAACTCTTTGATCACATGGGCGCGAATCGTATCATCAATTGTGGTCGCAATACCTTTTTCAAGGGCGTTACCTTTTTCATTAACTGCTTGATAATATTCTTTTAAGGTTTTGCTATTCTGACTAAAACTTTGACCAATAGCGCTAATAGAAGACACGCCTAACGCTAATAAATCACATTCTCCAAGTGTCGTATAACCTTGGAAATTTCGGTGCAATTTTCCTTCACGTTGAGCAATCGCCAATTCATCGTTAGGTTTTGCAAAATGATCCATACCAATAAATTCATAGCCCAAGTCTAAAAACGACTCAATGGCGTATTGCATCAATGTTAATTTTTGCTCAGCATTTGGCAACCATTGGTCACGGATTTTGCGTTGTGCCGCAAAGCGACTTGGTAGATGGGCGTAACTAAATAATGAAATTCGGTCTGGATCAATTAATTTAACCGCAGCGATAGTGTTGGCGAATGTCTCCGGTGTTTGATGGGGTAAACCATAAATTAAATCGATATTAACCGAGCTGATACCAACAGCCTTAGCACGTTGAACTAGATCAATAATAAACTCTGTGCTCTGCTCTCTATTAATCGCTTTTTGAACTTTCGTATCAACATCTTGAACACCGATACTGATACGATTAAAACCAACTTCGTATAGGTGGTCGATTAAATCTAATTCAATTTCTCTTGGGTCAATTTCAATGCTCATTTCTAACTGTTCATCAAAATCGTAACTCGACTTTAACTTATCAACTAATCGACTGATTTGTTGTTTGGTTAAAAATGTTGGTGTGCCGCCCCCCCAATGTAACTGTTTTACTTTATGGCTTTTGAATAAAGGTGCTCTCGATTCAATTTCTTTAAACAAATAATCGAGGTATTCATCTGCTTTGTCACTATGACGAGTAACAATCTTGTTGCAACCACAGTAATAGCAAAGGCTATGACAAAATGGCACATGAACATAGAGAGACAAATTGTTATTTTCTGAATTTTCAACAGCTTGCACAAAATCATTTTCAGAAAAGTCTGAATGAAATTCAAGCGCCGTAGGATAAGAGGTATAGCGAGGGCCGCTTACGTTATATTTAGACAATAATTCAGGGGAAAACATTTTAGATGACATCAAACAAACCTATTACTATTTTAAGTTTGTCATTCTATCGAAACGACATAATTTTTTATTGATCGAGCGCAATCATTTAGCAATTGATTAACATTTGCAGATGCATAAAGCGATGAAATTGGTTTAACTGGATTGGTGCAGAACTAGTCTGCACATTGTATACATTTGGTCGCTGATGGTTGAACTTCTAATCGTTTGGCCGCGATTTCTTCGCCGCAATCCATGCATACACCATAGGAGCCATTGTCGATTCGAGTAATGGCATTAGAAAGTTGCTGGATTTCAATCTTAGCTTCTGATTCGAGTGCGTTTAACACTTCATCATTTTCACGTTCACCGGCTTGTTCTGACCAATCTGCGGCTCTTCCGTCGGCAAAGTCTTCATGGATTGACGAAACTCTAGATTGTAATTCAATAATGCGTTTGGTGAATTCACTTTTCAGCTGCTCAGACATTATTCAGCTCCCTTTCTATTTTTATTGTTGATTTAGCTCCTGTTGTAAATTCTCAGCATAAGGAACTAGGTTTTTAACATCCAACATTACCGCAGACTCAAATTCTTGTTCATGGCCCATACGCTCTAAGTCAAGAGTTAACCTATCTTTCTTAGTTAACTCTTTACGAGCATCTAAAATCGGCATATGTTTGATTTTACTATATAACTTAAATATAGCAGGAAATTGAGTTTGTATTTCTTCTGAGCCATTTTCCATAGATTCAATCAACACAGATAATCGCCAACACCCTTCTGAAATCTCACACTGCTCTTGCTCCATGGCTTTGCCAATTAACACTACTGAATTGATGATTTTCAAGTCTTTAGCGTTATGTTTGAGTCTTTGCTCTTCCGCCAATGCAAGTTGTTGCTTATTTTGCTCGCGTAATTTAAGCAATAAGACTGTTGCATAGGTTGCCAGTGAAAAAATCACAACGGCAGCCACGCACAATAATAGAATCATGGTTGTTGTCATGTTTTAGCCTGTTATTTAAATTCAGATAGATCTAAGTCGTCGAGTTTATCTAGTAGGTCGTCTTCGTCGTCACTTGCCGAATTTTCAATAGCTTCTTGTTCAGTTTCATCTGAACCTGCTAAATCAAGTTGGTCAATAATTTGTTGGTAACGTTCTAGGCTTGTCGCCAGTAATTCAGCTTCTTGCTCAGAAACATCTTCGCCTGCGTCTACTTTAGCGGCAAGAATTTGTAGCTCTTGGTTACTTTCTATCGCTAGTAATTCTTGTTCCAATAACTCTGTTTGATCAACTTGAGTCGTTTCTTCAGCAACACGAATCGCAGCTATAGGCGCTGATTGCTCAGATTTAGCTTTAGGTTTTTTAACTTGAGGTTTTAGTGAAATGCCTAAATCAATCGGTTTTTTGCTGCCAATACGTGGGTCTTTATCCACAGTCTCTTGCTTTGGATTGCGTTCAACATTAGCAACTGTTTGACGAGTTCCAGCTTTATTACCTGATTTCTTACGAGCTCTAGGCTCTCTTTCGCCAACAATAGAGGCTGGTGCGCTTGACGGTTTTATACGTCCTGGCTTACGTGATTTTTTAGTTCTGCTCATAACATTCTTAGATAACAATAGATTATCTACATTTTACGCTAAAGTTAGGCAAAACTGTTAGTTTTCGTTCAATATTCTTTGTAACTGACGATTACATGCAGCATTAGTTAAACTTTAAAATCTTTTTTCTGAGACGTTGGCGACTTGATAATAGAACCCAAAACTGTATGGAACAGTTTTCTTTGCGAAGCTACCCTGAAAGGGTGAACACATGGATGTGTGAGACAAAAAACTATCGGGAATAGTTTTTCTTTGCGAAGCTACCCTGAAAGGGTGAACACATGGATGTGTGAGACAAAAAAAAGGCGATAGAAACTATCGCCTTTTGACAATTCAATTTGTCATTTGTTCTGGTATTCCAGCCCTGCATATCCTTGCTTATCATCCATAATAAATTGTGTTTCCATACCAAAATGTTTGTTTTTGGTCTTCATGACACTTTATTGGCTATCCATAAACCCTTGCGGGACACTTTCCGTGTTAACTAATCTTCCTGATTGGCTTAATAATCCGTTAAGCTTCCTTATAGCATCCTTACCAAATTTCCTATTTTCGATTTCTTGTTAGTCACATCCTGTAACTGATATTAAGTTTACGTTACTCCTTGATTGTTGCAATGGACATATCTTACAAAAACATAACAACAGAAAAAGACTCAAAAGATAACCCTTTGTTTTATATAAGTATTTTTGTAAATGGTAGGTTAACATTCCGTTAATAACACTTGTAGCTATGGTCAATGTCTCACAAAGGTTTAAGTCAATGACCACGTTATCCAGAAAGTAAAAAAATTAAATTGTATGATTTATAAGCTAATGCTAGATATCAAGCTTGGGGCTCCCAAAAACTTTGACTAAAAACTTAGACTAAAACTTTGACTTAAAATATTGAGCAAGAGGCTTATGTAGACGACTGAAATGAAATTTAGCACTACTAGTTCGAGCAATGTCGAAGCAGTTAAAGCCAGTTATTAGTCTACTTATATGAATAAGACACCGGTGTCGAACTAATAGCCCAGCCTAATGATTAGCAGATAATTAAATGTCTTCTTTGATTCCCGCGTTAAGTAATTTTCGGCATAAAAAAAGGAAGGCATATGCCTTCCTAAAAAATCCCGCTTTTAGCTTGCGCTTGGGTGACATACGGGAGAATAACTTCCTATACTAAAGAGTATATTTCACAGATATTTGCGCATAATTAGAATCGGCATCTAAATCTGCTGCTTCGAAGTTACCTACTTCGAAGCCGTACTGTAGCTTTTTGGTAACATTGTTGAATATATTCACTCCCCAATGAGTACGCTCTCTATCTGATTCATCTGTTTCATGACTACCGTAGAATACATTGGTACGCATAGTTTCTGTCCAGAAATGACGATATGCAACCATAATAACCGTTGATTCTTCAACTTCTTCGCCAACTAAATCTGTTGCAGCTGCAGCGCCTACGTAGCGACCTGTATTGCCACCGTGAAATGCGAAGCGAAAATCATCTTTACCAAACGAATTGATGCGACCAGAGATACCGTAACCAACACCAGTCTCAGATTCTCCACCGACAGTATTTAGCTGCTTTGCAACAGCAGAGATTGCCGCATTACCCCAATCACCTTTTAAAGTATATTTACCAACAATATCTGGTACCGAATCTTGATCGCCGTAGGCACCTGTATCGGCGGTTTCTCCACCGTAAGATTCTGGGTTTTCAATAGCTATTTGAAAACCGCCATTGGTATATCGAATTTGATCTTGACGAATAAACGCAGAAGCAACAAGTGGGCCACCAAAGTCTGCGGTTTCAACTAATGAACTCGTGTTCATAAACGTTGACCATGTTTGACCTACAGTCCAGTTTTTATATTTGATAAATGCATGGCGTAATCGTGGATGGCTTGAGTTCGTTAATTTTTCATTACCGCCACCACCGTAAAAATCCATTTCAATAAAGCCGGTAAGATCGCCGCTAACATACTTAGTATTAAAACGCGTTGAATTGGCGTTAAAATTTACGTTAGAAACATCATCTTTTGTTACATGACCAATCCAAAAGTCATCCGTAGTTAAAGGCGATTGTGCATCACCATCAACATACCGTATATCACCTTGTATATAACCACCAAATGTCAGTGTATCCGTGTCATTTACTTTGACGACATAAGCAGCATGAGCGCTACCAACGGTCGCTGCTAATAAGGTTGCTAGTGCAAGTTTATTTCGATTTAACATTGTTTTTGCTCCCATTCGCCTTAAGGTGATACTGCTTGGCCTGTTAAGCGATCTTTTGTTTATATTAGGCAGGTGTATCCCTGCCTTTGTTTTTTTTGAATTTAAGTTTTCGCTGTGTGCTAAATATTATTTTTTTTACTCTTCGAGGGTACTCAAATCACCTTCGTCTTGGCCAAGTGCACGGGCTTTCAGTACACGGCGCATGATTTTTCCAGAACGAGTTTTCGGTAGCGATTCAACAAACTCGACGCGTTCAGGGGTTGCAATCTTGCCCATTTCCGAACCGACATGAGCTTTCAATTCTTGCTCTAAGGCTTTATCGCCTTTTAACCCGGCCTGTAAAATCACGTAGGTATGAATCGCATTACCTTTAAGTTCATGAGGTAAACCAACAGCAGCTGCTTCAGTGACTTGCGGGTGACTAACCAAAGCACTTTCTACTTCTGATGTACCTAAACGATAACCACTCACTTTCAATACTTCATCCATACGACCAATAACCCAAATGTAACCATCGTCGTCGACTTTGGCGCTATCGCCAGCTAAATACTGCCATTTGCCGTCTTTTTTACTCCAATAAAGGTCGGCATAACGCTGGTCATCACCAAATACCGTTCTTGCCATACCAGGCCAAGGGTTATTAATGACTAATTTGCCTTCTTCATTTGGCGCAGCAATATTGCCGTCTTCATCAACAACGGAGATTTCATTACCAAAGAAAGGTTTGGTTGCACTACCTGGCTTAAGCGGTGTGATAGGCAATGGACAAATCATGAAACCGCCGGTTTCGGTTTGCCACCAAGTATCTATAATTGGGCATTTGCCGTTACCAATGACATCGTGGTACCAGCGCCAAGCTTCCGGATTAATTGGCTCACCAACACTACCTAATAAGCGCAAGCTTGATAGATCATGTTTTTTCGGCCAGCGTTCACCAAAACGCATTAATCCACGAATTGCAGTAGGAGAGGTGTAAAGAATATTGATGCCGTAGTTCTCAATGATCTGCCACCAACGGTTAGGGTAAGGATAATTTGGCGCACCTTCATACAACATAATGGTTGCGCCATTAATTAGTGGACCGTAAACAATATAGCTATGGCCGGTGATCCAACCTGGATCAGCGGCACACCACCATCTATCTTGTGGCTTAATATCAAACGCCATACGATGCGTGGTTGAGGTATAGACAGCATAACCACCGTGGGTATGCACCATACCTTTTGGTTGTCCTGTGGTACCTGATGTATAAAGGATAAATAATGGGTCTTCAGCACCTGTTTTTTCTGTTTCACAGGCTGAGCCGGCAATAGGAAGTGCTTTTAAATCATGTAACCAAAAATCACGAGTCGGTTCCATTTCTACATCAAGTTCGTTATTTTTAACACAGATACAAACTTCGATGCTTGGTGAGCGTTTCATCGCATCATCAGCGATAGACTTTAAGTCAATTTGCTTACCACGACGCCAGCCGCCATCGGCAGTAATTAATACACGAGAATGAGCTGCATCAATACGAGAAGCTAACGCTTCAGTACTAAAACCACCATAAACAACCGAATGAACCGCACCGATTTTGGCACAAGCCAGCATGGCAAAAACTAGTTCTGGAATTTGCGGCATGTAGATCGTAACAACATCGCCTTTCTCAACGCCCATGCTTTTTAATACGTTGGCAAACTGACAAACTTCGCGGTTTAAACCATTATATGAGAAGTTACGTTTCTGACCGTTTTCACCTTCCCAGATAATTGCCATTTTATTGCGGTTAGCATTTTCTAAATGGCGGTCGATAGCATTATGAACAATATTAATTTCACCGCCATCAAACCACTTGTAAAATGGCGCATTAGATTCATCGAGCACGCTATCCCACTTTTTAAACCATGCAAGTTCATCCGCTTGCTCAGCCCAGAACTGTTCACGATTTTCTACAGAATAATTATATAAAGCTTCGTAATCGCTGACATTAGCTTGATCAATCACTTCTTGGCTTGGGTAAAATATGTCTTGGGAATCGTTCTGACTCATGTTTGTCTCCATCAAATTCTTGTTTAGACTGTGTTGAGAGTTTGTGTTTTCTATCTCGTAAGTTGATTTTTCAACGACGAATAAACAGTCTGAAATTTCTATCGTTACCGCTACAGATAACTTTTTGTTGTAATTAAGTTAGAGAGTAATTGCTATGAAAGGTATTAGACCTAAGTCTAAAATGGCGATATTACGGGGTAGACTTTAGTCTTATATGGATCGGAGTTATATCGTTAAGCTGTTAAATTAAAACACTTTTTAAGGGAGTCTTCAGGCCTTGGTAATTATGCTGTAATTGCGCCATTAATAGTTCAGCCGTTGCGACGGCATCATTTAAAGCATTGTGTTGCCAATGACTTGGCAGTTGATAATAATCACGAAGGTTAACCAATCGCAGCTCGGAAGGATCGTATGGTGTATCACGCATATCCAAACGACGTTTTGCTACCACTAAGGTATCAATAATTGGAAACACGGGCGCCATGCCATAGAGCTCAAGGCATGCTTGTTGTAGAAAACTTTTTTCAACTTTGGCAAAATGCACTAACATCACTTTGCCGGCAAGTGCTTGTAACAGCTTTTCAACAACCTCAGACAAAGGCTCACCGTTAGCCATTTCATCATCAGTTATTTGATGAATGACGACATTATCTTTGCACAGCGCACCATTACTTCTTACCACTTGATGTTCACTTTGGCCGAGCTTTATTAAACCTTGATCAACAGTAACGTAACCAACACTCAATAACTTATCGGTCTTAGCATTCAAACCTGTGGTTTCAAAATCTAGCGCTAACAACTGAGTTTCAGCAATGCTTTGATTTTCACCGACAAATGGGATCGATAGAAACTGCTTCAGCGGACCCTCTGGCGCTTTTGCCAACAGTCTTTTACGCTGCTTTTCCAGAGAGAAAAAATAATTAAGTAACGCATTCATAACGATGGTCCAGTTATTTAAATTGTTTATAAAACAAAGACTAAGCCGTTAAGCTTAACTCTTCTTTGCTTTAGGCTAACGTTGTTTGCCTGCTGTTTTGCAGCTCTTTAATCACTTTAAACGCATCTTTTAAGTGCTCTCGTTCTAAGCTTGATAATTCTTTTGGTGAAAGATAATTATCGGCAGCAATACCACTTTGCAATTGCCGCGCTTGGTGCTCAAACCTGAGCGCTGCCAAAAACTCTAAGGCATCAATTAAGTTCGCTGCCGACTCTTTACTTAGTGACTTGGTCCCTGACGCCTGTCGCAGTCGTTCAAGAGTATTTACCGCAACAATGCCTTCCTGTAGTGCGTATATTCGCGCTAGATCAACAATCGGCGCAATACCGTTATGTTTTAAATCTAATGTCTTTTTATCGTTGCCGTTATAGCTCAATACAAAGTCTCGAAAGAAGCCTAATGGCGGCCTTAATTTCAGAGCGTTGGTCGACATATGGGCAATAAACAAGGTGTTTTGCTGAGTTTTTCGCAGCATATTACGACGAATATTAGCAAGTAAGCTTTCGTCGCCGTAGACAGTATTTAAATCAAAAAAGATACTGCCATGCATTAACGCCTGCGGTTCTGGTGTGTCGATCCACTGATCAAAATATTGTTGCCAAATAGATTCTGTTTGTCGCCATTTTGCATTGGTCGCCATCACATCACCAGGGCAATAAATAAAGCCACATGCAGCCAATCCATCACTGACAAATTTAGCCAATTTAGAAAACCATAGATCATCTTCAGGTTTCATTTCATCGGAAATTATTAAGGCATTGTCTTGATCGGAGTGAGCAAATTGCTCTTGTCTTGCTTGCGAACCAGCGGCGAGCCACGCAAACGGTACCGGCTCAGGACCGAGTTGTTGTTTTGCCATAGCGATTAATTTAGCGGTAATTGCATTGGTGATTGCACTGATAGTTTTACCAACGTGATCGGCGGTATTGCCCAATTTAGCCATCCGAATTTGCAATTTAGGCAGCATTTTTGCCAAGTCGGCTAGATCTTCAACACTACCGGCCTTACTGATCGTCGACGACATATTTACCGCATTCAGACCTTCTTGATTCATTAAGTCGGTTACGGTGACCATACCGGCAAGAACGCCATTTTTGGTGACCGGTAAATGATGAATATGGGCACTGGTCATCATAATCAAAGCGTCGTATGCACTATGGTTGATATCCATAAGTTTTAGGTCGCCTGTCATTATTTCAGACACTGGTTTTTGATAATCAAGACCAACAGCGATACAACGGCGACGCAAGTCCTTGTCGGTAACAATACCAACGACATTACCTTGTTCATGGAATTCGCTATTTGTTCCCGCTTCAACAACGACTAAACAGGAAAACCCGAGCTCAGTCATTTTCTGCGCGGCTGCCTGAATGCTGCTTGTATTTTCGATGGTGACAGCAGGGCTATGGTAAAAATCACTGACCGAGGTATTCATTAATGTCGATGCCATAATTGCCTCTTCATTAATTTTTCGTACTTGTTTTTTTAATCGCTGAGCTGCGGTTTGACTGAAAAAAGCAGCAACATCGGGATAGTCAGTAATAACACTCGCTAGATCACTGCAGCTAATGGCGTATAGTAATGTATCTTCTTGTGGCACAACCTCTATGGCGACATGGCTATCGGGAGAGCAAAATACCGTGCAAATATCGCGCTCGCCGTATTTACCTAGCAAACGTTTATGTTCAGTTTCTTTGCCGCTCTCTATACCTCTCTCAAGGCCAAAGTACGCGAGCGAGCCCTTACGGAGAAAATACAACATTGGTACCTCCACGCCATTAGGAGGCAGGGCTTCGCCACTTCGCACATAACAAATACTTATATTGCGAACGATACTTGCAATCGCATCATTCGGCAGTTGATCAAACGGCTCTATGGCTTTAATAAAGTCTTGTATTTCACCTAGCTCATTATTCATTTAATCACCATTAAGTATTACTCGAAGTCTTCTTTTATATGTATCTGATAGACAGCAAAGTTACAATGTTCGATCGCCAATACTAGCCTAAAGTCTAATACTTTTTTGCAATTTGCCTTGCTAAGTTGATAGTTAGAAAAAGATTTTTGATGATTTTCTCATTGTATTTAAGTCTTATTCGGAAACTTTAGACGATAAATTTATAAATAAAAAAACGTCGTTTTTAAACAATTACAACATTATTTCTTAGGAGAACATTGTGGAGAGTAATCAAAGTTACTGGGCTGAAAACATCCGCCTCATACTCATCTGCCTTGTCATTTGGTTTGTAGTTTCATTTGGTTTTGGCTTATTGCTTGTCGAGCCGCTAAATGAAATACGAATTGGGGGTTACAAACTAGGTTTCTGGTTTGCCCAACAAGGTTCAATATATACCTTCGTGGCATTAGTATTCTGGTATTCATCAAAAATGAATAAGCTAGATAAAAAGCATAACGTAGAGGAAGAATAAGATGGATGAGTTAAAACTTTATACCTATATCGCCGTCTTTGGCTCTTTCGGCTTGTACTTCGCAATAGCCTGGTGGGCTCGTGCAGGTTCAACAAGTGATTTCTATGTTGCTGGTGGTGGTATTTCGCCAATGCAAAATGGTATGGCAATTGGTGCCGATTGGATGAGTGCGGCGTCATTTATCTCAATGGCCGGTTTAATTGCTTTCTTGGGCTATGGTGGCTCAGTATTCTTAATGGGATGGACCGGTGGTTACGTACTATTAGCAATGCTACTAGCTCCTTATATGCGTAAGCATGGTAAGTTTACCGTTCCTGAGTTTATCTCTGATCGTTATTATTCAAAAACTGCACGTATCGTTGCGGTTATTTGTTTAATCATTGCTTCACTTACCTACATCATCGGTCAGATGAAAGGTGTTGGCGTAGCGTTCTCTCGTTTCTTAGAAGTAGATTATGACTTAGGTCTTGGCATCGGTATGTTAGTGGTTTGGGTATATGCGGTATTAGGTGGTATGAAAGGTATTACTTATACGCAAATCGCCCAGTACTGTGTATTGATTTTTGCATACACCATTCCAGCAATCTTTATTTCATTACAGTTAACAGGTAATCCAATTCCACAACTTGGTTTAGGTAGCACCTTAGCTGACGGTAGCGGTGTTTACTTGTTAGATAAACTGGATATGGTAGTAACCGATTTAGGCTTTAAAGAGTACACCACAGATAACATGGGTGGCACATTGAATATGTTCGCATATACGATGTCTCTGATGATTGGTACTGCTGGTCTGCCGCACGTTATCATGCGTTTCTTCACCGTTCCTTCAGTGAAAGCGGCACGTTCTTCTGCCGGTTATGCATTAGTATTTATCGCCTTACTTTACACTGTAGCGCCAGCGGTTGGTGCAATGGCTCGTTTCAACTTAATGAACACCATCGAACCTGAAGCAGGTCAAAACATGGTTTATGCTGAACGTCCACAGTGGTTTAAAGATTGGGAACAAACTGGCCTATTGAAGTTTGAAGATAAAAACGGTGACGGTAAAGTTCAATACGTTGCTGACCCTGAGAAAAATGAAATGGTTAAAGTTGACCGTGACATCATGGTATTGGCGAACCCTGCGATTGCAAACTTACCTAACTGGGTTATAGCCTTAGTTGCCGCCGGTGGCTTAGCCGCAGCGCTATCTACGGCTGCCGGTTTATTACTTGCGATATCGTCCTCGATTTCCCATGACTTGATGAAAGGGGTGTTAACGCCTGACTTATCAGAAAAGTCGGAGCTTAGAGCCGGTCGTATTGTCATGACCATATCCATTTTAGTCTCTGGTTATCTCGGTTTAAATCCGCCTGGATTTGCCGCAGGTACGGTAGCATTGGCCTTCGGTCTTGCTGCATCGTCAATATTCCCAGCACTTATGATGGGTATATTCTCGAAGAAGATTAGTGGTCAAGCTGCTGTCGCCGGTATGATTTCAGGTATTGGTGTAACTATGCTGTACGTATTCCAGCATAAAGGCATCATGTTTATTCCTGGTACGTCATTCCTTGGTGGCCTAGATCAAAACTGGTTCTTCGGTATTTCACCAAATGCCTTTGGTGCAGTCGGTGCTATCGTTAACTTCGCAGTAGCATTCGGTGTGTCTAAGTTCATCACCGGTGATGCGCCAGAAGAGATTCAACAAATGGTTGAAAATATGCGTACACCAAAAGGTTCTGGTGCAGCTCACGCTCACTAAGCAACCAATATAAAGCTAACTAAAGGCTCCTTCGGGAGCCTTTATTATCATTAAACTCTTTCAATCAAATTCAGCATCTGTTAAAAAAGTATTAACAAGGACTTAACATAATGAATAGACACACAAAAGTAGCAATGCTGGTGGCACCATTATTAATCATTGGTGGGTATGTTGCTTCGGACTTTTATCTCGCTAACGAAGCCGAACAAGTACGTTTAATTCCGCTAAGCGTTGAAAGTAGCTGTGACGTCATTAATAACGATTGCGTACTCATTTCTAAAGATTTCAAAGTAAACATCTATGATAAAGACGGTGTGACTCACATTAACTCGACTTTTCCTTTAGATACTGCAACACTATTTTTAGTCGACAGTAATGACAGCGCAAGTACCTATCGACTACAAATGAGTGACACACCGTATTATTGGTTTAACCCTACGCCACTGAGAGAACTAGCTGGTAAGCAAGGTGATACATATAAAATGCGTATTGTTGCCACAATTAAAGGTGGGCAATATATCAGCGAATTTTATACTCATACGGCGAAATAGATAATAAAGCTGAATCGGCAGCTGAACAAATAACTATGAGAATGATAAATGTTTAGCAACTGGCAACTGATCACTTTAAGTATTGTTTATATCGGCTTGTTGTTTTTAGTCGCATGGTTAGGTGACAAATATCGTCATAAGCTATACGGCAATGCCAAAGCGATAATATATGCGCTAACCCTCGGCGTTTATTGTACGTCATGGAGTTTTCTCGGCACGACCGCGCAAGCCGCTACCAATATATTTTCTCATATCCCAATTTATCTCGGCCCAATCTTATTGTTCATGTTTGCTTGGCCTTTTATCCAGCGCATTATTCGGGTTAGCTTAAAACTCAATTTAACCTCTATTGCCGACTTATTAGCGGCTCGTTTTGGTAAATCCCACAAGCTCGCTATATTAGTCACCATTGTCGCCTTAGTCGGCACATTGCCTTATATGGCATTACAACTGAAAGCCATCGTCTATTCCTTTGAATTATTACAATTTGAACAACAAGTTAACGTCTACCAACTTGGGTTAATCGTATCTCTTGTACTCGCCGGATTTACCATCATTTTCGGGATCCGCAATATTGATGTAAATGAATGCCACCCAGGCGTCATGTTGGCCATTGCCTTTGAATCATTAATCAAGTTATTAGCATTTATTGCTGTCGCTATATTCGTCAGTTTTTACCTGTTCGAATCACCTGTACAAATATGGCAACAAGCGGAAATAAATATTAGTGAGCAGCTCAGTTTGCCGCACCTTACAACCATGGTTGGCATGTTATTCATTGTGATGGCTGCGTTTTTATCTTTGCCACGTCAATTCCAAGTAATGGTGGTTGAAACACGCAACGAGCAAGACACTAAATATAGCCGAAAGATATTTCCAATTTATTTACTGATATTTGCTATTTTGGCCATACCTTTGGGTCTTGCCGGTCATATACAACTTGGCAACACCGTTGCCGCTGACTCATATGTATTGCTTTTGCCAGGTCTTGCACATAATGAGTTTATTACCCTATTTACGTTTTTAGGGGCAATTTCCGCGGCAAGTTCGATGTTAATTATTTCGTCTATTGCGCTTAGTACAATGATCAGTAACGAAATTGTTTTTCCAATCATGTTTCGTTCGAACAAGCAGCAACACAGCCATTATGAGAAATTTCGTCTAAAACTACTGAATATTCGAAAGCTCTTAGTGCTAGCAATTATGCTGTTAGGTTATGGCGCGTTTTTAATGGTTTCACCAGAGCGATTATCATCTTTAGGTGTTATTGCTTTTGGCGCAATTGCCCAATTAACGCCAGCCTTAGTTGCAGCATTCTATTGGCGTCACGCTAGCTTGACTGGCGTTTATAGCGGTATTACAACCGGGTTTAGCTTGTGGTGTTTACTCAACTTTTTACCGAATCTGGGCATTTATGAACAACCATTTGCCGATTCGAGTTTATCAATCAATACCACAACAACATTGATCAGCCTTGGCTGTAATATCTTAGTTATGTGGGCAATATCCTTACTCAGCAGACAAAGTGTTCATGAACGAGTACAAGCAGCATTTTTTAATGATAATGCCGACAAAATGCAGCCCTTACCGGTTAAAAGTCGTAACTTTGATGGTTCAGAATACCAGTTATTGCTTACTCGGTTTATCGGTGAGCAAAAAGCTAACGAAAGCTTTGTAAAGTTCGACCAAGAGGTAAGTCAGCCAGTAGGTAGCCGCGAATATAACCAAGAATTACTACAACATTGCGAACGTGAACTTGGCACAGTTTTAGGATCGTCATCGGCGCGCATGGTATTAAAATCGGCGCTTGATGGCAGAAATATTAATTTGACTGAACTGGCGCAATTGGTCGAAGAATCGTCAAGCCAACAGCAACAATTTAGTCATACGCTGTTACATAGCGCTATAGAAAATGCCAGTGAAGGTATTTCAATCATTGACAATAATTTAAAACTGGTTGCCTGGAATAAAAAGTACTTAGAATTATTTGATTATCCCGAAGAGATCATATTTATCGGCAGTCCGATTGAAGATTTGATCAGATACAATGCCGAGCGCGGATTTTGTGGCGATGGCGATATCGAAAAAGAAGTACAAAAACGATTAGATTATCTAAAAGATGGCAGTCCTCATTCTTCTGAACGGCAGCATCAAGACGGGCTAGTGATCGGGATTGAAGGTAACCCATTACCCGATGGCGGGTTTGTTATGATGTTTAAGGACATCACCGCCTTTCGAATGGCTGAAAAAACCTTAAAAGCAGAAAACCTCGATTTAGAATCGTTAGTTCAAGAGCGTACCAAAAAGTTGGAGTTGACCAACAAAAAGTTGGCAAATGCGCAACAACTAGCAGAACAAGCGAACAGTCAAAAAAGTCACTATTTAAAAGCCTGTAGCCATGACTTAATGCAACCGTTAGAAGCCGCTCGCCTGTTTACTTCAGCATTATCAGCGCAAAACAAGCTTAGCAACAGTCAGCGTCGCCAGGTAGAGAATATTGAACAATCCCTCAAAGTTGCCAATGATTTATTAACAAGCCTAGCAGAAATTGCCCGTATCGAAGGTGGCAACATTAAACCGACAATTGAGTCTTTCCCGATCAGTGAAATTTTGTTGCCTCTTGAGCGTGAATTTTCCGTGTCTGCTGAGGCACATCAGATATCATTTAAAATTCATAGCAGTGATCAATGGGTTGAAAGTGACAAGCTATTATTACGTCGTATTTTGCAAAACCTATTAACCAATGCATTTCGCTATGCCTCACCCGGCGATGTTACTGTCGCGGTAAAGACAATTGATAATCAACTCAAGTTACAAGTTGTTGATAACGGCCCTGGCATCCCGGCTGATAAGCAAAAATTAGTGTTTGAGCAGTTTACCCAACTTGATAATTCTACACAGGCTAAAAACAACCGTTTAGGATTAGGGCTAGGCTTAAACATAACCCGCTCACTTGCTCAAATTCTCGGCCATAAATTACAGCTTACTTCTGAGCCCAACCATGGTTGTAACTTTTCAGTATTGGTGCCAATAACACAGGCTAAACCACAAACGTTGCAGACACCTGTAAATAAAGTTGGCTTACAGGGCGTATCCGTAATGTGTATCGATAATGACCCTACCGTACTTTCAGGAATGATAGAGCTACTTAAGTCATGGCAGTGTCATGTATACGGCGCGAGTTCGATTGCAGAGGCGAAAGAAATATTTAACCGACACAATGATATAGAAATACTACTGGTCGATTATCAACTCGATAATAACGAAGACGGCTTAGATTTAGTTAGCCAAATTAGAGAGCTTGCTCAACGACAAATACCGGCGATATTAATCACCGCGACCACTGAAAGTAATATGGAAGAAAAAACCGAAAAAGCTGATGTTGGTTATATGAGAAAGATGGTGAAACCGGCTGCACTTAGAGCAATGATGAGCGCGAAGCTTGCCACCTCTTTACAGCAGAACTATTTACCGAAGCGATAGCTGCTAAGATTTTAGCAGTTAAAATTTAGTCGCTAAGATTTAACCCCTAAGAGGTAAGCTCTGTACTAAAGTCACTGTCATTCAAATCAAGCTGCCCTAATACTATGACTGCTTGCGTTCGATTACGCACATTTAGCTTTCTAAAAATGGCGGTTGCATGAGCTTTAATTGTCGCCTCAGAAACATTGAGATCATAAGCAATTTGTTTATTTAGCAATCCTTCAGCAAACATTAGTAATATTTTATATTGTTGCTGGGTCAAACTAGCAATTCGCTCAGCAGTATCTGATTTACTCTCATCATGAACACTGCCTTCGACTAGTTCAGGGGTCCACAACTCACCACTTAGCACGGTATTAATTGCGGTAAATATCGATTCTACATCTGCCGATTTTGGCACAAATCCTGACGCGCCATAATTCATTGCTTGAGTAATTGTGTCGCGATCTTCATAGGCTGAAACAACAACAACAGGGATTTGTGGGAAGTGCTGGCGAACGTGAATAAGAGTATTAAACCCATGCGCTCCAGGTATGTTCAAATCAAGTAATAATAGGTCTGAATCTTTATGTTCGATTAGTACTTGATCCAGCTCTTCAACGGTTTCAGCCTGCAACCACTGTGTGCTCGACATCTTTTCATTCAGCGTTTGCAATAACGCCTGCCTAAATAGTGGATGGTCGTCAGCAATAATTACTTTTTCAGGTAAAAACATTAAAATCTTCCATTTATATAATCCCTATTAAATAGTAAACCAGTTGTTAATATTATGTAATACGACTTTAGGCTAATAGTTAGATATAGATCAACAAACCTCCATTTAATAGACACTGCATCAAAAAATGAGCAAAAGCGGCAATCACATTCGAAAATATGTCAGTAAACTTTACAGCTGTACAAAAACTACATTTTGAAATTTACTTAACCACTTGTATTGTATGGCTTTAATTTTTTCGGAACGATTATTGCTATATATTTAGTTCTACATTCTTAACACCGATGTAGGTTTAAACATCCCTAATGTTGATGCCTTTCTAATGAAAGGCATTTTTTTTTGCCTACACGGATGTAGGTATGTCGCGGCTTCATGGATGAAGAGGAGCGACGCCTCGTCGTGATAGCTCCGATCTATAGCCGTTCCTGTGCATCCATGCACCCACGGCATTTGTAATTCCATTTACTTCATTTTCGACGCCTCATCTAAATTTTCGATTATATCGCGGCTTCACGGATGAAGAGGAGCGACGCCTCGTCGTGATAGCTCCGATCTATAGCCGTTCCTGTGCATCCATGCACCCACGGCATTTGTAATTCCATTTACTTCATTTTCGACGCCTCATCTAAATTTTCGATTATATCGCGGCTTCACGGATGAAGAGGAGCGACGCCTCGTCGTGATAGCTCCGATCTATAGCCGTTCCTGTGCATCCATGCACCCACGGCATTTGTAATTCCATTTACTTCATTTTCGACGCCTCATCTAATTTTCGAGTATGTCGCGGCTTCATGGATGAAGAAGAGCGACGCCGGATCGGAATTATATCGTTAAGCTAAAAATAAAAAGCCACTTAGTTTTAACGCAATGTAATACTAAGCGGCTTTCTCAATTGTTTGGCAATTAAGCTTTATCGATATTAATTAAGCTTTTCTATACCCATGTTATATAGTGTGAAACCAAAGATATCTGCATATTGTTCAATAAGTTTCGAAACCGGTGTACCAGCACCATGACCAGCTTTAGTTTCAATACGTATTAACGTCGGTGCAGCACCTGCTTGCTTATCTTGTAATTCTGCTGCAAATTTAAATGAATGAGCAGGAACAACGCGATCATCGTGATCACCAGTCGTTACTAATGTTGCAGGGTAAGAAACACCTTCTTTAACATTATGTACTGGCGAGTAACCTAACAAGTACTCAAACATTTCTTTGCTTTGCTCTGCTGTACCGTAATCATATGCCCAGCCTGCACCCGCAGTAAACGTATGGTAGCGTAGCATATCAAGTACGCCAACAGCAGGAAGTGCCACTTTCATTAAGTCAGGACGCTGAGTCATAACAGCACCAACTAATAGACCACCATTTGATCCACCGCGTATCGCTAGGAAGTCAGATGATGTGTAATTTTCAGCAATTAAGTACTCACCAGCGGCAATGAAGTCATCAAAAACGTTTTGCTTTTTCAATTGCGTACCAGCATTATGCCATGCTTTACCGTATTCACCGCCGCCACGTAAGTTAGCAACCGCATAAATACCGCCTTTTTCCATCCATACTGCATTAGCAACAGAGAATTTTGGCGTTAAACTAACGTTAAAACCACCGTAACCATATAAAATAGTTGGGTTTTTGCCGTTTAGTTCAAGACCTTTTTTGTGGCTAATAATCATAGGTACGGTTACACCGTCTTTTGATTTGTAGAATACTTGCTTAGACACGTAATCGTCGCTATTAAATTTAGCTGCCGATGCTTTGTATACGTCAGATTTACCTGTTGCAGCGTCAAAGCTAAAAATAGTTGAAGCCGTTGTATAGTTAGTAAATGTATAGAACAGTTGCTTTTGTTCTTTCTTGCCTGATATAGACGAAACAGTACCAACACCAGGTAGTTCAACGGTGCGAATCAGTTTGCCTGCCATGTCGAATTGATTAACTTGTGAAATCGCATCAACCATGTACTTAGCAAAGATGTAACCACCACCTAAAGAAACTGAAAGTACGTTTTCTGTTTCTGGAATAAAATCAACCCAGTTTTCCGCAGTAGGGTTTGCAGCATCAACCGTAACAACTTTCTTATTTGGCGCATTTAAGTTAGTAACTAAGAATAATTTCGAACCTTCATTGTGGCCAACATAAGTATCTGAATCAGTGTGATCAAGAATGGTAACGAATTTGCTATCGGCTTTAGTTAAATCTTTAATGCGTAAATCATTACCAGAAGTAGAAACTGCACCAGAAACAACTAAGTAACGGTCATCATCGGTTACATAACCAGATGTGTAGCGACGCTTTTCTTCTTCAGTACCACCAAAAACCAACTGATCTTTGCTTTGTGGTTGACCTAACTTATGGTAGTAAAGCTTATGTTGATCAGTTTTAGCTGATAATTCGCTCCCCTTTGGCTTGTCGTAACTTGAGTAATAAAAACCTTCGTTTTTATACCAAGAGATCCCTGAGAATTTAACATCAATTAATGCTTCTTCAAGTTGCTCACCTGATTCAGTATCAATAATGATAATTTTACGCCAGTCACTACCGCCTTCAGAGATCGAGTATGCTGCTACTGAACTATCTCGTGAAAAACTTAATCCTGCTAAAGACGTTGTACCATCTTCACTAAATTTGTTCGGATCTAAGAATACTTCTTCTACGCCGTCACTATTTTTACGGTAAACAACATTTTGGTTTTGTAAACCATCGTTTTTACTATAATAGGTGTAGTCGCCTTCAATGTATGGAATCGTGCTTTTCTCGAAATTCCAAAGTTCGGCTAAACGCTGTTTTAATTCATCGCGGTAAGGGATATCGTTTAGGTAAGAGAAGGTAAGTTTATTTTGTTGCTTTACCCAATCACCAGTCTCTTCACTGCGATCGTCTTCTAACCAGCGATACGGGTCAGTAACGTCGGTATCAAAGTATGTATCCACCACTGCAATCTTTTCTGTCACAGGGTAAGTTATTGATTTTTTTGATGTTGTAATATCAGCTGTAGTCTCATCTGTATTAGTGCCACAAGCAGCTAAAACACTAGCAAGACATAATAATGCTATTTTTTTCATTTTAATTTCTTATTAATGGTTAAAAACAGCGCAACAATAATGATTTATCGTCGAAAAGTCTATATTGAAGGGTTGAATACAAGTAAATTTACGATAAATGAACAATTACAATGTTATGCCAAATACTGCAAAACCTACCACTAATAACACTATCGGTAATTTGAATAGCCTTAACATCATAAAACCAATGATCACCGCCGCCATTTCGACGCCACTATGCACCGCATTAACAAAGACAGGTTGATACAATGCCGATAATAATAAACCCACTACTGCTGCATTTATACCCGTAACTGCGCCAGCAACAACAGGTTTTTTGGCTAAATTTACCCAAGATTTTTGGAACGCAAGTACCAACAAAAATCCCGGTAAAAATATTGCTAGCGTAGCTACTGTGGCAGCCAAAAATGCATGCTCAGGCATACTTTCAGCGCCTAAAAACGCGGCGACGGTAAACATAGGTCCGGGTACAGCTTGCGCCGCCGCATAGCCAAGCATAAATTGATCCGGTGCAACATTATTGCCGACTGTTTCTTGCAGTAATGGCAGCACCACATGACCACCGCCAAAGACCAAAGAACCGGCACTATAAAAGCTGGCGAATAATTCTCCCCACAGAGACTGGTTAGATATGACCGGTAGCAATAAAAATAACATCGCAAACAAACAAAGCGGGACCATCTTAACTTTGCTTAGCTTTCTCGAATTGGACTTTATGTCAGAATTTTCAGCAAGATTAGAATTCGCTTCAGCAGTACTTTGAGAAGAAACTTCTTTGCAATAAATTACACCGACTATAGCGGCAAACACGAGTACTAACATTTGAGTCGTAATGCTAGGCATTACCATCAAAGTGGCGGCGCTAACAGTACAAACTGCAGTGGTTATTTTGTCTTTGCAAAAAGAATTGAACATCGACAATGTAGCGTCAAGAACAACGACAACAGCCAGAATTTTTAAACCATGTATAACGCCGTCAAACCAAGCCGCTTGGTCTGACAAAGTTAATGCCGACAAAAAATAGAGCAATAAGAAAGATGGTAATGTAAATCCCAAAAAGGCCGCGATACCACCAGCTAAACCACCGCGTTGTACGCCAATGGCAAACCCAACTTGGCTCGAACCTGGGCCCGGTAAGAATTGACTCAAAGCAATGAGTTTTGCGTATTCTTGGTCGTTAATCCAATTAAGCTGCTCAACAAATAATTTTCGAAAATACCCCATATGGGCTGCGGGACCACCGAAACTAGCCAAGCCAAGTATCAAATAGCGCCAGAATATTTCGATAATGCCGCTGGATGTTTGATTGTTCATATATGATGTTTAACAATTCACTATTATTTCTACAAATTACTGTCTTTGAAGCAGCTCTATTCCAATTCAATCTAAAGCATAGTTCAATACGTATTGATGCTCGCCATCTTGCTGGATAATCTCCATTGATCCTGTAATATTTGCCAACTCACCTTGTCCTGAACCGGCTAATATTTTGATATCTAGAGACATTGCCGCGCCATCCATAAAGCCGGTATGTATTAAAGTAAACGCACCATGTTTACCAGCAACGCTGCCACTAAATTCTTCAATTGCACAATAAGCTGCTGCGCCACCTTCAGTGCGCTTACTCAACATCTGGCCGCTGCCACTGCCTTGCATATCACCATGATATTTCTTTGATATAAGCAATCTTCCTGCCGGTGCTTTTTCGTCAGTTTGTGGCTCAAGGTTTACATCAAATAGCCCAGATATTGTCATCGTACATACTCCCCAATTCACCTACAATCGATTTTTACGGATGTCAAACTGCTTTGATATGTTGCCAAAACACTTAATAATAGGCGTAAAATTCACGAAAACAAACAACTTGATCTTCAACCATTGTATTAATGAAGTTTTGTTTTTGCTTCCAAAGCATAGCTTACATGATTGTTGATATTTTTTAATTTGATATCAATGCGAGCAAGTTCTTGCTTAATCAAAGCATTCATTTTTACATCCCCACTCGATGAAACAAGTTTCTCTATCGATTCATCAGTATCAAAGGCACATAGTATTTGTAAGCTTTCGGGAAATTTCGAATAGTTTACCGTATGGGTTAACCATAAAAAGCCATCGATTTCTTTTAACGCCTGTTCACAAACTTGTGTTAGCGAAATGCGGATATTGTTCTCTATTTTTTTGTCTGTTTTTCGCATATTCAGCTTGTTATTGGGTGCTTTAAATTGATCAGTTTAGCTTAATTTCTAGTGACGTAATGACTTTATAACATTCTTCTACACTTGTTTAATACCGAAAGCTAGTTTTTGCAGATTCAACATATTATTCAACGCTTAACACTGCGACCAGACGTTTGGTATTTTAGCAAAAGAGCCTGCATTTCTTTGACTCTTTCAGGATGTTTAGAAGCGACATTATGTTTTTGTTCAATATCTGTTCTTAAGTTAAATAGCTCAAAGCTTTTTGATGGTAGATTATAACCATACTCTGTAAGATACCACTTAGGCTGGCGCTTATCTTTTTTACTATGATCGACAAGTACCCAATCTCCCACACGAATAGCATACTTGCCTTTGGATGTATTATGTACTGTCGATTGTCTGATCACATTATCGTTTTTACCTGTTAATGAAGCGAGCATATTGTAGCTATCAACGGCCACTTCGTTAGATAATGGGTAATCAACTATGCTGGCGATCGTTGCTAATAAGTCAACTTGACTGAATAACTCATCAGACACCTTTCCTGCCGAAATTTTAGCTGGCCATTTAGCGATGAATGGCACACGATGCCCGCCTTCCCATATATCTCTCTTAGCGCCACGTAAATTAGCCATACTCGCATGTCCATGTTTTTTCATTCGCTCGTAGGCATAATATTCTGGACCGTTATCGGATGAAAAAATAACCAAAGTATCATCTTCTATCCCTTTGTCTTTTAACGCTTTAACAATTTCTCCGACCACCCAGTCTGTTTGATAAACAAAATCACCATAAGAGCCCGCTTTAGACTTACCGATGAATTCCTTATTTGGAATAATTGGCGCATGTGGAGACGGAAATGAAAAATATAAAAACAATGGTTTTTCAGCGTTATGTTCGTCAATTATTTTGACCGCTCGCTCAGTGATCCTCGGCAAAACCTCAAATGGCTTCCAATCATCAGCTTGTGGACCCAGACGAAACTTTCCTTTTCCCTCAGTAACTTCTGGTATTTCTGCATAAGATAATTTAGACGGGGCAGTGACAAATTTATCATTCTCTATCCAAGCGTAAGGTGGAAAGTTTATTGTCCCATCACCATAATAGCTATCAAACCCTAAATCGACAGGGCCCCCTTTTAGCGGTTTAGTCCAATCGATATCCTCAACCTTAAAATAGCCACTACCTTTTTTACCTACTTTTGATATGGATGCGCCTTTACGAACAACACTTTGCCAATTCCAACCTAAATGCCACTTACCTAACATAGCGGTACGATAACCTTTAGTTTGCAACATTTTGGCTAAAGTAAACTCGTCTTTCTCAAAATAAGATGGCTCGAACGAACCTACAATAGAATGCTGACGGCGCCAATGATAATTACCGGTTAACAGTGCATAACGACTTGGCGAACAAACACCGGAAGAACTATGAGCATCGGTATAACGGATCCCTTGGGCGGCAAGTGCATCGATATTGGGTGTAGCAATTTTAGATTCACTATTTTGTACTGACACATCACCATAACCTAAATCATCAGCATAAAGGATAACAATATTGGGGAATTCAAGTGGTTTGATTTCCTTTGCTTCTATCATAGCTGGCAGCACTAGGGGCAGTAACAGTACAACTTGAATTACTTTTCTTATCATTTTTATAGCCATAGTTTTCTTAATTGGTTGATAAGTAAAATAATTATATTTACATCAATTATCAATCATATTTACAGCAAATTTACACTAAACTAGTACTATGATGGTTAATTGTTGTTTGATTAATTTAACTTCTAATCGAGCAGTAACTTTATGAAATATATAGAGGTTTGTTTAACACCAGTAGCGTTGCAAAACATTGGCGATAATTGGTTTAGAAAGAAGCTAAATATCGTTGTTTGCTTTGTGTTGTTCTATTTCTGCCGCTCGTTTTGCTGCTGCATTTTTTTCGGCGTTTACACGGTTTTGATCAACTTTATGGCTATCGATTACTTTCGTTCGACATGAGTTATGTGCTGTTTCAGATTTGACCCAACAATTGCCATCATCATGTTGTAGACAAGATTCAAGCATAGCCACGGCAATCTTTTTACATGGAATAAACTCATTTTCCGTTGGTGAAGCCATGGTGAATGAGCTAAAAAACAAGCCTGTCAAAGCCAAGATTTTAATTAACAATCGTCGCATTTTAATCCTTTACAAATCGATTTAGGCAGCATAATTAAAACGCTACATACACTTTCTGATATTGTTTAAGGTAAGGGAATACTTAATAAAAGCCAATATTTTTCTAGATTGTTTTAGCATAATAAAAATGGGCACGATAAAGTGCCCTTTTCATTTCGATTATTTATTTTTGAGTTATATTCGCTGCTTTTTCAAAAATAACACCGTTAAGCCAGCGAGAAACGAACCTGCAGCCATAATTAGTGCGACACTTTCTAGCGCCATGCCTGCGGCAAAAAGAAACCCTGGGATCATTGGCCCTAATACTGCGCCACCACGGCCAATACCAAGCACTAAGCCTGAACCTGATCCTAGCAATGAAGACGGGAAGGATGCGGCAAACAAACCGAAAAAACCTGAAATTGCAGCAAAAACAAAGGCACCTGTAAAGAATCCTATCTGTTTCATACTTGTTAATGTTTCAGTAAAATAAGGGAATCCAGCAACGCCTATCGCAGCACAGATTAGACTAACCACCATTAATATTCTGATCGATACAAAGCGAGCAACAATGCCCATACCAATAGAGCCAAACACGCCACCTAAACTAATAATGCCCAAAACTTTAGTCGCCTCTGATGCAGAGTGACCAAGATCAGATACAATTGTCGGTAGCCATTTCACAAAATAATAATAAGTCGCAATATTAGCGAAATAGGCAAAAATCAAAATCGAGGTAACAATCGCTAAATTATTTTTGAATAGACTTTTAACGCCGACTGGCTCAACCTTTTTCTCTTCTATTGGCAGCAATGCCGTTGGAATAGAATGACCCAAACGTCGCATTATATTCTGGATTTTCTCTAATGCACCTTCTGGGCGTTTACGCTCAAGATAAGTGATAGTTTCCGGTACCAACGCATAGACTAACGGGATAAATAATAAGCTCAGCACCGCACCTAGATAAAAGGTAACACGCCAATCATATTCTTTTAGTAAAGGCGCTAAAAAGGTAGCCCCAAGGTATACGCCAAAGGCAAAGCCACCAGCAACTAATACAACAGCAAGAGAACGGTTTTTATTATTACAGTAGTCCGATGAAGTCGCAGTAGCAGCAGCAAGTAAGCCACCAATACCGATACCAGTGAAGACCCGAGCGGCACCCAACACATAAATATTGGGTGCTACGCCTGCAATCCCCATACCGACGGTTAATATCACCAAGCCAAGTAGCATTGTTGGTCTACGCCCTTTTGAGTCGGCGAGAGCCCCCATAATAATAGAACCCAGAGCCATACCGACAAGTTCTGCTGGCAGGATAATACCTAAAACCGCCTTCGATAAGCCCCATTCTGCAGTCATTCCTGGTGCAGCAAAAGCAATGGCTAAAACGTCATAACCATCTAACGCTAAAATGCCGATACAGATTGCAACGATATACCATTGCCCTACTTTCATCGGCTCTTGATGAATTCTTTCCAAAGCCCCAATTTCAGTACTCATTTGTTAACCCCATTATTATCGTTATATACAATGTGCTTGTTGTTTTTATTCTTGTACTAACAGTTGTATTGACTGTTGTAGTTACATTCATCGCACATTAATAAGTTATTAAATAATCAAGCTACAGGACTTTAGTCAGCAATAACGTATCTATTTGGGCGTAAAAGTGGTCAAAAAAACAATAAATACGATGATAATTAGGGAAAATATATAGATATAAAGGTTAAAAAATGAAGGAGTACAATAGTTGGAGGCTGAACTGCGGTGCTTAGCTAACGTTGATATTTAATCCACAATTTAAGGTAAACAGCGTTACAAGTGGCATTATCATCCATTTTGCCGTCTCTATCACAATCGCTTCCAGTTAATGACTTTACTACGCCCTCACCGTATTTTTCAACATCACTCGCCGATGATTCGACCATAATGGTTACTTTCGGTGAAGCGTCGATAAATTCGCCAACATCTTTATAGGAGATGAACTGCTCTTTTGAAACTAGATGACTTATATCTTTGGTGGTTGAGTTGGACTGTGCTAAACACTGAATAGGCACCAATATTGCGCTGCAAAGTAACAAAGCAAGACTAGAGAAAGGACGTATATTCATCATTATTCCTGAGCAATAAAATTCTTTTCTAGTATTGCCAAAATTACCGTTTCTGACAATTCACCAATATTAAATTCAGTTGATGAAAATATATCACCGGCTTTATTACCTAAAGCGATATCAACCGTGTCAGGTTTGTGATCGTGCAATAGCACCACTATTTTTTTATCTAAAGCGACACAATCTAGAGTTATTGCATCGGCATTCATACCTTGTTTACGCAAGGCTTTGTCCATAATGCCCATCAATGTATCAACCGTTTTAAATTTGTTGTAAAACATATCATTGGCTTTAGCGACTAACTCCGATACCTGTTTTAATTTTTCATTCATGTTTATTGTTCTTACTTTTTTTGGCTAGCACAGACTTGGGCTAGCGCACTTACTATATCAGAGCATATATTAAAATGACTAGCCTCTAAATAGCTTATGCGCTAACAACAATATCAATGCTACAATGACGATACCCGATATCACTGGCTGAGCTTTTATTTCAAACTATGCAAGAATGTAATCAATGCGGCAAGTGCTGTACAAAATATGGTGGTGGTGACTTAGCGGTCTCAACATCAGAGATAGAGCTATGGGAGTTATTCCAACCAGAGATTTTCAAGTTCGTAAAAAACAAGCAAATATGGTTTGATCCAAAAACCGGCAATAAATTAGAGCGCTGCCCATTTTTACAAACCGAAGCGAAAGCAAACGAATTAGCTGCGACTAAATACACTTGCAGTATATATTTAGATCGACCAGAGGACTGCCGCCATTACCCTAGTCGTATTGACGAAATGCTCAAAGATGAGTGCGAAATGCTCGAACAGCAAGACTTAAAAAATCCAAAACAAGCGCAACGAAAGCTCGACGTTTTAATGATCGATAGCCGACCGGCGAGCTTAAGTTAAAACAGATTAGTTAAAAGAACTAACTGAAGCTATTCTGTCTTTTCTAACATTGCTAAAGCCATTGCTTCAGCAACTTTGATACCGTCGATACCTGCCGATAAAATACCTCCAGCATAACCAGCACCTTCACCTGCAGGAAACAAACCATCAGTATTTAAGCTTTGTAGTGTTTGCTTATCGCGAGTAATTTGAATCGGCGATGATGTGCGAGTTTCAACAGCGGTCAATGTTGCCTCAGCCATTGAGAAACCCTTAATTTTGCGTTCAAATGCTGGTAATGCTTCACGAATCGCTTCAACCGCATAATCAGGAAGTGCCTCGCTTAAATCACAATATTTAACGCCCGGTTTGTACGATGGTTCGACACTACCGTGTTCACCACTTTTACGACCCGCTAAGAAATCACCAACAAGCTGGCACGGTGCGTCATAACTCTCACCACCAAGCTTGTAAGCTTGTTCTTCTAATCGGCGTTGAAATTCAATTCCTGCTAACACATCATCGGTGCTGCCATCAGGGTGGTAATCTTTTGGATCGATGCCAACAACAATGGCGCTATTTGCATTGCGTTCATGGCGTGAATATTGACTCATACCGTTTGTCACTACACGACCTTCTTCAGAAGCTGCAGCAACCACGGTGCCACCAGGGCACATACAAAAACTGTAAACCGAGCGGCCATTTTTACAATGATGCACTAGCTTATAATCTGCAGCACCCAAAATTGGATGACCAGCATTTTTGCCAAATCGAGCTTCATCAATAACCGACTGTTCATGTTCGATGCGAAAGCCAACAGAAAATGGTTTTGATTTAATAAAGACGTCTTTTTCATGGAGCATCTTGAAGGTGTCTCGGGCGCTGTGTCCAATTGCAAGCGCAATAGCATCGGTCTCAATGGTTTCACCATCAGCAAGCGTTAAGCCAACGACTTTGCGCTTTCCTGAGCCATCATTAAGTTCTTCAAAATGAATATCATCAACGCGTTGTTCGAAGCGTATTTCACCACCAAGCTCAGTGATTGTTGCGCGCATACGTTCGACCATAGTGACTAATTTAAAGGTACCTATGTGTGGCTTACTAACATATAAAATTTCATCTGGTGCGCCAGCATCAACAAACTCATTTAATACTTTTCGGCTGTAATGTTTTGGATCTTTAACCTGACTATAAAGTTTACCATCAGAGAAAGTGCCGGCGCCGCCTTCGCCAAACTGAACATTAGACTCAGTATTCAGGATTTTTTTGCGCCAAAAGCCAAAGGTATCTTTGGTTCTTTGACGAACTTCTTTACCGCGTTCTAAAATAATTGGCTTAAAACCCATTTGCGCAAGGATTAAACCGGCAAATAAACCACATGGCCCCATGCCAATGACGACAGGGCGTTTAGTAATAGTTTCAGGTGCTTGTGCAACAAAATGGTAACTTGTATCTGGACTAACTCGGACGTGTTGATCTTTTTCAAATCGTGCTAATAATTCTTCATCGCACTTTGTTTCCACATCTAAAGTATACATCAAAATGATGTTGTTCTTTTTGCGAGCATCGTAACCACGCTTAAACACGGTAAAGTTAACTAGCTGACTTTGATCTATATTTAACTTAGTTAAAATAGCATTCTCAAGGTCTTGTGGTTGATGATTTAGATCTAACTTAATATTAGTTAAGCGCAACATATGTGTTCCAATTTGGGAAATTAAATAACAGCAATAATATAGACGACGATATTTACATCGCGATTTACGAGTTAAGCCGCGATATTTTACCAAAATGCTTAGCTCAGATAAATCAGCAATTGAAATAGTTTTTCAGCACGGTATGATCGCCGCTATTATTTAGCTAAAAATTCAAGCTAAAGCCTCTATCTAGAGCTTCAACCTAAAACAAAGGACAGCCAATGGCGTTTGTAGTAACCGACAATTGCATAAAATGTAAATACACCGATTGCGTCGCTGTATGTCCTGCCGATGCGTTTTATGAAGGCCCTAACTTTTTAGTGATCAGCCCTGACGACTGTATTGATTGTGATTTATGCCCGATTGAGTGTCCCGCCGAAGCTATCTTTCAAGAAGATGAAGTACCAGAAGATCAACAAGACTTTATTGAACTTAATAGTGAATTAGCAAAGCAATGGCCGCGAATTACTGAAGTAAAAGCGCCGCCTAAAGATGCTAAAGAATGGGATGGTGTACCAAATAAAATTAAACACCTTATCATCGATGCCGACGACTAAATCAATGAGCTGAAAATTATTTTATCAGTGAAAGTATTTGTTTAAATTCTGCATTTCTCGAATCTTCAATCAGCTCATACAAACACATTTCCACACTAGTGATACTACCACCTTTATGTTTTAGCTTATCAATTGCCAAGTCTTTATTGGCTTTGTCGCGAGATGATACGCAGTCTACAACCACCTCAATATCGTAGCCCTTTTCTAATAAAGCATAGGCCGTTTGATAAACACAAATATGTGCTTCTATACCGCAAACTAACCACTGTTTAACATTGCTATCTGCCACGGCTTGAACAAACTCACTGCTGCCACAACCACTAAAGGTATGTTTTACGATGGCTTCATTTGGCTGTTTATTATCACCATGCAAATGCTGACTTATTTGAGCAACGGTTGCCCCCAGTCCTTGTGGATTTTGCTCTAACCAAACAATAGGTAAGTTTACGATTTTACAGCCTTGAATTAGCACTTCGATGTTGGCTAACATTGCTTCGCTGTCGGCAACCAGACTTGCTAGTTTTCCTTGTACATCAATCACTATCAAACCGGTGTTATGTTTGTTAAGCATTTCAATTCACTCCAAGATAGTTGTATTGTTTGTTGTTTACGGACGTTCTAATTTCACTCTTTGTTCAGTTAATGAGAACAAATCACCACCCATTTTTCCAACAGAATCAATTAGGTGCTGATTGATATTACCTTCTTCAAGCAAGTCATCGCGGACATAAATACATTTTACATCTAATAAAATAACTGTTCCGCCACTCGCTGCTTCGCTAACCGAAATAATTTCTCGTAACGTACATTCGTATCGGACCGGAGATTGTTTAACCGAATATGGCGTTACTCTATGACTTGCACACTGCTCAACATTGGCATAGTCAAACTCGCTTATATCATGATCGATAGCGGCGCTTGTTTGGTTCATTTTTTCTAAAAGCTCGGCGTTGACTATGTTAACGACACATTCGCCAGTGTCCCTTAAGTTAGTTAAGGTATCCTTATCAATTTTGTTTCGTTGGGTAACTTGGGTATACAAAAGCACCGGTGGATTGCAGCTTGCCACAGTAAAAAAAGAATAAGGTGCAATGTTATCCACGCCAGCACTTGAACGAGTACTTATCCATGCAATTGGTCGAGGTGTCACGCCGCCATTGAGCAAACGATATTTAGCTTGGTTTTCTATTTCATCAACGTCAAAAAACACACTTAAACTCTCTTTGTTAAAGACTCATTATTAAACACTCTCTACTATACGCTTTCTATTAAACGGCCAGTGCCAAATAAATCAAAAACACTGAAAAAATTAAAGAGCCTAGTCCAGCAGGGCGAAAAATAGATTTGAATTTCACCGCTGACCAGTTTGCGAACTAACGATGTTTTGCTTCGCCAGTAACAATTAATCCAATACTCACTGCTATCAATAAATAACCGATAAAAATAATGACGTTGGGATATAACGTATCAGCACTAAACAGCACAAATAATATCCCTGTTATAAATCGACTAGAGACCTCAAACCAATGAAAGTATCTTTTCTTGGCAAAGCGTATAATGGCTGCTGACCAGTAATTTGGGCTTGCAATCATAATGGTGCTGAAACACATCAAGAGAACGGCAAATGCTACAACGAAATACATCGATTAATTCAAACCCGAATATAGCCAATAACCGTTCGATGATAACTTGGCCCTAAAGCCTTCTTCTAGCTCAAATACTTGGCAAAAAAAGGTTTTTTCCTGAATTAATATTTTTGTTGGGGTGCTGATGTTGAGGTGATCAATATACATTCCTTTACTTTGCCTTTTAACTAATTATTATTGGTAGGCGGACATCACTTTACAAAGCTTGCCATTAGTAGCACGCCGATAATAACGGCGCAAAAAAACATCATGCGCCCTAATTGAGCATTGCCCTTTTTCATTTTTTGATTAGCAGTTTTTAAAGCTGTCAGCTCATGTTCACTTAAGTTAGAACAATGGTCGCAGGCTGTGAGTGATTTAGGATAATAAAGTCCGCATCGTTGGCAACGCTTTTTCAGTGGTTGCATTGCACGCCATGCACTACTCATTGAAAGCATAGTAATTCCTTTTAGTCATTTCATTTAGATAAGAGTATCGTTAACGATAACTATTTTACTTTTGCAATGCCAAGTAACACACAAACCACGCCACCAATCATCGCCGCCCAAGACTCTAGTGGTGCATCACCACTAAATGCACGGCTAACTTGAGAACCTGCAGAATCATAAAGGTTATATCCCCAAATCGCTAAAGCGACGCCAGCAATGATGAGCACTATTCCGATAATTTTACTATTCATAGATTCTCCTAGTATTTACTTAGTAATATGTTCACTATCCTTAAGGCTTTGAATTATCAAATGTTTAAATTTTGGCATTAGCCGTTACTAGCTTCATAATGCTGATTATTTTGAAAGTCCTTAATTAAGTATACCACCGAGTATTTAACCTGCGCGGATTACTATTATTTATTTATGCGACACCTATTTCACCTTGATCTATTTACAGTTCATACTTTGAAAGTAAGCGCTATCTATTCACGTATCAATAACGCTTCCTTGCTAACTTTGTTTAATTTTAAAATTACCATGAAAACCTAACGGTAAATGATAAGGCAGCCACGCTCTACAAATCGGCCCTTGGCCAAGATTGCTAACATCAAAGATATTTAAACAAGTGCGTTTACTTGGTACATGCAAGGCGGTGCCAATTAAATATCCCGTGCCTTGTTTTTGTTTTGGGCACACTGAAACGTGTTCTTCCACCAAATAATCTTCACCGAAATGAAAGTGCTGTTCTTTACCAGTATCGGTATTAATTGATGAAACTGTATCACTCCAAAAGCTATTTTGATTTGCTGATAAGTGATATAGGTAATCATTCTTCAAGCCCACGACATGATCGCTCACCCTTGGAAATTCAGAAATGCTATCAAGTATTTGCATATCATATGTACCATTGTTTTTTATGGTATAAAACGCTGTTCTTGCTCGTGAGTTAACATGACTCATTTGTCCCTGCATAACATCTGATAGTTTGTGGAGAACGTCTAAATCAGGATAAAGGCTGGCATCAAAGTGTATGGTGCCATCGATATCTTCCCAAGCATTACCATAATGAAACGCAAATCCTGGAGGCAACTCTACTCGGCTTTTAATGGCAAGAGATTGCTTACTAACCACAAGCACCGTCATAGCCACATTTTGATCAAATTGAGTGCCAGCAAAATACCCCTGTATTGAGCGGTCTGCAACAATTGACGGTAAGATAATTAACAGATGCTTATCGGTCATCAAAAAGTCATGCAACATTCCACCATTGTACTGGGCATTTATCACACCAACATTTTTAACCGTTCCGTTTGCGGCTAAATGATACAGAACGATATGACCTGCAGGACCTAAGCCAAAGTTCCAAATATCACCATCAGGAGATATTTTCGGGTGTGCTGAGAATGGCAATCCTTTTAAACTATTGGTATATTTTGTATCTTTCCCTAAAGCCTCAAATTGCTTAAATTCTAAGGTGTCCGAATCTATCACTGCCGGAGAACCTGCTTCCCATAGCGCCCATAAATCATCACCTACAGGTATAACGTTGGTATTAGCTGTATTGACCATATCTGAGCTAGATACTGGCAATGAGTTAGCCAATTTAGTATCTGGGCCTGAATATAAAAACTGCTCAGCTTTTTGCTCTGTTTTAAATTTAGGTGTACCGATAAACTTGCCATGATGGATTATTTTTCCATCGGCAATATCAAACCGCTGTAACATGCCGTCACCTTCAAAAAGGTGTTTGTAACGCATATCTCCACGTTCATGTTTACCTGGGCCATTGCGATAAAACACACCTTGTAAGTCCTTAGGTATTTTACCTTCGAGTTGCAGTGACTTTGTATCAAAATCATGTTCAACATTGGCGAAGCCAATTAGATCAGGGTCTTTGGCCAAAGCTTGGTTAAATAACTCTTTAAAATTAACCGCAATATTTTTAGGTGATTTTGTCAATGATTTAGTCGCCGCAGCGCCAAGCGCCTTCGGCATTGCTATACTTGCGCCTACTCCAACACTCGCTAAACCAATACTTTTAAGTAATTCTCTGCGTTGCATTATAAACTCCTAGTAAATCACTTCTGTTTTATTAACAACTTGCTGATCTTTACCGACCTCAAATTTGATTTCGCTGTAATCAACTGGCCCGTAATTAGGTTTCGCATTGTTTGAAAAGCCGTAACCTTCCGTCGGCATACCAAATAAATTAGTCGCCATTTCACCATTGTCATCTTGGTCGTGAAAAAAACGTAAGGCATATTCACCTTGCTCAATATCAGCAAATGACACTTTAGTAATACCTTCTTTGGCGACAACTATCGTAGCGTTGTGAGCTTTACCTTGTTGGTAATTGTCTTCACCTTTAAATAGTTGAATGTATAGTTTCCCTTTCGCTTGGACACCGGAAATTTCAAAGGTAATATTACTGGCATTGGCAGATTGAGCAGAAAGTGAAAGTAATAAAGCGGCTATAGTATTTGATGTACGATTAAAAATTTTCATCATTGATCCTTTTATATTTTATTTGTAGTCTTGTTGTTTATACGCAGTCGTTGCGCCGTGTTTAAAACAAGATAGAATGTGGTTTAGTTGATCAAAAGTTATGTTTCGTGAAGTGCTTCAAAAACTTCGTAAAATACACAAAAAAAGGTGAATGTACCGTTGACGAATCGTGAAACACCCCAGCAAAAACAAGGGACAGAGCCACTTTTTACCCGTAAAAGGGTGATTAGCAGTTTATTTATATCGATTTGCGTTGGCTTATTTATTGGCTATTTAGCACCTTTTGGGATGGGCCAATTGTCTATATGGATATCGATTGGTTATTGGGTTTCTACTTGTATAATTGGTTACTTTATTTACGCACCATCGATGCATTTCGTAGATATTCTATTGCAAGATTCAATTAACATTCGTTGGCATCGGGTTGCTGTTGGCACGTTACTCGGTAGTTTTTTAATGGGCTTTACTGTCCCAGTATGCACTTGGCTATTTTTCAATATGCCGATTAATTACCAGGTTCAATTTTTCCAAGTTTTCCCAAAAGCGGTCGTGATTGGTGGTGCAATTAGTATCATTACCATGATGAGAGACCATATTAAGCAGCAGCAACAAGAACTAGAATTGAAAGAGCTCGAGGCGAAAAATAGTCAGCTGCTTCCGAACAATCTAGAAAATGAAAAGTTGGCACATTTAATGGAGCAGGTACCCCTAGAAAAGCGAGGAGATTTACTTTGTTTAGAAATGGCAGATCATTACCTAAAGATATATACCGATAAAGGAAATCATCTTTTATTAATGCGCTTTAAAGACGCTATGAACTTACTCGCTAATTACCCAGGAATGCAAACTCATCGCTCGTGGTGGGTTGCTAAAGAAGCCGTTACTCATGTAAAAAAAGAAAACCGCAAAATAAGTTTAGTCTTAACTAACGATATTGAAGTACCTGTTTCTCGAACTTATCAAGACAGTATAAAACAAGCTGGATTTAATTAATCATAGATCAAATGACTTAGATCCAAACATCGTTTTCAGCAGTTAGCTCAGAGTTTCTATCGCCAGTATTAACGACATCCTTAGGCTCTATTATCATCACTTTGCATTCACTATTTGCTACCGGTTTATGCTCTTTGCCTTTTGGCACAACAAACATTTCTCCCGTATTTATGGTGACCGTACCGTCTCGAAATTCAATATCAAGTGTACCTTCAATGACAACAAACACTTCATCTGTATCAGGGTGATCATGCCAGACAAATTCGCCTTTAACCTTTACTAACTTGAATTGGTAATCGTTCATTTCGGCAATAACTCGGGGCGACCAATGTTCATTGAACTTGGCTAACTTTTCTTCAAAATTAATGGCCTTAAATGACATTTAGACTCCAATTATATTGTGCAAAGGAATCAGAAACTAAACAGCTTTCGATATTATTTTTTTGCCAACCGATAACGCTTTAGCTCTGATAATAACCAATCTTTACTGTTAACAACTGCTTTATCCGCACAATGAATTTTATAATACTTGCCGGACATTTTACTTTTTGTTGCTGAGTATTTAATAAAATCTTCTGTAGTCTCAATATCGTCTCGATAATACTCATATTTTTTATTAATATGTTCAGCCGCTTCACTACCGGTATGCATCGTACCGTTTCGTTCATACTTACATTGTGTAGACTCTACATAGCTTAGTAAATGATTGATCTCATCAGCGCTTGTAGCAAACGAATTAAATGAAATTAACGATAGTAAAATAAAAATTGATTTACTAATATTCAACTGAAGCTCTCCTTGTTTATAAACATAATACGACCAGTATATGGCTAGCATTATTGATTTAAACACAAAGTAATTGACACACTCAAGCCGTAGTTTGTATCTAAGTATTTCTGCTAAATATGGTTGGAATAATTTGAAAGCATCAATTGCTTTGGCAATTTCAGTTTGATTGGGAAAGCGTAGAAAAATATCGATTTATCAACCGTTGTCACATTCATTTAGTGAAATAAATTGAATAATAACAACGGTTAAGTTTTTAGGCGTTTGCTAAATTTTATTGTTATTAACAATAGTATGCTTCAACAGTACCTTTAAGTTTAATCAGCATTGGCTGACCACGGCGGTCTAATGCTTTTGGTGATGCAATTTTTATCCAACCTTCGCTAATACAGTACTCTTCAACATCAGTGCGTTCTTTACCGTTAAAACGGATACCAATATTGTGTTCAAAAACTTCTTTTACGTAATGTGGGCTGCGCGGATCAATGGCAAGACGATCCGGTAACGTTGGTTGATTAGTGTCGCTCATAATTATGACCTGATTTGAATTGAAAGTAGCTTATTGTAGGCAATAAAAGCTAGGCACTCAACAACGAGTGAGAGAACAACAGATAAATTTTGCTTTCGTTGCCGGTCTATTTCGATCTTATACCGGCGCTATTGACTGCTTTGCTGTTCAACTTTGGCTGCTTGAGTTCGTAGTTTTTACTCGGATAAATTGAGCAATTGGCTTTTCAAAATATCGATAGGATATGTATGCCAATAAAAGACTCACCGCTAATGACAATAACAGTTTAAGCTCGATGTTTAAATTTAGTTGATTCACTTGCATGATTACGGGTAGGTGCAACAAATAAAGCGAGTACGATATCTTGCCAATAACGTCCCCTACTTTATTGGCTAATAAGATGTTGTTGTCTGGCACTAAAAATACGATACAAAAAAACACCGTACTCATAACTAACAACACTTCATAGCTTAGCCACATTTTGTGCTTGGCGTCGGTATTAACGGGGCTAAGCTCAGGGTACATCAACGGGATCAAGCATAGAACCAATACCAACCAATGTTGTTTCATATATGTAGGGATGTTCAGCTTTTTATAATTCAGGCCAAACACTACGCCGACAAAAAATAGCGGCAGTGACCTGATCACATTAAACATATTATAAGGAACGCCGTAAATATCACCGTAAATTCGCGGAAAATTAGTCAAAAACAGTATTATCAGCACCGCTACAATCGCCAAATAAATATAGCCAGATCTATGATTGCTTAGTGACCAAAAGACAATAAAAATTAAATAGAACTGAACCTCTGGAGGTATTGACCACAGCACTCTATCGCCAACCATGAATAAAAAATGACCTAATAACGAGTTGAAATCGGGAATTTGATACAGTACATCACTGCCAGCTTGAGATAAAAAATACGAGGCGAACACGATAAGCAGATAAAGCGGAACAACTCTGCCAATTCGCGCAACTATATAATGTTTAATGTTGTCTTTGCTAAACGCTTTGTCTAAATATAAATAAGACATGAGAAAGCCGCTCAACAAGAAAAACAGCATTACGCCGTATGCGCCTGAGCCACCACCTAAAGCGCCATCAAGCCAATGAGTTACATCACTAAAGTGAGTGATGAAAACAATAAGAGCGGCAATTGCTCGCAACGAATTTAACTTTCTAATTTCCAATCTTTTTTCTACTTATTCATTGCCATTAATATACATTGGTTTGGGGACTTTTCTATTCATTTACAATCATATTGAAGCCACCAAAAATCATACGCCTGCCATCGAACGGCATTGGGTTAACCTCAGATGATAATCTTGGGTCTTCCATTGCTTTATTGATGCCTTCATCACGCACCTCTTTTGACGGCCAAACAACCCAAGAAAAACAAACAACTTCATTCTCTTCGCATTTTACCGCTAACGGAAATGAAGTAACCTCACCATCGGGCACATCATCCCCCCAACAATCTGCGACATTAAGCGCGCCGCATTCCTTAAAAACCTGAGCCGCATCAAAAGCATGTTTTACATATTGCTCTTTATTTTTTTTTGGAACAGCCAAAACAAAACCATCTACATAATTCATTTCATTTCTCCTAGCCTTCTATTTTTCCAGAGTAAAGGTAGCTCGATTGTTAATAAAATTTATATTGCCTTATACCCTAAGTTTATTAAAATGCCATCTAGATAGAGATAAACAGCGACCATAAACATTAACGCGGCTTCGCTAAAATCTCTTCCACTCGACTACGCAATTTAGGGACAAGTTCATTTGCAAACCAAGGATTGCGTGTTAGCCAAGGGTTATTTCTCGGACTTGGATGGGGTAAAGGCACTACATTAGGCCAGTATTCTTGCCACGCTAAAACATTGTCAGTTACCGAATTAACAGCGTCTGGAAGGTGATACGCTTGCGCATACTGACCAATGACTAAAGTGAGCTCAACCGCTGTTAATTGTGCCAGTAATTTTTGACGCCATGCTTTTGCACATTCTGAACGAGGAGGTAAATCTCCAGATGCCCCTTTGCCCGGATAACAAAAGCCCATAGGTAAAATGGCAACGGATTTAGGATCATAAAACTCTTCCTTAGACATACCTAACCAATCGCGTAATCGATTGCCACTGGCGTCATCAAACGGTATGCCAGATTTATGGACTTTCAATCCAGGTGCTTGTCCGACTATCAAAATACGTGATTGACGATCGAGCTGTACCACAGGTCTTGGACCTAAGGGCAAGTATTCACTACAAATTTCACAACTTCGAACGTCACGGATTAAAGAATTAAATTGCTGTTCTACATCGATAGACTTCAAAAATTCCCCTCATATAGGTATATGTTTGCTAGCGATACTTATTATCGATGCCTCTTGGCGATACCTCTCATCGATATTGGGCGGCAGTAATAAACTCACTAAACGCTTCGCACCAAACAATGACAGTATTAAATTTTGATAAATCGATACTTTGATCGACAGGCACCATAAAATTATCAAAAGTTTTAACGTCACCAACGAGTGTCATTTGAGTTTTTAGTTGTTCAAACTCTGCTTCTGTTTCGACAAACTCAGGCGACAAATAAAGTTTGTACTCAGGACCTGGAGCAAGTTCGCCTAAAAGGGTTATATAATGTTGACTAAGCGATACTTTGCCTTCGCCCCAATGAAGTGTATCGCTACCTTTTAACTCGCGTACAAACTCAGTTTGATAGTCAGCTTCACTGACAACCGCATTTATTTCTAAAGCGCTTGGGGCTGGCGGTGCAGCAAGTATCGGTAATACATAAATGCCGATAACAAAGCCTACGGCCAACATAGAAATATGGGTGAAAGATAACAATATAATTTTCTGAATTTTCATTTTTCGTGCCTGTTAACTTATTTTATTGTTTATTTTGTTTCACTGACAAACCTGTTTTGCGCGCTTTAATTGTATAAATCAATGGCACTTGTTGTCCTTTAGATATCATTTCAAAGCCAAGTTCTGGCACATGTTTTAGGCCTTCAAAACAATCATATGGACTGTATGGATATTCGTTAAATAATTCAATATTTAGTCCAACAGATATAAGCGCATTAACAACCTCACTGATTGAATGTGCCCATGTAACCACAGTTGATGTTTCACCGTCGCAGTTTTCAGTATAGGTACCTTCTTCTTCTACATCAGGATCAACTTGAGGAAAATAAGAATAGCCACTGAGCAGATCGTTAAATGGGTGAAACTCAACCAGATGAAACTCTCCACCGATAGAAAGTGAATCTTCAATTAACTGTGCCCAGCGTGTTAAGTCTGGCAACCAACAAAGAACGCCGTAAGAGGTATAGACGATGTCAAATTGTTCACTATTGTGAGCACCAAAGTTATAGATATCATCAGCTATAAACTTCGCATCTAAACCGAGATCCAAGTTAAGTTGTTTGGCTTGCGCTATTGCTGCTGTGGATAAATCAACGCCGGTAACCTTAGCGCCCAATCTCGCCCAAGATAGGGTATCTTGGCCAAAATGACACTGTAGATGCAAAAGACTTTTTCTATCGACATTGCCTAGCTGTTCGAGCTCAATTTTATTCAACGACGACTTGCCATTTTTGAATGCTTTCACATCATAGAATTTAGAATCGACATGAACCTTAGTGCGTTTATTCCACGCTTCTTTATTGATGTTTATGTAATCCATACTGTGCAAATGCCTTCTAGCCTTCGATAATAACCGTTAGCTTCATTGTTTATTGTGTAAAAGCCTTACTTTCGTCAACGACACAACTGTCGACCACGATCGGCTCATTCACTCTGCTCGTCAACCAGCACTCGTCATAAATTGAACAATAACAAAGCTCTATATCAATCGACTTATCTGCTGTTAGATATGCTTCAATATTTTCGCCACGATAAGAAATTGGATTGATAATATTTTGCGGTGACAGTATTTTGGTGCTTATGTGTGATTGCGAATAGTTTCCCAGTTTAGGCACTTCAGACCAGGTCTTTATCGCTTTAGAATTATATTCGACAACGGCATATTTTATTAAAGCAGGGCCATTTCCACTGTTGGTTACGCCATATTCAAATTTGTCACCACTGAAGCTTCGATAAATTTCAACCCTAGGCCACACTGAAGCGCGTGCATAAGAGCGATCAATGTAGGCTGAATATATTCCGACTATCGCTGTTACGATGCTAATTAATAATGCCGAAAGTGCGACGATCATTTCCGGTTTTTGATACCAATTATTATTCATATTTGACCTGTTAACTAATTATTTGCAGTCGATTAAAATAGATGTCTCAATAAAGAATAATTTACACTCTGTTATCGAACAAGGTTTTCACTTTGACTATCGTTTTTTTTCCATTAAAGAATGGCGATGGATTATTTCTTTTACCCAACAACCCCTTAAGCATAAACCCTATGACTTTAGGCATAAAGGAAAGTGGGAACCTTGGGTGTGCATCACTGGGCATATCGCCAATGGAATACTTACCAAACGCTTTAACTGTAACAGGCCCTAACACTTCAAATTTTTCTTGTTCGTCTTTAAACTTCATCAGCTTAACTGATATACCTACAAATGGAATTGTGGCTGTGGACAATGTATTAGCAATTGGCATATTGCAGCAGGCAGTATGCCATCGATATATGCCTTTTTCTTGCAACTGCACGCCTCCAATGAGGTCATGACCTTGAGTAATTCTCAAGTATTGAGGATAAGTTTGAAACAGTTCAGAACCACCATGTTGATCCAAAATCATTTCTTTATTATTTAAATACGAGGCAAATTCCTGGCAATCACAACACAAACAATGAACATGAAAAAACGAACGCTTTACGACGGTTAACTCTCCCTTTACCTTAGAGCATGCGCATTCTAATTTAACTAGTTTTGACACTTTAATTCCTTAATAAAAGTTCTGGTAAGCAAAGCTTTGTCTTTCTGTAGCAATTATCCTACTCACAAAACATACCATTAGAAAGCTAATATTTCATTACTCGCTATTGAGTAAACCAGCGAGCAACATTGGATAGTAATCTTTGCATGCCGCTCAGTGGCTTGAGTGTGAAATCATCAAATACTATTTCAGCAGGTTCAACCATTGTTTTTAGTCTAGTGTTAAGGATTGGTAACACGTCAGCACTTAAGTCAAGGCTCGCTTCATTAGGCTGATAAGTAGTTCCAATGGGGAAGTAAGCATTTGAAGAATTTTGTTTTTCTATGTGCGCTCCCATGATGGCTGATACTTCATGGTTGTTGGCAAACTCGGTTAAACGGCTAATACTAGTTCGATATGCTTGCCAGTCCTTTACGTAGATATAACCGGGGTATAGCGTATCGCCAGTGATTAACCACTTACTGTGGTGATCATAAATGCTTATTGCTTCTTCTTGGTGTCCCGGAGTCGGAATTACGGTGATTTCTCTTGTTCCAAGGTCAATTGTTTTTTCTCCATTAGGCCATTCTTGGAAGCCCCAAAACGATTTAACATTGGTCGCAGATGTGTCAATTATTTCGACGTTATCATGGCCTTCAAAATACACATCCCCTTCATAATGATCGCTGTGGCTATGTGAATGAACGACAAGTATTGATTTCATTGCTAATTGGCCTTTGCCAATTACCCGCTCTATTTGAGCGTATAATGAATACTCTGGCTTTCCGCTTAACGCGCCCGTATCGACGACTAATATTTTCTTTTCTCCAATCAAAACATAACTAAAAGGCGCCTCAAAAGTAGCACATTTATTTTGTCGAATAATAAAGCTGGTCGCATCATGCTGATAAACATCATATAAAGGGTCTTGATTGGTATCGCAATTCTTCGAACCATGGATCCACTCAGTTTTTGTAATAACTGAATTGCGTTCACCTGTTAACTCGGTTGATTGTGCATTGACCGTTACATGGCTACTGCATGAGAGAACAAGAAAAAGAGAAATGGCGAGGGTAAAAAATTTCATATACTATCCGTTTAACCTTTGTTAATTGCTTTTTTATATTTCATTGGTACAAACCGATAATGTCCGGTAATTTTATAATCAAAAATCATATCTTCCAGCATAGGACCTGAGCCAATATTATGTACAATTAAGGGATTGCCAGTTAGCGCACTCTTTTTGCCAGTGACCATACCTATATGAGGCAAGTTTCCAGGCAGCATCCAAGTGATAATATCACCTACTTTATAATCAGATTTATTTTGACTAATCACTAACTCTTCACCATGTCTCTTAAAAAACACTTGCAGATTAGGTACGCGGCGGTGATCGATATTTTTGTCAGTAGAGTTCAATCCCCAAATTCTATTTGATGGGTATAAGCTAAAGTTTTTAGCCATATCTTCATGAACTAGTTTTTGTAAATCGGTGCCAATCGTACGATAAGCTCTAATTACAACATCAGTGCATACGCCAATATTTTCAGGCACATCGCCATTGGGGTATGAAATAGAAATATAAGCGCCATTATAAGTCAAATCATGGGTTGTTCTTTCAATTAGGCTAGCTGAAATATCCTTGTCAAAATTAGTAGCACTTGCTGCAAACACGCAAAAATAAAATATTAATATTAGGTTACGCACTGGCTATCCTTAGAAAATAATACTTTTAGAAAGGTAAATGAAAGTTACCAGTTTGTTAGTGTTTTTACAGAGTTATAAACGTTGTTATCTGTAATATTTAAACCACAATACAAACGGCATCGAATTAATTATCTGATTTATTTAATAAAACTAAGCTTAACCCGATTAAAGGTATATTAGTAGTTACCGGATTAAAAGCCTCAATTAATAGTTGTGGCTGAAGAATAGCGACAAAAAGCAATAACCCTGATAAGGCTGCAATATTTAATAGAACAATACTTCGACTTTTGTAAAAAATGAGAAAGATAATGCCAAAAATAACCTCACCGATGCCTGCAGTCTTGGTAATCATGTATGAGATTTGCTCTGAAAAACCGAGGCTTGCTGTTAATGCTTTTTCAAGAGGTGCAACATGAACTAATTTAGGGAAAATACCATGATAGAGCCAGCTAACTCCGATTATATACCTTGCGACTTGGGTTAACGACACGCTCAATTTCCTTATTAAGTATCTTCTATTTCAGTTAAAGTAATTTTCATAATTTCTGTTGAATGAAGAATATGCCTAAGTTTTAATACCAAGCTTATAATTCTAGTTTAGCACCTAGAAACTCGGCCTTAGATCTTCAATCACTTGTGTACTCACCCAATAAAGGTTTGATAAACCACCTTCTTCATTGTAGCGACTAAAAAACAAATACTTACCATCAGGAGTGACGCTAGGAACTGTTTCTCCAAATTTTGAATTTACTGCTTCGCCAAGGTTTATTGGTTTTGACCAAGTACCATCTTGGTTCTTAAAGTACACATAAATGTCTTTATCTTTTCTATTTTTGTCTTCTTGGTTGCGAGCATCGACCAATAAGTAATCTTGAGATGGCGATATAAATCCGTGAACACCAAATTCAATACCAACTTCCTCTACTTGCGGATATTTACCATTTTTGAATGCCGCAAAGTATGTCTTAGATTTAAAGATATCGGTATAGAAAAGATCACCATTTTTGGCAAGTACAGCATTAAATACTTCTTCTTCGTTAATTGGCGAGTCTAGTTTTCTTGCTTCACCCCAGCCATTATTAACACGCTGAGCAACCCAAATTTTAGTATCGGTAAAATCAGGGTTATAGGCGGTAAAATATAACTCTTTACCATCAAGACTTAAAAAAGGTTCCATTTCCCCTGCTTTTCTACCTTTGGTAAAATTCGCTTTTTGAATCGGTTGCCATTTATTAGCTTTGAGTTTTGAAAAGTAGATATTCGCGGTTTCGCCTTCTTGCTGAACTGAAAAATACATTTCATTTAAAGCAGGCGAAAAGCTGATGCCGTATTCGTATCTACCATTAATTGAAACAATATCTTTTGCAAAAATTTCAGCCGTTAAGCCAGGTTCCTGTTGACCAAAGTAATCTCCTTGTAAGATCGGAAACTCATCTCCACTATAGCTTTTTGCTGTAAACATCAGAGTAGAAAACAGCATACTAAACGCAATCAAGTTGAACTTCATTATTTACCTTTTTCGTAACTTTGAAATCATTGAGTTAGTTAATTAATCTAACATAGATAAAGTGTTAATAAAGCTTATGATATTTCTTGCACCATATATAAGAATCTTTCATCCTCACTAGACACTAAGAACCCTTCTCTAATATAAAGATGCTGTGCAGGACTGATTTTAAAAACCCGCAACCTTAGGTTCGTTGCGTCTAAATTTCGTGCCAGTTGCATTGATTGCGACAGTGCTTTGGCGCCTAATCCTTGATTTTGAAATGGCTCTGCTATTTGAAGGTCTCTTAAATAGCAACCTTGATCATCAAACGATAACCGTATCGCACCGATAAGCTCATCATTGTATAGAATATCCCAATTATCTAGCCCTTGAATTTGCTCCAAAATTTTAGGTTGTTCCCAATCTACTGAGTAATGCTCATAATAAGAGCGCATATTCTGATAGGTAATTTCTGCTGATTTGGATAAATCATCAGTTGGTCGATATGAGATCAAAATTATCCTCCTTGTGCATGGTATATCGGCTTAAATAGCTTAATTCAAAAAATATAATTATGAATCAACTGTTTTGTTCGCTAACTTAGTGGCTTGTTATGTATACTGACGTGTTAAAAATAAACATATTACGATAATTGATATGTTAATCAATGCTCGAACAAACCAAGGATTTCTATGGTATGAAATGCCAAATTTCTTTGTCGCAATAACGACCAAACTCAGCATTACAAACCATGGTGTAAATAAAAATGTTAATTTCCACTTTACTAACGTTATCGCCAGATCATGCAAAGCCCCACTCACAGCAAACGTCAAAATAATGGCTAACGATACAGGAAAGTAACGACTCATTGGTTTCATTACGTTGCGAGAAAGATAGTAACCCCATACAGGGTTCCAAAATTGCCAGAATAAATAAAACGAACCCGCTCCTAACGATCGTTGAAGCATATTGGTCATTGAACCCGAATCGCCAAGAGCGACACCATTTCGTTTTTTTACATACTCTGATAACGTAATTGTTCTATGCATGCGTACCTCGAATTCTTTGTTAAAACTCTACCCACGTATTTATGTACTGTGCCAACTTGCGCGGTTTTTCAAGTGACAACATGTGACCAGAACCTGGTGTCTAGATGAGTAAATCCTTGATAGTTAAAATAGTTAGGACTAAAACTAATTAATTTTTAGGGCAAAACTTCTGAGGTTAAGTTTAAATACATAAACTGACTATTTGGATCTTCAATATAATCAGCAAAAGGTTGGCAATACTTAAAGCCGTATTTTTTATATAGCTCTCGTGCAGGTTTAAAATAATCCATTGAACCTGTCTCTAAACTTAGCCTTTGAAAACCGTTTAATTGAGCATCGTTAATTAGATGATTTAGTAATTTTGAAGCGACACCTTTGCCTCTATAATTTGCAGCCGTTCTCATCGACTTAATTTCTGCATGGCTATCGCTAAGCCTTTGATAGGCCGCGCACCCCGCTATGCTTTCACCATCCCAAATAGTCCAAAACTTCACTTGGGACGCTTTTAAGCTCGTTAAGTCTAAAGCATGTTTGCTTTCGGGCGGTGACGTTGCCTGCATATCTGCGAGGTGCTCTTCAAGAAGTGCTATAACTTGCCCTCCCGATAAGTCATCTAACTTTATTTTAAACACGATTTTATCCATTTATATCAACGCCTGCATTAGCTACTTTTCGATTTTATGCTCAATCAATTCTTCTACATACACATAGCTATCTTGTGACTGAGTAAGCTTAATAAAGGTTTTTAATGTCGGGGCATATAGATAAATATCTTCTGAATCAGCGCGATAACCTCTTGAGTTGCTTATCGTGCCTTTATATCGAATGGTGTAAGCCATGAATGTACCAGCCTCTACAGTTTCTTGTTGGTACGATAAAACTTCAGCATCTTGTATAGTGGCTCCGGTTGTACCGTCTTCGCTCGTCCACCTCTCCTCAAACTTCCACTTTTTTCCTGCCTGCAATGGCCAATGATACCGAGGTGTATCGCTTTTCTCTGGTTTGACAATATGTTTCAGCGGGATCATGCCATGCTGAGTTTTCATACTGACAACACCATTGTCATCGACTATTGTTTTTGTGTCTGTACCTTCAGCACGCACCTCTCCTGAAGATGTCGCACCTTTGTATTTCCACACCCAGGTTTCACCAATCTTATAATCGTTTAATGATGGCGGTTGCGAACCATCAAGCTCCTTCGCACTGATAGCAACGTTAATCACTAGTAGCGCGAAAAATAGTAGCCCCTGTTTTTTCATTTTAAAACGTCCTATTTTAAGGTGATGTATTAGGCTAAATTGTTGCCTTGCAATACGATAAATTTTACTCAACCACAGCCATACCTGGTGGATAATATGTAATTTCGAAACGAATGCCATCGGCGTCTTTCATAAAAAGCGCTTTAACACCATCAAAGTTTTGTATTTCAGGTACATCAAAACCACTTGCTTTCATCTTGGTTTGTAAATCAATTACAAACTCTGCAGAAGGTGCGGAAAAGCCGATATGATTCATTCCTGCACCATACCTATCATACTCTCTAGAACCTTCTTTAGCCTGATTAAATTGAAGAAAAAAACCGTTATTATCGGTCCACACAAAATCACGCAATTGAGTAAAGCCAATAAGTTCTAATAGCTTTGTATAATACGGCATACTGCCGGTTAATGATTTAACCAAAATAGTAACGTGATCGACTTTCAGTGACATGTTTTCTCCAATGTAATTTGATGTCTCTTATAGAGGCTAACAATAGTTAGCTAAAGTATTAATAAGCTATTTACGGCTCGGCTCAAATGCATCATACCTAGGCAACTGAGCATCTAGTTCTTCCCAGTTTGCCTTTGACGAAACAAAGTTATGAGAAATGGGCCTTTCTGTTATTTCTGAATCTAAAATGCCTAACCTTATCCTAAAACGAGCCGGATCTTGGTCATTAGAGCTGTAAACAGGTGACCCACAATTAGTGCAAAAATGTCTATTCCGGCCAGGTTTAAAAGAGAAGGTAGTTATTTTTTCTTTACCCGCTATGATCTCAAACTCTGCCGAATTTATGAATCCATTTGTCGCGAATGCTGTGCCACTATTTTTTCGACATAAAGAGCAATGACAGTGAATAATATCGCTGATTTCACCGTTAATTTTGACTTGAACGTCACCACATAAACACTTCCCAAGGTACATTATTTGCAATTACTCCTGATTTATAACGTTCTAAAATAAGTCAACCAAATCAAACCTAAGTAAGGCTCATATGGCAGCGCCTTTACATGGCCTGTTAAATATATGTCTTTCCTTTCTAAGCTAATCACTATAACCTGTATGCTTTCGTTTTGTCATTTATCTTTGATAGTTGGCTGAGCGCTCAATCATTGAGGCGGCCACATGACAAACTTGCGATTACGCTACCAAACCATTGAGTTTGGAAAAACAGATATTCATCTTTGTACTCTTCGAAACAAGCAAGAATTTCACGATCCTGATGGCATCGCCGAAGAGCTCGGAATTTCTTCAGCTACTTGGCCAATTTTTGGTGTTGTTTGGCCATCAAGTATGGTTCTAGCCCACCACATTTCTAACTATGACGTCGGCGTAAAACGTGTTCTAGAGGTTGGCTGTGGTACGGCCCTCAGTAGCTTATTATTAAATAAACGAGACGTAGATATTACTGCGACAGATTACCACCCAGAAGTAGGTACTTTTCTAACCAGAAACTCTGAGCTCAATGGCGATGCTGTTATTCCTTATGAAAGAACTGGTTGGGGCGATAATAATGATAGTTTAGGTCGCTTTGATTTAATCATTGGTAGTGACCTCTTATACGAAGACCAGCATATAGATTTACTTGCCAATTTTATTGGCGAACATTCTAACTCAGCTTGCGAAGTAATTATTGTAGATCCCGGCCGAGGCAGAAAAAACAAACTGGCGAAAAAGTTACTTGAATTTGGCTATGTATCGACGTTCTTTAAACCAGAGCATACCGACTATCTAGACAGCAATTTTAAAGGTTTTATTCTTAAGTTTGTGCGTTAAAATTTTTGCCTTTTTCGTTTACCAGTACTCTCTAACTAACACGATTTTTCCATCTTTAAACTCTATTAAACGCATTAACGGAGCTGGATCTACTTCGGTTTTTCCATCCATAACTATCGTCGATATATAAGCAATGGTGACGGCTTGTTTGCCATTGATTTGATTAACAACTTTAGTTGTTAAAGAGTCAGCTACGCCCATATAGCGCTTTAAACCGTCAATAAATTCAGACTTAGATAGATCAGCATTGTAATTTGGGTGTTGATAACGCATATCCTCAGCCAATAAATTGGCTACTGCATTTATGTCTGCATCTGTTGCCCCAATAACTTTCGTTTTATCGGTTAACTCAATAAACTTATTTACAATGTTATTTTCCAAGGCCGCTGAATTAAATAACACTAACATTAGCGATAACATCGACGTTAGCATCGACATTGACAATAAACGGGATAAAAATTTACGCATAACCTTCCTTTGAACCATAATTCTTATTCACTTTTACTACTCGTTAGCAGGGATATTCCTAACCAAGAAAACCAGACAATTTGGCTTACACCAAAAATTTCAGTAAAGACTTCAGCAGGAATTACCGTAAGAATGCCAACAACGCCAACGAAAATTCCTAAGTAATTAAGGCCTTTAGAAAACTCATTACCTTTTAACGCGGCAATGCTTAACAATAATACCCAAAGCCCACCGACAATTTCGTTGCCACCACCTAAACCTTCAACCACAGTGTAAATAGCTCGCCACATTGTCATCGCCTGTTCTGGATCTTTAGTTGATAACTCCAAAGCAGCTGATAACCCAATATTGGCTATCATTCCACTTGCAATAACTAAGCCCACCCAAACCACACCGAATATAGCGGCGACTTGAGACAGGATTGGGGTATTGGCTTTCAATCGGTCATTAATCGCAAGCACCAATACCGCTAACAAAATCCCAAATAGTATATACATAATGAAATTTACGATAGACAACGCGACTTGATTTTCAGCGAGAAAAGCAAACTTTTGCACAGAATTAGCATCTGCTGGGAAATTCCAAAATGCACCAAAAAACACGAAAGCTGATATGTAAATAATAGCCTCAAGAAGTGCTGCGACTCCTCCTGTTTTTTGCAGAGTTTTCATAAGTCATTCCTTTATAAAAAAATAAATTTAACATGAAATAATAGAAATAAACGACTTTAAGATGTAACAAAAACTTACACCCTATAAAAGAGTCAATAATGGACTAGAGATTCGGTATTCTATTTAAAACTTACAACCTTAAAATGTGGGTTATCTGCAAGAGCTTCCATTTTCGACACCGAATCCAATACACACAATTGTTCACTATTGTTAACTTTAATCTTTATACACTCTTCTCGACTTGTATTACGTTTAACATCCACAGCGATGCCTGTTATTTCATCACCCGATTTGAGAGTAAGTTTGATTAAATAATTATACATACAGGCTATTTCTACATAATCATGTTGTTCACAAGAGATCATCAAAGTTCACCTTTTAAAGAATTGTGCTTCCTGCTTAGTTTAGTTGCTATCATTTATGCACCACTAGGACGAACGTAAAATCTTTTCCATAGACTTTCCTTTGGCAAGCTCATCAATCAATTTGTCGAGATATCGAACCTTACGCATAAGTGGATCTTGGATCTCTTCAATACGTACTCCGCATACAACTTCCTTGATCAGAGATACATTGGGGTTGATTACTGGCGCCTCAGCAAAGAATGTAGTTAAGTCATTTTCATTCTTAATCTGTTTAATCAGAGCGATAGAGTTATAACCTGTGAGCCAACAAATAACTTGGATGACTTCCTCTTCGGTTCTGTTCTTTCTCTCTGCTTTTTGAACGTAGAGAGAATATATTTTTGCTAATACCATTGAAAATATTTTGTGTTCCGACACATCTTCACCTCAGAGAGCTCTAATGCCTAATTGAGGGGATTTTATATTTTAGTTTTTGACGACATAATTAACTGTTTTAAACGCTAATAGTACACCAAGCAATTGAAAAGCAATTATTGGTAACATTACTATGCCAATAGCCATTGTAGTTGGCAAAGATAGAGATAAGTTAACAATAAAACCAGCAATAACTCCCCTGAATGTAAACTTATTAAAATCTACAAAACTAGTTTCACTTGCTCTATATATAATGATTAAAAAGCAAAGAGCAGCGAAATAGACAGCAACGATATCACCGATGAATGTTGGTATATAGCGAACAATTGGTAGCTCAATTATTCCGAGTTTCGCGAGTAATTTCGTAAGGGGGAAGCCTATAATTAATGCACCTGCAGCTATTATAGGAGATAAAAACCAATACAATGGAAGCCCACTTATAAAATATAAAAACTTTCGCATTACTAACAACCTTTCATTAAAAGTAACGCCTAGTTAAAAAGCACGTACAAACTTAAGCAAAATATTTTGACGCCACGCCAACTGCAACAAACAAAATAATTAAAGCAATCCAATTCTTTTTTGAAGCAGCTAGATTTTCGCCGCATACAGGGCAAGTTGATGCTGTTATTGGAGTGCCATTTATATTTGCTATTCGAACTTTTGGCGCTGTAATTTCTGATTTACACTTTTTACACTTCATAAATATCCATTCGCCCCATTTCTGGCTGAGAGCCAATACGCACCGCAAGGTCAAAAACGTCATTGGTCCATTTTATTGCTGCCGAAGGTTTATCGAGAGCAATAAAATCAGCAATTGAACCTACTTTTTTATATCGCCAATGGCGACCAAACTACAATCATTGATTTAGCTTCGCCAATACTTGAGCTCGAGCATCTGAATTTGAAATTCCTTGTCCAGAAGCCAGCTGTAATTCAGCTTTTTGCACTTCTTCAAGTAGTTCTATTTTTTCCTGCATTGCTTCGTATTCCGCAACATCTAAAACAACAGCAACACCTTTCCCTCGTTGAGTTATAACTAGGGGCCTTCTTGTTTCGTTAATTTGCTTTATGAAAGAAGCAACACCTGCTCTAAATTCAGAGAGAGGTTGAATATCTTGGTCAAAATGAATACGGCTCATAAAGTACCTTTAGTTGTACAATTAGTTGTACCGTAAAATATAACCCATTATGGGAATTAAAGCCAAACTAGTTTGAGTTATAACGCCCTGTTAAGGTGCTGATAATGTTTGGCTAAAATGTGTAGCGAAGCGAAACCGAGCCAAACTTTAGCAGTCCCGACTTTATTTGCTTGTTAGGTGTAAATTCTAATTAGTAATACCAAGCTTTCTCAAACAGATAATAGACAAAATACCTAAAAAACCCAATACAACAAGAATTACTGGCGACAGCGAATCATATTCGTGATTAAAAAAAGTAGATACAAACATAACAAAAACAAGTAGAGCACAAAATGCCAGAAGACTTGAAGTTGCATATCCAAGAATCTTAACGATTAGCCCACCCTTACCATTTAATGCAAAAGCTAAACAAATAAAAGGAAGGGCAACTGGTAATAAATAGATCGGCATTTTGTTAGATATGACAACTACAATTATTACAACAGCAACAATAATGTATACGCCCGTCAATACGGCACTAAGAATATTCAACCGTCTCCCTTACACCTAACGCCAAGCTAAGCGAAAAATACAGTTAGGCTAAACTGCGCGGAGCGCGAGCCAACTGTAATTTTCCGTTTAAGCGCCTTGTTATATTTTTATGCTACCGTAAAGTTTACTGAGTGAACATTACTTAAATTAATTTGTTGTTTAGCATGCCAAAGATCATAGTTATCTTGCATTGCTAGCCAACTTTCTGGCGTTCTGCCAATTGCTTTAGATAAGCGAAGTGCCATTTCAGGAGAGATAGCACTTTGACCTTTAAGAACACGGTTTAAAGTAGATGATGCTACATCTAATTGCTTAGCTAAATAACGACAGCTAAAGCCAGCAGGCTCTAGGTAAACGTCATAGATAAACTCTCCAGGATGCGGCGGATTATGCATAGTCATTAGTGATAGTCCTCATAGTTGAGAATGTATGCATTACCATCGATAAACTCAAAAGTAATGCGCCAGTTGCCATTTACAGTAATAGACCAAATCCCGTCACGATCCCCTTTAAGAGGGTGCAATTTAAAACCGGGTAAATTGATATCATCAATTTCTTGCGCGGTATCTATTGCGGTAAGTTGCATCCGTAATTTACGTTGATGCTTAGCCTGTATTCCAGCAACACTTCCAGTTTGGAAATACTTTTTGAGGCCTTTGTGCTTAAAAGATTTAATCATGACATAAGTATAGCGTGATGCGCATCACTCGTCGAGAGAAATATAACGCCCTGTTAAGGGGCAAATTTAACTTGGTTAAAATCTAGGAACGCAGTGACAAAAACCAAGTTGAATTTGTCCTGCTTGAATGACTTGATACTTATTGAGCCTTCTCCCCGAAGTCTAGCGATAAACTAGACTTCAAGGCGACCAAACCAAAAGGAGAACACTCAATGAAATTCTATACTAATTCTCACCCTTTTTATTGTGGGATCGATCTTCATTCACGTATTTTGTACGTGTGCATTATTGATAATGAAGGAAAAACTGTTTTACATCAACAGATTAAAGCAGATAAGCAACAACTATTAAATTTACTAAAACCTTACATTGGCCATGTCGTTGTTGGTGTTGAATGTATGCATTGCTGGTATTGGGTTAGTGATTGGTGTGAAGAATATAGTATTGATTTTATTCTAGGCCATGCACTTTATATGAAAGCTATTCATGGTGGGAAAGCCAAAAACGACAAAATAGATTCTTATAAAATTGCCTGTTTAATGCGTGGCGGTAACTTCCCTCTTGCTTACGTTTACCCTTCAAGAATGCGTGCAACTCGCGACTTACTCAGACGACGAACTCATGTTGTTAGGCACGGTGCTGATTTAAAAGCACATGTCGTTAATACCGACAGCCAATATAATTTACCGTCTCAAGCACTCAATCTGAAAAATATATCAGCCAGAGAAGGCTTAAAACACCATTACGAGGACCCTGTTATTCAGCGAACCATCGAGCTGGATATGGTGTTACTTGATTGCTATGCAAAAGAGTTAAAGAAAGTAGAATGGTTTATCGAAAAACAAGCGAAAGAGCACCACGGTTGTTATTTATCATTAATACGCACCTTTCCTGGTATCGGACAAATTCTTGGGTTAACCATTCTTTATGAAATTGGTGAGATTTGCCGATTTGAATCCGTTCAAAACTTTGCCTCTTATAGTCGACTCGTAAAGTGTAAAGCCGAGTCAGCAGGTAAAATTTATGGTACTAGCGGCAATAAGATTGGAAATGGCTATCTAAAGTGGGCATTTAGCGAAGCCGCGGTTCTGTATCTGCGCGGTAACGATAGAGCGAAAAACCATCTAAGCAAACTGCAAAAACGCATGAGCAAAGGCAAAGCACTCTCTGCGTTAGCGCATAAAATAGGTCGTTGTGTGTATTACATGCTGAAAAACAAAACGGTATTTGATGAAGATAAATTTTTAAAAGGTTAAGTCGCACAATGGCGTGAGCCTAAAGCCTAACTCGCTGGTTAAGAGCATGAACTATCATCGTCGTTTAATCACTATTTGATGATGATTATGCCAAGTTGTCCAAGCCCATATTGCTTGATTAGACACGCCATTGGTGCGCATACAAACAATAAGCAAAATCGTTTACACCTTAGCTAAGCCTGAAACTAACTGAACGTTTGAATCACTTTGCTTGAATAGTGCTAGTCAAAGGTTAACCGAAGAATGTCTAGTGCCCCTATTTTCACCAAGGAGGATGGAATGATAGGCAGTGATGAGATCACATTAAGAGAGCCTCAATATGTGTTTGCAGTAAACGATGATTTAATTGCAAAGCGACAGAACGAAGCAGACGTTTTTGCTAATTGATATAAGAGGTGGCTGCTACGCAACCACAGAATTTCTAGTGCTTATTTGACAGGAAAAGGCTCATATGTGTTATATTAAAATTTATAGTCAAACACTATTTTTCCACCGCCTGTTGATATTGGTTGAAAGCTTAATTTAATATCTTTATCTTCAATTAAATATTCAGACAAACCAACAACACCAGCAAAAATATGCCATGCAATCATGTTGTTTTTGAAAATTTCACTTTTCGACGTTTTGTCATCATCTATCGATAAGTTATACAGAGCTAGAGATTCTGCTGCAATTAAATTACTGCAATATAACTCGTTACAACCAGCAATAGGAAATAATAGAGCGGCTGCGCCGCCATACGTATGCGGATCTTCTGATGCCATCCATGAATTAACAGCAAATAACGCTTCCACCCCTATAATCATTAGCGGCGTTATTTCTGTTTCTTGTGGTTTTACATCCGGATTTTCTTCGGCAATTATATTTGTAGAAAAGAATAGAAGAACAAGAAATAGATATCGGGTCATAAGTTTAATTCCTTTTAATATAACGCCCGCATAACCGGCAAACAAAAAACGGGGCCTTCAAGCCCCGCTTTTTGTTTGTCCGCGTTAATGCGATTGTTAGGCTTTCGATTTCCTACGAGAAAATCCCAAACCAGCTAAACCAAAACTTAGCAGTGCAAGTGAAGCAGGCTCTGGAACTGCTGCGGCTTCACGATATGCCCATACGCTGTAAGCTGAATGAGAATAAGAAGAGTCAGCATTTGATAAATTGTTATTGCCGATCATGAAGCTACTTTGACGAATATAAGTAGAGCCATCCCAACCTACACGTCCAGTATCGTAGGTACCAGAACCATTGTCATAGAAAGCATGAATCCAATTATTTCCACCGAACTCTGTATATGGTGTGTAAACCCCCATTAAATCGTACATTAACTGGGCTGGGGCATCATACTGATCTCCAGTATGATAAGTTCCTATGGTCAGTTCAGTTGCACCTGTATTTGTAAAAAATGCTAGTAAATCAGTTGCATTAGCAACCGTAAAACCACCACCTGCGTAAACACTGCTACTAAAAAAATAATCGACCGATCTTCCTGTCTGTGTTACGAGCGCCCATTCCAAATTAGTATCTGTATCAAGGACAAGCAATCCATCGCCAGCTGAGGCATAATCAGTATTTATTAAAGTTGCATTGGCGGAATGTGCGTATGCCAAAAAAGCAAGTATTGTGATGAGTTTCTTCATTATTATTCTCCGTAAAATATAATTCGTAACAAAAAGCAAAATGCATGCCAAAACCCTATGCCATTGTTTTATCATATTATTTTACAGAACCCATATTAAAGTCCTGAAATGTGTAAAAATTACTGGCACCTTTTCGCCGCAAATTGTAAAAATATTATACTGATGATCGGTGCCGCTCGTTTCTCCGCCTAACGCCTCATTAAGAGGCAAATTTAACTTGGTTAAAATTCCGGAACGCAGTGACAAAAACCAAGTTAAATTTGTCCAGCTTCAATGACTTGTTAAGTGTTACTTTACTCATGATCTACGGGGCTTTCTCCGCCACCAAAAGTTCCATTTCCTCTCTTAACTTCCAGATCCATTGACCGGTTATAATGCCATACAAAAATTGCAGCTAGAAAAGGGATAATCCAGACAAAAACGATTTGCCCTTTTTTTTGAAAAGCATCCAAATCATCTCTTCTCGCAACTTGAATAGAAACAATTACATTGATTAAGAGCCAAATTACAGCAAACAAATAGGAGAACTTAAATTCCATAACCAATCCTTTGTGACATTTAACGCCTTACTAAGAGGCGAATGATACTGGCACATGTTTTTGCGTTGTTTGCAAAAACTGTGACAGTGTTATTTGTCCTATTGAGTAACTTGTTAAACCGCATTATGCCACTTGAAAATTATACGGTGAAACATGTAATGAGCTTTGCTCTTGTCTTGTTCTCCATAAATCATGTGCATTCTGTAAACGAAGCCAATGATCTGCTGATGGTTTTCCAAAAGCTAATTCAAGACGGACAGCCATCTCGGGGGTTACAGACCCTTTTGCATTTAAAACTTTAGATAAAGTTTTTCGACTTACATCAAGGTGCTTTGCAACATCCGTGATCGTTAACTCTAAAGAGTCGATCACTAACTCTTTTAATATTTCCCCCGGATGTGCAGGGTTAAACATAGCCATTAGTGGTAATCCTCATAATTTACAATTTCAACGTCACGTCCAATAAATCTATACGTTATGCGCCAATTCCCGTTTACTCGAACTGACCATACGCCTTTCCTGTCACCTTTAAGTTGATGCATAAATAAACCAGGTAGATCCATATCGTCTGGTTCTTCTGCTTGATCTAAGTTAGCAAGAATTAGACGTAGTTTCTTTTCGTGCTTTTTCTGGATTCCTACAGTACTACCTGAAGAGTAGAACTTTCGAAGACCTTTATGAATGAAACTTTTAATCATAACTTGATTGTAACCCGAAAGGTATCGCTCCGCAACCCTTAAGGTTACATACTAGATGCGTACTTTGACATGCGATTTAACGCCTCACTAAGAGGCAAATAATAGTTGGTTAAAATAAGCGACGAAGGAGCAAAAACCAACTGTTATTTGTCCTTTTGAGTGCCTTGTTAGAGGCCTTTTTCACCTAGAGCAAGTTTCGCGGTATGTTTAAGTAAACTTATATCACCGATTTTCCCATGCCCCGGTACTACCCTCTCTACGTTAGGGTACTTATTAATAACGTTTTGAATTGATATAGGCCAGTCTTTCACTGATGCATGTCCCGTATAACCTAAGCCTTTACTCTCAATACTTTTAACAAAACACCCGCCAAAAAGAATTTTTTCCTTTGGAAGCCAAACAACAATATTATCCCGTGAGTGACCAGCACCAGGATAAAATATTTCTATTTTATTAGTAAGTAATTCATTATTTTTGATTTCGTGGCTAGATTCTTCTCTCTTCTTAGATTTGAGTAGTTTATTAGTTAATGGTGTAGCATAAGTTTTTATTTCTAAGCTGTTAAGGAATGAAAGTCCACCGCTAGCATCTTTATGGAAGTGTGTAACTACAGCACTTTTGAGTGTTAATTTTTTTGATGTAATCCACTCTACTAATTTCTTTGTATCTTTGACTGTCCATGGTGTATCTATAATGTGTGCATTTGATCCATCAACAACAACTAAACCTGATGCACCTACCATTCCATAAGAACCAACCTTTTTATATGAAATGTGCTGATAAACATTATCAGCTAGCTTAGTAACTTTGAATTTAGGCACTTTTTCACTAGCAAATGTAATATTCGAAATGATAATGCAAAGAAAGATAATATATCTCATAAGTCGACAGGCCTCTAACGCCTCATTGAGAGGCAAATTTAACTTGGTTAAAATTCCGGCACGCAGTGACAAAAACCAAGTTGAATTTGTCCTGCTTGAATGACTTGTTAGAGTTTTCAATCATATCTATTGAACTGTCTTTCACAAGGTATTCCATCGTTATCACCATCCATTTTCGTGTTAGGACAATGCCTGATAAAATACTTAGCCTCTTCATAAGACCTCATTTGAGAGCAATGCTGTCTACCATCACATTTAAAGCGCGATTTTGGCTTTGCGATTTCCTTAGCTTTAGACAGTGTTTGAATAGCAGCACTGTTTGAAAACTTGACTGCGGCACTACTTTTATTAGGTTCAACAGTTTCACTATTCTTAAGAGAATACTGCCAAGCACCTAAACATATAAGAATTAGAATTAATAATTTTTTCAATTTAACATCATCCCTGAGAAAACATCTAACGCCTCAATAAGAGGCTTTTATTAGTTGGTTAAAATTTGAAGCGAAGCGGAACTCAACCAACTGATAAAAGTCCTGCTTGATTGCCTTGTTAGGTGTTGAACTTAGCCCAAAACACAACGAAATAACAAATAGACATAACAGCCATAATAAGTAATGAAAAAGGCTTGCGAACCAACTTCTCTTTAGCTAACCAATTAACCAAAAATACTCCGATAACTAACCAAGCTAAAAACAATAAAACTGATAAAACAATATAGCTTTGAAAAAGCAATTGAGTTGCACCAAATGGGATACCCATCAGGAGCAGAAGAATTACTCTTCCAAATGTTGAATTTCCAGTTTCAATTTTCACTAAAACACCTAACGCCTTTATAACGGGCAAAGTGCGTAGCACTTTGTCCAGCCAAAGGCGTTCGTTGATAAACTTGTTATATGCTATTCACAATATGGATGGCCGAATTCTCGTTGGCAAAGAGCTATTGCGGCATTCATTTCTTCTATTCTGTTACAGCTTCCTGCTTCGGCCAACTTAATTCGAAGTTGCTTTTGACGGTTGGTTTTATATGGAACCTTTATTGTTTTAGGCGAACCATATGATCCGCATGAAAAGGTATGAGAATAAGACTTGTAACCCTTAGATGTCGATGATTTTGGCACGCTGCTTGACGACAAACCATCTAAGCCGGATGAAGAGTATTGATTTGAGTTTCGTGCGATTCCTTGTGCAAGCTGAGTGAAAATTGAAGAACCACCCCGACTATTTTTAGCGGCATCTTCTAACCGTCGTGCTTCCTTAGGAGATATATATGGCACCAAATATGTTTCTAGAATATCCTCGCTCGTTCCGTGATGCTTCGATGAAATGGTTTCCTCTACGGTATTGTCTGAATAGTAATAAACTCGATATTCCTTCGCATAACTAAAGTCATTACTAAATTTAAGGACTGTGTTGCCGTAAAAACCTCCACCATACAAAGCTAGCTCGCTCCCTTTTAGTCTTCCGTAAAGATTAGCTGTCGATGGATTGCTGCGACATCCGACCTTCCTCCTTTTTACTTTATAAGTATTTTTCGAGTGGTGCGTAATACTATAGGTTTGGTGGCTGTCTTCAATTTTTCTTCCTTGACACCCTCCAGACCCCTTTCCAAACCAAGTGTCGCTATCAACTTTTATTATATAGCTTAACTTTTCTAGTCGAATATTTCTAAATGGGGGGGTTATGTTCGCTTTTGGATATTTTTGATCAAAGGTTTTCTGTGTAAGCCAAACGGTTTTAGGGCCGCTGTATGTCTGACACCCTATTAGGAATATAGAGATGATAGAAAAACATAATAAGGTAAAGTGTTTCTTTATATGAGTCATAGCCATTAATTTTGTCCTTAATTATTTATTCTGAGGTTAGGCATATCTCACGTAGCGGTGTGCGATAGCGTGTCCATTCACGAACTAGCGATTCTGCCTAGTCTTTCGCCGTTAGTTAAAATCCGCCAAAATCTCAAGGAAATCTTGGAGTAGGTCAATAATATCTAGATAAATATTAACTGAAATATTTTTAGTTACAGAGAAATATTCATCACCAGAATATTCTTACAGTCTGTCAAGGTCAAGAGCGTATAACGCCAAGCTAAGTGGCTATTAATAATGGCGCTGCTTTTGCGTTGTTTGCAAAAACTGTGACAGTGTTAATTGTCCAATTGAGCGCCTTGTTATATTTAAATTTTTGATTTTTTAGGGCGTATTATCCCTAGCAAAGTAATAAAACCACCAATACCACTACTTACAAAAAATGGAACGGTGTTTATGTCGATACTACCGGCATAGCCAGACGCTAAAACAGACATCATAGAGCTTACCTGAATGGTGTACCCTAATGTCGCGGCGATAACGATTAATGCTCCTGCGACAATTAGTGAAATATTAATTTTATAATCCATTTCCGATTTACGCCTTTAAATATAACGCCTCATTAAGAGGCAAATTTAACTTGGTTAAAATCTCGAACGCAGTGACAAAAACCAAGTTAAATTTGTCCTGCTTGAATGACTTGATACTTATTGAGCCTTCTCCCCGAAGTCTAGCGATAAACTAGACTTCAAGGCGACCAAACCAAAAGGAGAACACTCAATGAAATTCTATACTAATTCTCACCCTTTTTATTGTGGGATCGATCTTCATTCACGTATTTTGTACGTGTGCATTATTGATAATGAAGGAAAAACTGTTTTACATCAACAGATTAAAGCAGATAAGCAACAACTATTAAATTTACTAAAACCTTACATTGGCCATGTCGTTGTTGGTGTTGAATGTATGCATTGCTGGTATTGGGTTAGTGATTGGTGTGAAGAATATAGTATTGATTTTATTCTAGGCCATGCACTTTATATGAAAGCTATTCATGGTGGGAAAGCCAAAAACGACAAAATAGATTCTTATAAAATTGCCTGTTTAATGCGTGGCGGTAACTTCCCTCTTGCTTACGTTTACCCTTCAAGAATGCGTGCAACTCGCGACTTACTCAGACGACGAACTCATGTTGTTAGGCACGGTGCTGATTTAAAAGCACATGTCGTTAATACCGACAGCCAATATAATTTACCGTCTCAAGCACTCAATCTGAAAAATATATCAGCCAGAGAAGGCTTAAAACACCATTACGAGGACCCTGTTATTCAGCGAACCATCGAGCTGGATATGGTGTTACTTGATTGCTATGCAAAAGAGTTAAAGAAAGTAGAATGGTTTATCGAAAAACAAGCGAAAGAGCACCACGGTTGTTATTTATCATTAATACGCACCTTTCCTGGTATCGGACAAATTCTTGGGTTAACCATTCTTTATGAAATTGGTGAGATTTGCCGATTTGAATCCGTTCAAAACTTTGCCTCTTATAGTCGACTCGTAAAGTGTAAAGCCGAGTCAGCAGGTAAAATTTATGGTACTAGCGGCAATAAGATTGGAAATGGCTATCTAAAGTGGGCATTTAGCGAAGCCGCGGTTCTGTATCTGCGCGGTAACGATAGAGCGAAAAACCATCTAAGCAAACTGCAAAAACGCATGAGCAAAGGCAAAGCACTCTCTGCGTTAGCGCATAAAATAGGTCGTTGTGTGTATTACATGCTGAAAAACAAAACGGTATTTGATGAAGATAAATTTTTAAAAGGTTAAGTCGCACAATGGCGTGAGCCTAAAGCCTAACTCGCTGGTTAAGAGCATGAACTATCATCGTCGTTTAATCACTATTTGATGATGATTATGCCAAGTTGTCCAAGCCCATATTGCTTGATTAGACACGCCATTGGTGCGCATACAAACAATAAGCAAAATCGTTTACACCTTAGCTAAGCCTGAAACTAACTGAACGTTTGAATCACTTTGCTTGAATAGTGCTAGTCAAAGGTTAACCGAAGAATGTCTAGTGCCCCTATTTTCACCAAGGAGGATGGAATGATAGGCAGTGATGAGATCACATTAAGAGAGCCTCAATATGTGTTTGCAGTAAACGATGATTTAATTGCAAAGCGACAGAACGAAGCAGACGTTTTTGCTAATTGATATAAGAGGTGGCTGCTACGCAACCACAGAATTTCTAGTGCTTATTTGACAGGAAAAGGCTCATATGTGTTATATTTTACTTTTACCTTTACTAAATGAGTACCTCTGAAGCTTTGTTAGCAAACGTTCAATAGTTGTAAAACACATACCCCAAATCAGTATAGAGTAAATAGAAAAAGTATCGATATTTCGGATACTTATTTTACTTGTATCGTAACCCGCAAGAATGAATAGCTCACCAGTAATAACTACAGCTAAAATAAACTTAATAAAGCTACAAATAAAAGAATTCACATTATTCATTTTGACTCATCGATCTTGGTAAAATATAACGCCCACATAAGGGGCGCAAAATACTTGGCTAAAATTAGTGAGGAACGAACGCCAGCCAAGTGTTTTGCGTCCATTCCTTAATGTTCTTGTTATGCTGTAATTTGCATATTATTTAATTTACTTTTATTAGCGATATAAAAGCAAGCCATTGATAGAAAGAACATAAAAAGGCTGTTTGTGGATGTAAAAGCTCCAAAAAATATAGCACTCGCGGCAAAAGTTATAGAGTAAACATAATAGCTTTTAGTTTTAATTTTATGATTACAATATGGGCATGTAATATCTTTTGAAAATATACTTTTAAGTGCATCAAAAAATGATATTTCGTTAACACATGCACTACACTGGGACTTCACTATGATTCTTCCTTGCTGCATAACGCCTCTTTAAGAGGCAAATAATATGTTGGCTAAAATAAGCGACGCAGGAGCAAAAGCCAACTATTATTTGTCCTGCTTTAATGACTTGATACTTATTGAGCCTTCTCCCCGAAGTCTAGCGATAAACTAGACTTCAAGGCGACCAAACCAAAAGGAGAACACTCAATGAAATTCTATACTAATTCTCACCCTTTTTATTGTGGGATCGATCTTCATTCACGTATTTTGTACGTGTGCATTATTGATAATGAAGGAAAAACTGTTTTACATCAACAGATTAAAGCAGATAAGCAACAACTATTAAATTTACTAAAACCTTACATTGGCCATGTCGTTGTTGGTGTTGAATGTATGCATTGCTGGTATTGGGTTAGTGATTGGTGTGAAGAATATAGTATTGATTTTATTCTAGGCCATGCACTTTATATGAAAGCTATTCATGGTGGGAAAGCCAAAAACGACAAAATAGATTCTTATAAAATTGCCTGTTTAATGCGTGGCGGTAACTTCCCTCTTGCTTACGTTTACCCTTCAAGAATGCGTGCAACTCGCGACTTACTCAGACGACGAACTCATGTTGTTAGGCACGGTGCTGATTTAAAAGCACATGTCGTTAATACCGACAGCCAATATAATTTACCGTCTCAAGCACTCAATCTGAAAAATATATCAGCCAGAGAAGGCTTAAAACACCATTACGAGGACCCTGTTATTCAGCGAACCATCGAGCTGGATATGGTGTTACTTGATTGCTATGCAAAAGAGTTAAAGAAAGTAGAATGGTTTATCGAAAAACAAGCGAAAGAGCACCACGGTTGTTATTTATCATTAATACGCACCTTTCCTGGTATCGGACAAATTCTTGGGTTAACCATTCTTTATGAAATTGGTGAGATTTGCCGATTTGAATCCGTTCAAAACTTTGCCTCTTATAGTCGACTCGTAAAGTGTAAAGCCGAGTCAGCAGGTAAAATTTATGGTACTAGCGGCAATAAGATTGGAAATGGCTATCTAAAGTGGGCATTTAGCGAAGCCGCGGTTCTGTATCTGCGCGGTAACGATAGAGCGAAAAACCATCTAAGCAAACTGCAAAAACGCATGAGCAAAGGCAAAGCACTCTCTGCGTTAGCGCATAAAATAGGTCGTTGTGTGTATTACATGCTGAAAAACAAAACGGTATTTGATGAAGATAAATTTTTAAAAGGTTAAGTCGCACAATGGCGTGAGCCTAAAGCCTAACTCGCTGGTTAAGAGCATGAACTATCATCGTCGTTTAATCACTATTTGATGATGATTATGCCAAGTTGTCCAAGCCCATATTGCTTGATTAGACACGCCATTGGTGCGCATACAAACAATAAGCAAAATCGTTTACACCTTAGCTAAGCCTGAAACTAACTGAACGTTTGAATCACTTTGCTTGAATAGTGCTAGTCAAAGGTTAACCGAAGAATGTCTAGTGCCCCTATTTTCACCAAGGAGGATGGAATGATAGGCAGTGATGAGATCACATTAAGAGAGCCTCAATATGTGTTTGCAGTAAACGATGATTTAATTGCAAAGCGACAGAACGAAGCAGACGTTTTTGCTAATTGATATAAGAGGTGGCTGCTACGCAACCACAGAATTTCTAGTGCTTATTTGACAGGAAAAGGCTCATATGTGTTAGGTTTTATCGCATCCGGTGTTTTGTTAGTTCTTCTCCTGTGCAAATTTCATAAAATTTGCTCATAGTTGTATAAATTGGTGGTAATTCATCTAAAGCATAATCAGCAAACCCATCGGTATAATGATCACCTAACTGAGTTTCATGTATAAAGTCATATGCCCCATTTCTTAGGTGCTTTAGGTCCGCTATTGATTTACTATACGAAATGGCTTTCTCGTAAAAAACTTTATCTAGTTCGGCTATATCAATTATGAGCTTATTAAATATTTTTTCTGTCACCGGAGGGAGACTTCCACCACCGAAGCTGCCATCTATGTGAATAAATTCAAACCGTTCAACTCCAGAGGTAGATGTTGATATTTTGTAATCAGTCGTTCGAGGGAACTCTTTTACTTTATTTACAAGAGTCTCAATTTGTATCCATGCCCAATAATTAATCTCAATTTCTTCAGAAATAATTGCTTTTAGAGCTTTAACCTTTCTGCTTCTAGCTTTTGATTTTCTATAAGCCTCAAGAAATTCCTTAATTAGAAAAATACTGATTGCAACAGAAGCACCAATAGATACTGGGTTTATATCACCAGAAAGCATTTTATTTACTCCTTGAGTAAAAGCATGTGACTTTGATACTTCAAATACAAAAAATAATAATAAATAAGCTAAAGCCAAAATAAAAACAGAAAAAATAGTCCCTAAAATCTCAGGTAATAAACTTTTAATTAATTTGATGATGACAATGAACCTTTTGAAAAACCTAACGCCCCATTAAGGGGCTGATAAATGTTTGGCTAAACTGTGTAGCGAAGCGAAACCGAGCCAAACTTTAGCAGTCCCGCTTGAATGGCTTGTTAAGTTACTTTATTTTTTAGTGCTCTAATCTTCAATGCATTTTTAGTGCCGAACCATAGTTCAAGCACAATACCAATAATGCCTATTACAAATACATAGAGCGAGTTACTATCTACCTCTAGAAATGGAAAAATAGCGTCCCCATTGAGAAACGACATACCACCAAAGATCAAAGCAAGTATAAAAGGAAAGCCTATAAAACCGATCAAGCTTTGCATGCGCATATGTTTTTTGATTTCGTTATTGAGATCCATTCGTTGAACATTTCCTTAGTAATTTAACGCCCCATTAAGGGGCTGATAAATGTTTGGCTAAACTGTGTAGCGAAGCGAAACCGAGCCAAACTTTAGCAGTCCCGCTTGAATGGCTTGTTAAGTTACTTTATTTTTTAGTGCTCTAATCTTCAATGCATTTTTAGTGCCGAACCATAGTTCAAGCACAGTACCAATAATGCCTATTACAAATACATAGAGCGAGTTACTATCTACCTCTAGAAATGGAAAAATAGCGTCCCCATTGAGAAACGACATACCACCAAAGATCAAAGCAAGTATAAAAGGAAAGCCTATAAAACCGATCAAGCTTTGCATGCGCATATGTTTTTTGATTTCGTTATTGAGATCCATTCGTTGAACATTTCCTTAGTAATTTAACGCCTAGCTAAGTAGGCTAATAATAATGGCGCGCGCATTTGCGCCTTTTGCAAAAGCCGTGACAATGTTAGTTGTCCACTTAAGCGCCTTGTTAGTATGAGTAACCACGCTTCCGCCAGTTTACTGGCCATAAACTACTGGTAAACATACACTTATTGTTAATTTATTCACTCTACTGAAAAAGAAAACAAAAGGGAAATTATTGATAGGGTAAGCGCTGGATTGAAACAATCGATACTCGATAAAAAGCGCTTACTTTGAATTGAAAACTTTCCCTGTTTTTTACTTTTAAAGAAGAAACATACTAACAGTTTATTAAAACGATTTAGTCATCATTTTTACGTGCCGCTAAATGTTTTGATTATTAAATTTATTTAGATAAGTTAACACTAATTCTTTTTAAAACAAACATCTAAAGTGTTTTGATGATTTGAGTTGGTTTGGTGTTGCTACATTTGGGTGTGCAAATGCAGGCTTGTTTTAATTAGTGTTGTTTTTTTATTATTTTTGCTGGGCTACCTGCGACTGTTGTATTTTTTTCAACGTCTTTTGTTACAACGCTTCCTGCGCCTACGATGGCGTTTTCGCCAATGGTTACACCAGGTAAAATAATAGCGCCGCCGCCAATCCAAACGTCTTTTTCTATGGTTATTGGTTTGGCTGATTCAAAAAACTTTCGTCTTGTTTCTGCATCTTGTGGGTGTATTGCGGTGTATATTTGTACCGCCGGCCCGATAAATACGTGGTCACCTATTGTTACTTTTGCGGCATCTAATACAACACAGTTGGTATTAAAGAACACTTGTTTACCAAGCGTAATGTTGGTTCCATAGTCACAATAAAATGGCGCTTCAATCCAAGTTTGGTAATTGGCGTTGAATAACTCTTTCAATAACTTTTTGTGCTGCTTATGGTCATTGGGTTGGCAGTCGTTAAATTGCTTAAGTATTAGCTTGCAGGCTTCTCTTTCTTGGAGCAGCTCCTTGTCTAACGGATTGTATTGTTGGCCGGCGAGCATTTTTTGTTTTTCAGTTAGGTCGGTCATTTTTAATCTATACTTATTTTGATTAAGCGTTAACTATTGAAAAGGAATTCAATGTATGAAATCAAGATTCTTATTAGAAGTAAAGCAATACATGTGGTCGCGTCGTTATGCAAAACGCACAATTGAGGCATATCTGTATTGGATTAAAGCATTTATTAACTTTAACCATAAAACCCATCCAAAACATCTGCACGATAACGAAGTAGAACTATTTTTAAGTTACTTGGCCAATCAACGTCACGTTGCGCCGCGCACGCAAGCTTTGGCATTGAATGCGTTAGTGTTGTTGTATCGCGATATTCTGTTAAAGCCTTTAAGCTTGTCGTTAAACTTCAATAAAAGTAGTGCTCCAACAAAGCTGCCAGTGGTGTTAACTAAAGAGGAGATAAAGCTATTTTTCTCATTATTGCCGGTAAGGTGGGTACTGCCATGTCAGTTAATGTATGGCAGTGGCTTAAGGTTAATGGAAGTTATGCGACTGCGTATTCAAGATATAGATTTTGATTATATCAGCTTACAGGTGTGGCAAGGCAAAGGCGGTAAAAATAGGCGTGTCACCTTAGCTAAAGAGTTATTGCAGCCACTTAAAACCCAAATTGGATACGCTACCGAGTTTGTTAAACAAGACCTTAAAAATTCTGAATATGCCGGCGTCTGGTTGCCTTATGCTTTAGCTAAGAAATATCCGAAAGCGCCAAAGCAAATTGGTTGGCATTATTTATTCCCTTCCGGCCGGTTAAGCGCAGATCCAGATAACGATTTATTGAGGCGCCACCATATCGATCATACTGGATTGCAAAAAGCGGTGCGACATACTGCTCAAAAAGCAGGTATAAAAAAGCGTGTAACATGCCATACCTTACGGCACTCTTTTGCTACTCATCTATTGCAGCGTGGTGCAGATATACGAACGGTGCAAGAGCAGCTTGGTCATATTGATGTCCGTACCACTCAAATTTATACCCATGTGATTGAACGTGGAGCCAGTGGCGTACTTAGTCCATTATCTGATTTACTTTGATATATCTTTACTCCCCTTATTCATAAAGTGTATATAACAAGGGGATTTATTTTACCAGTGATAGGCAACGTCAAACATTAGCGCATATGGGTTTTTATTGTCACCGACTACTCGGCCACGAACCGGGTTGTTACCGGTATCAATCGGCGCACTGCCAATATCGTATAGATTAACGTTAAAATCCCAACCTTCATCTTCGCCTTTAACGCTCATTCCAGCACCTATACCCCAGATTCTATCAAGCGGTATTGAAAAGCTTCGCTTATCATCGTCCACTGCTGAGGTTACGTGCATTAAACCGACTTTATAAGTTTTGTTGTTTTCAACAGGCCAACCATAACCAATACTGGCGACCCAAACATCGTTATAAATACCTTCGCTGTTTTGTGCGTCGTTGCCATTAAAGGTGACATCACCCGTACCAAATTCAGAGAAATCTGCCCAAACGGTATCAAAGGTCAGGTAATCGCCCTGTTCGAATTGATGATACACACCAAATTGAACACGTTGTGGGATGATGTTTTCTACTGTAACTTCACTGTCTTTTGTGCCATTCTCGGTTAGTCGTTGATCAAGCGCAGGACTTAGACCAGAAAACTCCAAATCACCTTCTAAATCAGCGCTGCCTTCGCTGCCATAGACTAAGCCAATTCGGGTATTGTCAGTAAATTCGTATAGCATAGATATTGATGAACTTATCGCGAGAGCACCAGCTTCAAACGTCATTTCACCATCGTCATAACCTGCGCCATTGTTCACTGGCGTTGTTGTTTCAGAATAGTTGTAGGTAAATGAAACCGCCGCGCCAATGGATAATTTGTCACTGACTTTATAGGCAACTGCTGGCGTTAATGCGACATAGATTAGTGAAAATTCATCACTGTAATAACGTCCTGCCCAATCATTACCGTTGGTTGCACCAAAGCCGCTAGGAATATTGGCACTAAAACCAAAACGCCAATCTTGATTTATCTCGTTAACATAATAAAAACCAGGAACAACAATCGGTGTTAATTCATTATCTGGATCGCCGCCATCGGTGCTGCTTAACTCTTCATCGACTTCAAATTCACCAACACTAAGCACTAACATGCCTTGCAATTCTTTATGGGTACCTTTGAGTCTGGTCATGCCCGCTGGGTTTGTTGCCGACGTGCCGGCGCCATTGGCTTCGGCAAATAGGCCTGTTTGTGCAGGCGACGCTGCAAATACAGAAGTAGATAAGATAAAACTTGATGTGAGCGTTAAGGAGATTAAATTCCGTGTCATTATTACTTCCTACGAATTTATAAAAGCTTACACTTTAGTGGTATTACCAGTTAATGTACAAATAAAAATAAGATTTAGCTATTAGTTTAGTTATTATTTTCTGTTTTTTTGATTTTTTGTTTAACTAAATCAAAGTTAAATACATTTTAGTTGGTAACTAACATACATAAACCGAGTCCGATGACGTACTTTAAAATTTTAATTAATTTTTCTTCCTTCACTAGCGCACTTCAATAGCAATTAACGTAATTAAGTGATCAAATTTTTTTATAAGCAAAAAGGAATTAATATAAGCTCAATTAAACGCCCTATGATGTGTAAATGTTAAGTAAATTACTCATAAAATTGTCTATTTATGATATTTTAAATTTCACCATACAATTTATATATGAATCATAAAATTATGTTTAATTTAAAGAAACTCTTTATCATTACGACGATGGCGGTAATTAGTTCAACTTCTTTTGCTGTAGAAAAACCAAACATTGTATACATTCTCGCGGATGATATGGGGGTAGGTGACGTATCGGCACTTAATCCTGAATCAAAAATTAGCACCAAATATTTAGATCAATTAGCAAGTGAAGGGGTTGCCTTTACTGATGCGCATTCAGGTGCATCTGTGTGTACGCCTACTCGCTATTCTTTAATGACAGGGCGTTCAAGTTGGCGAACAGAGTTAAAAGGTCGAGTATTAGGTGGCTACTCTCCGTCGATGATTGCTAAAGACAGAGATACAGTTGCATCGCTAGCAAAAAGACATGGCTACAAAACTGCAATGGTTGGCAAATGGCACTTAGGATTAGACTGGCAAGCTAAAGAGGGCAAAACAATTGAGCGTACCAATGGCGACACGACTGTCGATTTTACTAAGCCAATAACGCACGGTCCTTTAGATTTAGGTTTTGACTATTGGTTTGGACCTTCGGCTTCATGGAATATGGCACCGTATGGTTACATCGAAAACCGCCTGCTGACTGAAGTGCCAACAGTTACGGTAAAAGGCAGCAATTACGAATTTGAACCTAAAGAAGTCCAAGATGCTATAGCTGCAGGAGTAAAAGGCAAACACCTTAAACCAATAAAATCTAAGTACCCTTTAACAAAATGGGATGGAGGTGCAGGAGTAAAAGGTGTCACTGTAGTTGATGCTATGCCAAAACTAACCGAAAAAGCCGTTGAGTACATTAATCAGCAAAATAAAGATGAACCATTTTTTCTTTATATGCCACTTACGGCACCACATTCTCCAGTTACTCCAAATAAAGAATTCCTAGGTAAAAGTAAAGCCGGCCTTTATGGTGATTTCGTTATAGAAACAGATTGGGCTGTAGGGCAAGTGGTTAAAGCGCTTAAAGAAAAAGGCCTGTATGACAATACCCTAGTTGTGTTTACTGCAGATAACGGCACCTCCATAAAAGGATTTCCAATAAGTCTACAAGAAAAGTATCAACACAAAACAAGCTATATATACACCAGTTATAAAGGTCGAGTACAAGAAGGTGGTCACCGCGTACCATTTATCACTTCTTGGCCTAACGGTGGGGTAAAAGCTGGAACAACCTCTGATGCAGTAATATCTTTGGACGACCTTTATGCAACAATGGCTGATATGTTTGGCGAAAAAATAGCTGATAATGCCGGCGAAGATAGTGTATCTATGTTGCCTTACTTAAAAGATAGCAGCAAAACAACGACTGATCGCATTCTAGTGCATCAATCATTTGCGGGAGATTTAGCCATTCGAATGGGTGACTGGAAACTCTCTTATCTGAATAAGAAAAACAAAACTCGCTTAGTTAACCTTAAAGACGATATTGGCGAACAGAATAACATCATCAAAGATCATCCAGAAAAAGCTGAAGCGCTTAGAAAAACTTTTGCTCAAGTTATCCGTAATGGCCGTTCTACGCCAGGGAAAAAACAAAGTAACGAAGGTCCAGAGGTATGGAAGCAAATAGAATGGATTAAAGCTGTGAAGTAATCACAGAATTAGCGAGTAAAAAAGGAGCCTAAGCTCCTTTTTATTTAACTGATAGTTAAGCTGTATGATGCAATCAATATTAACAACTCGCTAATGGCTTAGCCTTAATCTAATTTTGATTTTTTATCATCGCTGATATTAAGTTCTGTTTCAGTAGTAGCGAGGTTGAAATGACCGCCATAACATGGATACATACAAAAATAGTCATTGCATCTACCCCCCATTGGTGCCATTGATCTAGGTTATTGTCAAATCCCCAATCTGTGTCCTGTGCCCAGCCAGTGAATATAATAAACGCTAAGCCCGTCCACATAAAATATACCGCAATAGCGCCAAAACTATTATGGCCAATCTTGGTTTGTTTTTGACGCGTTTTTAAATGACCAAGGTGTTCTTTAGCATCAACTAAACTAGGTACAAAATCCTTTAACCTGTTAGGTCCTTTCGCAAATGTTAATCCCCATAATATTCTAATAACTAACATGCCTAAAATAGTCCAACCAGCCCATTCATGGGGAGATGCATCAGCGATAAATTCGGGTAATGCTGCCCAGTTGATATAGTCAGAAAAAAAGGCGTCAGGTTCAATAAAAAAGGCATTTGCTAGAAAAAGGCTCGCTACCAGCCAATGACTAAAGCGTATAAGAATATCCCAACCTAAATTGCTATTATGAGACATCACTTAATCCTCTAGATCGACCTTTTTATGTGACGACTTCTTCAATGTAGTCAACTCTTTAACCACGTCTGCGCCGCTTTTGATGTCGCCGTTATTTACCTTGATAACTAATTCATCAATGAGGTTTGTCATTTTTTTCATTTCATCTTGGTAAATGACAAACTCTTTATCACCTTCAGTCATAAAACTAGGAACTAAGTCCATATTAGCATTAGCAATATCTTTTATTTTAGTTAATAAGTTCACGATCTTTTCAGGGTTTTTCTCACGGCGAAGCTTTCTCAGTGAGCGTCCTATATCGGTAAAGTTTTTTGATACCGCACTGTCATCGTCCGCTACATTAGCTGCATAACTTGGGGTCGATATTGAAAAGCTTAATGTGGTAAAAAGTAATGTTGAAGCTAAAGATAATGCAAATAGTTTCATGTGATTTCCTAATATAGTTGTCTTTTGGTTAAATTTTATAATTTTGATAGCGGCTATCAATCTACTTATCTTGTGATAGTGGGCTTTCAAATTTTAATAAACGACCGTATTTATTAAATTCGGTAATAAAAATGTCGCCGTGTTTATCAAAAGCAATGCCGTGCGGCGTATTTACACGTCCAGCAAGCCAATGCTCAATAGGTAAATCGAAAGGTTTCTTTACGCTTTTTGGTCGTTTAATTTGTCCGCCGCCAAGTACATTAACAATGTTTCCTTGCTTATCGAGTACGCTGACAGCACCACCAATCTCTGCAACCCCAACATAGTCGTTGTAAAATGCAATCGCACTAGGGCGCTTTAGTTTAGTGTTTACATCGCCAATCAAGGTGCCATCTAATGTTAAGTGTACTAAACGCAAGTTTTTTCTATCGGTTAGTAATATACGTTCAGGTGAAAAGCGCTTATCAATAGCTAATTTATGCGCATTTGAGAATGCATATGGGCTCTCTCTGCCGCCAAAGCTTGATAAGTAATTACCCGATTTATCAAAACGATGAATAAAATCAGCGCCGTAACCATCAATCACATAAATGTCACCATTACTGCTAACATCAACCGCAGATAATTTTAACTTTTTACCTCTAAGTAGTGTTTTTTGGATACCTTGTTGTTGATATTTTACGAGTTGATTTTTAATTGCTTTAAATACATCTACCTCTAATACAACGTCTCCTGAAAGGGTCATTTTAAAGATTTTTTGTGATTTATTTCCTGAACCATATATAAACTCTTGGTCACCCTCTTTATGAATAGTAAAACCATGAAAATCAGTAGGAGCGTTATCTATATTTCTTAAGTATTCGCCGGCAGGTGAATACACCTGAATTCCGGGCTTTTTACCACTCACCACACTGGTATATATATCACCATTGTTGGCCACAGCTATTTCACCATGAGTCTCACCAATTGTCTCCATGCCTGAAGGAGGCGTTCCCCAAGATGTTTTATGCTTATCATGCGCCCATGCCATTGACAGTTGCGAGACAAGAGCAATACAAAGTAATGGCTTTATGATGTTACGTTTTATCATGCTAAATAGACTTCTTAATTAAGTTAATATTTTCTTCATTACATGACCATGAACATCCGTTAAGCGGAAACGACGTCCTTGGAACTTATACGTTAAGCGCTCATGATTTATACCCAATAAGTGCAAGATAGTTGCATGGAAATCATGGATATGCATTTTATCGTCAGAAGCAATGTTGTAAGAGAAGTCATCGGTTTCACCAAGTGTTACACCACCTTTGATGCCGCCACCAGCCATCCACATAGGGAAACAGCGTGGGTGATGGTCACGGCCATAAGATTTCTCAGTGATCTTACCTTGTGAGTAAGCAGTACGACCAAATTCGCCCCCCCAGATAACTAAGGTATCATCAAGCAAGCCACGTTGTTTTAAATCTTGAATCAAGCCTGCAGCACCTTGATCGGTTTCTTTACATTGTTTCTGTGCATTTGAAGGGGTACCACCATGAGAATCCCAACCTTGATGATAAAGCTGCACAAACTTAACACCACGCTCAACTAAGCGTCTTGCTTGCAAACAGTTATTTGCAAAGGTACCTGGTATTTTAGAATCTTCACCGTAAAGATTGAACGTTGCTTCACTTTCAGATCTCAAGTCAGCTACATCAGGAATAATCGCTTCTGGTATTGAGTGTTGCATGCGATATGCCATGTCATATTGATGTAAACGAGAATCAATTTGCGGATCGTAAATACCTTGTTTATTAAATTCTTCAAGGCGCTTCATATGATCTAATACACGTCGTCTAGCACTATCGGCTATACCACCTGGATTATTTAAAAAAGCGACTGGTTCATTGTCTGGGCGAAATAATACCCCTTGATACTCAGCAGGTAAAAAGCCATTACCCCATAAACGTGAAAACAGCTTTTGCCCTTTTTTATTTTTAGTACGCATTACCACAAATGGTGGTAAGTTGATGTTGTCTGTACCCAAGGCATAGTTCAACCAAGCACCAATTGATGGACGGCCCGCAAGCTGTGAACCCGTTTGCATAAAAGTATTAGCAGGTCCATGGTTAATCGCTTCACTATAAACCGTTTTGACTAAGGCAATATCATCGGCAATTTTTTGCGTATGTGGTAATAAATCACTAATTTCCATGCCACTTTCACCGCAGCGCTTAAAGCCAAAAGGGCTAGCAGCTACAGGTAAAGACGACTGGTTAGCTGACATACCTGTTAAGCGTTGGTCACCAAGTATTGATGGCGGAAGATCTTGACCATGCCATTTTTTCATCTCTGGCTTGTGATCAAAGGTCTCAAATTGTGATGGTCCACCAGCCATATACAAGTAGATAACACGCTTAGCTTTGGCTGTGTGATGAACACTATCCATTACACCTGGAGCCGAATTAAAAGTACTCGCTGATGTGCTAGCATTTACATTAAAAAATTGTCCTGCGCCTAGCGCTGCTGATAGCTTTAATAAATCTCTTCTATTCATCATGATTACCTTAGCATGTAGCTTGAATCTGTATTAAAAACGGCACTTGCCACCACTGTCCACGCGGCTAACTCCGCCGACTCTAAGTCTTTTTTCTCGATGAGACCAACCTTATTAAGGTCGTAGGTAATATCGGGGTTATCGTTAAAGTAAGTGCGTTGTTCTGTTAATAAACTGGTTAATATCTTTATCTCTTGGGCACCTGCTTCTCGAGACGTTAAACTAAGGAATATGCGCTGTAGTTTATCTATATCGCTACCACCTTTCTTCAACACGCGGGCAGCTAAGCCACTAGCACCTTCGACAAACTGAGGGCTATTCATTAACACCAATGACTGTAATGGTGTTGAGGTTTCTTCACGTGTCACCGAGCAAATCTCACGATTTGGCGCACCTAGGATCTGCATTTCAGGAGAAAGCGAGTTACGTTGCCAGTGAGTATATAAACTACGGCGATATTTACCTTTATCTAAATTACCTGGTTTAACGCTCTTGCCACCCACTTTTAATGATAATAAGCCACCTGAATATAATGCATTATCACGCAACATTTCAGCAGTCATATAATAAGCAGGACCACGGGCTAGATACTTATTGTCAGGGTCTTTCTTATACAGTTCTTCATTCATATTTGAATCTTGCTTAAAGGTATCCGACATCACAATAACTTTGATTAGTTTTCGGGTATCCCAGTCAGACTCAATAAAGTATCTTGATAAGTAATCTAACAATTGCTGGTGAGTCGGTAACTCGCCTTGCATACCAAAATCATTGGTTGTGGTAACAATGCCTTTACCAAAAATCATCTGCCAATATCTATTTACAGCAACTCGAGACGTTAATGGATGTTCAGGGTGTGTTAACCACTGAGCAAACCCTAACCTATCATTAGAATATCCATCAAAAGGAAAGATAAACTCTGGAGGCTTAGGCTCAACTAAACGATTTAAATCAGGAGTTTGGTAATTGCCTCGGTCAAGTACATAAGTTTTACGACGCTCAGGTAACTCTTTCATGATCATCATCGACAATAACTTATCGTTGAATGCATGCAGCGCCTTACGGTTATCTTCTACGACCTGATGAGCTGTTTTGTATTTTGTAGAAAAGTTAGTTAAGTAGTAGTCATATAACTCTTCTTTACTTGGTGATAGGTCTTGCTGAGTAAATAACGATTTAACTTCGATGGCTGATAATGGGCGTGAGAAAAATTGCAATTCGTCAACTAAACCATCTTTAAAGCCATTATCACGGAAACTTGCACCAATTCTAAAGTCAGGTGTAAATTTCAAACTTTCCTTAACGCTGATTTTGGCAACTTCACGCTTCTTGCGTTTCACCTTTTTCTCATAAGTGATGGGCTTAGTTAAATGGTCTTTAATGATCTCTGTTTTAGCCAACTCGCCATCAATAAATAACTTTATACCCTCAGCACTTGCTGAGCCGTCATAAGTTACCGTTACTTGCTGCCAAGTAGCTAATTTTATTTTATCTTGAGTACGTATTCTTATTTCATTGCCCGGAGAAAAATGCACTAACGCGGCACTTAAACGGCCTTCATCCATAATTAATTCGTAGCCCCTACTTCCCGCATCATAACGACCACGGTTACGCCCTAAAATAAACGCTCGCTCTAAATGCTCAGGAGTATTTAGCCAGACACTATAAGAAAAACCTAAGTGGCGCTTATAAGGACCTAAGTCACCAAAGTTCAATGCTGCATCACCATCTAATTTAGCAGCAAAGCCTTTAACACCTGGCACTTTAGCGGTATATTCAGGATAAAAATATGCGCTAGTCTTAGTATCAAGTTCGTTTACAAGAATGTGATCATCTTTAAGAGATTCAAAACTAAACTGGGCAATTTTACCTTGTGCTTGAACCTTACCATCCCAGCTGTTTTGCCATTCTTCAAAGTTACTTACTTCTTCAGAAATTAATTTTAATAGTTCTTTCTCTGCTTGAGTTAATTGCTGTTGTAACTTTGCTTGTGATTCTTTCTTCTTATCATTAATTAGATGCATTGTTGGGCTTGGCACTGCACCAGTAAAGAATGTGTGTAACCCTGACTCATCAATATTGTTAAATAAGGCATAAGTACTGAAATAATCTTCTTGTGTGATAGGGTCGTATTTATGGTCATGGCAACGGGCACATTCCATGGTTAGACCTAAAAATGCGGTTCCTGCTGTTTGTGTGCGGTCAGCAACGTATTCGGTACGAAACTCCTCAGACGTTGAACCACCTTCATTTTTTTGAGTGTGCATACGGTTAAAGGCAGTGGCAAGCTTCATATCATCGGTGCTATCTTCCATCATATCACCAGCAAGTTGCTGCATAATGAATTGATCATATGGCATATTTTTGCGTAACGCTTTTAATACCCAATCACGGTAAGGCCACACTTCACGAGCTCTATCCGTTTGGTAACCATAAGAATCCGCATAGCGAGATAAGTCCATCCAATCCACAGCTAAGCGCTCTGCAAAAGCAGGAGATTTAAGCAATGAATCAACTAATTTTTCATATTTATTTTTTGAATTATCTTGGTTATATGCATCGATTTGCTCAACGGTAGGTAATAAGCCGGTAAGACTTAAATATACACGGCGTAATAATTGCTCAGATTTTGCTTGAGGAGAAGGGGCAAAGCCGATCTCTTCAAGCTTTTCAGCTATAAATAAATCGACAGGATTCCTGCTTGAGGTTTTAGCCGTTTTGGGCACAGGTACTTCTTTAGGCAAAGGCTTAAATGACCATAATACATCGTATTCAGCGCCAGCAATGATCCAACGTCTAAGTTTGTCCTTTTCATCAGCCGTTAGTGGCATATGCCTATCTGTTGGCGGCATGATTTCATCTTCATACTCACTATTAACTAATTCCCATAATAAACTCTCTTCCGGTTTACCTGGCACAATTGCAGGACCATAGTCGCCGCGCTCTGATGTTGCTTTTTCAAAAGTATGTAATTGCAAGTCACCTTTAATATCTTCGGCATCAGGCCCATGACAAAAATAACACTTATCCGAAAGTATCGGACGAATATCACGATCAAAGTTAACATCATCTGCTGCAAACACTGGTAAGCAGAAATAAAAGAGAGTGAGGATGAGTATTTTTTTCATAATATGTGGAACCTGTAATAGAGTTGAATAAAAATAACTATTAATGCTCACCGCAACAATAACTAAAACTATCCAAATCACTCTAGTTATAACCTGAATCACAGATTTAGCCTAATAAACACTCTTTTTAAAAACAATTGAGTAACACAAACCATGAAAACATTAGTCAATAGCTTACAAATTAAATTTTCTTATAATTATCCATAAAACATATAGCAAACAATAAAAGTAATAATATTTTGGAAATAAAGAGCAGAATGATCCAACTGCAACCTCTTGTTTTATAAGACAGGAGGTTGTCAAAGTAGGATTTATTATTGATGCATTTTCAGAGGTAATCGACGTTTTAAATATTCGTCATGATAGGCGCTTCACCCTCACTCGTAATATCTCTTTAAATCAAGTGATATTCCAAGCAAGAGGGGAATGATGAGATAGAATGTTATTTATCATAAATAACATTCATTGTGTTAGCCAAAGTATACTCTTATTGCATACCTGAAACTGCGCTAGTTTTACTATTTAATTTATCACGTATCCAGGCATCTGATGCGCTCGCCATTAACGATTCGATAGTAACGCCATTTAAATTTTTTGTATTTAACTTTGTTAATATGGCAGGCAGATGACTGATATCACTTTTGTTAACGCCAATTTCAACAATATCACCGCTGTGCACATCTAAACTATTTGCTTCAGGCATTGAAGCAACTGTTAATGATGAGTCAATAGCGACTAAACCTTGATAATTAAGAGCATTCCACACAAACGTATTGTATTTATCTTCTGGTGATTTAAATAATAAAGGTTGAACCTTTGTGATCTTGTTCACTGACTTTTGTACCGGTTTTATTTGATCACGGATAAAACGTCCTTTTTCTTTAACAGTCAGGTCAACATGATTTTTTGTCCCATTTACAATGGTATGTCCTTGCGCAATAAGATTTTTAAGTGTCTTCTTAGCGTTATTTACGGTGTACTCAGAAACAACAAAACTTGCTGATGCACCATACTGCTTTAAAGTATCTATAATAGTGCCTAAGTTTGTTATATCTTTAGAAATATCAAATAGTAAGCCGACATTGTTGTTTTTATTGGCAACCTGTGAAATGGTCTGCTGGGTTATACCAATAATATTATTATTTGTTTTTTCTTGCTCATTAGGGTGCCACTCTTTACCAATATCTTTAAGTAAACTAACGGTAGCTTTTGACATTAAGCCATGTTTATTTGGCGCCACATTAAGCAAGTAATTACTATTATTATTGTTCAATGGGCGTAGCATTTTGTTGACAACATAATCAAGGGTACGAACCGGATCAGCTTCAGAAGCTGGGTTTGAAAACCAGCCTTGTTGTAATTTGTCGGCAACTTCAGTCACCATAGTGTTACCCGCAGGAGGCAACTCAAGAGAGTAAGGGTACTCGTAACTGTAAATATCAGTTAACGCTAAATTTGTTTGATTATTGGCAATTACCAGAGTATTGGGTTGCAGTTCATGAATATGACGCTTTATTTCTAACCAGTCACCGCTTTTCATACCACCATTTTTAGTTGCTGATTGGTCAATCCAAATTAAATCTATAGTGCCGTAATTTGTTAATAATTCAGTAAATTGATCTTTAATAAAGCTAACAGCATCGACCTTACCTTGTGCATATCCCTCTTTGGCTAAAGTTTGATAATTAGCCCAACGAGGATTAAATAAAGGAAAGCAGTAATATAAGCCAACTTTTAAATTTTTATCTCGAAATGCCTTAACATACTCAGCAACTATATCGCCCTGACCGTTTTTATAGTTTTTAAAATCCGCCATATCGCGCTCGGCAACATCACTTTGCCATAAACTCCAACCACCAGTATGTTTAACGGTTAACACGCCATATTTCATATTGGCAGAAAGAGCTGCATCGGCCCATTGATTAAAATCTAACTCTGTCGGGTTAAATTTTAGAGGGTCTTCTTGTCCTGTAGACCAACCTCCAGGTACAAAAGTAGACATATTAAAGTGGACAAACATACCAAATTTCCAACTGCGAAACTCTTGCTGAAGAACATCTAAGTCACGCTCATAAGCATGACTAATACTGCCAATAAAGCATAAAGCGATAAGTAATATATTTATCAAACGTTTCATCATTTTGTTATTAACCTTTTATCTATAGATTGGCTAGAGGCAGTCTGGTTTGGTAAAAAGCATAAATGCTAACGAGCATTAGATTACCTTTGACTATCAGTAACAGCAAGATTAATCATTATTAATAACAAAGATATTATTATCTAAATCCTAGAATCTCGGATTTATTATTGATATATTAAATAATTCGAAAAACATAATTAGTGGGTGTACACATCAATATTAATGACATCAATTTAAATGTTTTTGCCTTTGAAGAGGTTACCGTTTCGAGCTGGTGGAATTATCCAAATCACAATAGTCCATTTGCTCGGATCTTTATGGTATATGATGGTGTACAAGAGGTACGCTTTAACGGTAAAACCTATCAACATAAGCCGGGACATATTTATATTGTTCCTCCGTTCACTAACGTAGATTACCTATGTAACGATAGTTGCACTCAATTTTATCTAATTTTATCTGCAGAACTGCCCGGTTACGGCTCTATTTTTCAGTTAGACGATATTCAATTTGAATTTCCGATCACAGCCGACATACAAGCATCGTTACGAACCTTGCTAAATCAAGTCGATAACGTGCCACTGCAAAACTATAACCCCGTGAGCCTAATCTATAGTCAAGATTTACAGCAAGCACAGATTAAAATGAGTCCCATAGATGAGTGGCAAATAACAGCGATTGCTCAATTGTTACTAACGCCATTTTTACAAAGTCTAAACTATGAAAAAAATGAAAGTATTTTTTTTAATGTGACTAAATATATTGAGGATAATTTACATCAGCAAATAACCCTTACAGATTTGGCTAAGCAGAGTAATTTAGTGCCAAGTTATTTTTCGGATAAATTTTTAGAACACTTTAAGCTACGGCCAATGGCATATTTACAGAATAAACGTGTTGAAAAAGCCCAATTGCTATTAACGACTACTCATTACAATGTAGATATTATTGCCGATATGTGTGGCTTTAAGACATCACCACATTTTTGTCGAGTTTTCAAAAATGTTACAGCGTTAACGCCAAAAAGATATAGGGAAAGTTTGTTAGTTAAGACCGAGAACAACAATAGTACGGGTTAAATAAAAGGGCAGAATACAATGCCCTTCATATTAATATTAATTGCTATTTTTTAGTTGGTCGCTTCCAACCGTCTAGGTTGCGTTGTTTCGCACGAGAAATTGCTAACTGCTCATCTTCAACATCTTTACCAATAGTCGAACCAGCGCCCGTTGTGGCCATTTTACCAATCGTAACAGGGGCCACTAACGAAGCATTTGAACCGATGAAGGCACCATCTTTAATAATGGTTTTAGATTTATTCACGCCATCGTAGTTACAAGTGATAGTACCTGCGCCAATATTTACTTTTTTACCGATCTCAGCGTCACCAAGATAGGTTAAGTGCCCTGCTTTTGCACCTTCACCCATGGTGGTATTTTTCATCTCAACAAAGTTGCCAACATGAGAGTCAGGCAACATTGTCGTACCCGGGCGAATTCGAGCAAATGGACCGGCACTACAATTTTCACCGATAACTGCATTTTCAATAATGGTATTGGGTTTTATTGTTGCGCCCGCTTTAATAGTCGAATTTATAACGATACAGTTGGCACCAATAGTTACGTTGTTCTCAATGGTATTAGTACCTTCAAAGATACAGTTAACATCAATGACCACTTCATTGCCGGTTGTTAGGTCACCACGGATATCAATACGATTTGGATCACGCAATGAGGCTCCGTTAATCATTAACTCCTCAGCTTTGCGCAATTGATAAGCACGCTCTAAGTTAGCTAACTGAACTCGGTTATTCGCTCCTTCCACTTCAATTTCGGTGTCTGGATGCGCGGTATTGATTACTTTACCTTCACTATGGGCCATGGCAATGATATCAGTAAGGTAATATTCGCCCTGCGCGTTATCACTTGAAAGGTTCGATAACCAACGTTTTAAATCCTTACCGTTTGCCAACAATATGCCGGTATTACATTCGGTAATTTGCAGTTGTTCTTCATTAGCATCTTTTTGCTCTACTATGCCAACTACGTTACCGGTCATACGAACAATTCGGCCGTAGCCTGTTGGGTTTTGTAGGTTAACGGTAAGCAATGCCATACCATTTTCTTTTTTAGCGGCAATTAAACGTTGTAGCGTCGATACTTTGGTCAGAGGGACGTCGCCGTATAAAACTAACACATCTTCGTCATCTTTAACGTGTGGGCTAGCCATATCAACAGCATGACCAGTACCAAGTTGTTCTGCTTGCTCTACAAAAGTTAAATCATCACCAACAACACGTTGCTTTAATAAATCACCACCAAAACCATAAACCAGATAAATGTTGTCTGACTGGACCGCACGAGCAGAATCTATGACATGCTCAACCATCGATTGATGGGCTACTGGATGAAGAACTTTTGGCAGGTCGCTGCGCATACGCGTGCCTTTGCCCGCTGCTAGGATAACCACTGAAAGAGACATAAAATTTCCGTTTTGTTTTAAGTAACAATATTTTAGCGCTAATTAGCCTATTTTTCTAATATTAATGGCTTAGTTTCGGTCACTTGTTTGCTTAAAAATGGGGAAAATAGATCTTTGGCCGATTAATATAGTTTGTTTCTAAATAAATGTTGGCCGGTATGTTTAAAAAGCAGAATAAATACCAAAACTTAGTCGTAGAAAATATGACGTTAACGCTACTCAAAAATTAGCATTAAGTTTTAGTTAAGCTAATATCAATACTAAAGCTTTCAAAGGGGGGAGCATGCAAACAATTCCAGAAGATTTTGTTAATTACAAATCAACGCCGCAATTTACTCGTTCAAATATTCCAAAAATGTTTTTGCACTTACATAATACTAAGGCAGGTGTTTATGGGAAAATTTGTGTGACAAAAGGGCAGTTAAAGTTTTATGGCTTCGCTCATCGTCGCGGCAATGTTGAAAAAGAAATTGTTATTGACGAAAACCAATCTGCAGTATCGCCACCAGAGTACTGGCATAAAGTTGAGTTTTTAACCGATGATACCGAGTTTCATGTCGATTTTTATGCACAAAAAGATTCTGAAATTGTTAAACATAACCTTTCTGAACGTAATGATTAAGGCAAAAAAAATTGAAAAAAAAGGCGCCATAAGGCGCCTTTTTCGCGTTCAGCAATAATAAGTTATCGCTTAAACTTGTTTGCTTCCTGGATAACACGTAATTGCGCTACCGCTCTGGCTAGCTCTGCAGCAACTTCAGCATAATCAACATCGCCTGATGCTGAACTGATGTGCTCTTCAGCACGTCGCTTGGCTTCTAAAGCAGCTTGCTCATCCAAGTCACCACCACGTACAGCCACATCGGCTAATACAGTAACGCTGTTTGGTTGAACTTCCAACATACCGCCAGAAAGGTAAATTACCTCTTCTTCGCCATGTTGTTTAACAATACGCGCCATACCTGGTCTTAAGGCAGTTAATAATGGTGCATGACCTGGCATGATACCAAGTTCACCTTCACTACCTGAAATTTGTAATGATTCAATGCGACCAGAGAATAAACTCTCTTCTGCACTTACTACATCCAAATGTGTGGTCATAGCTGACATATTAGTCTCCTGTAGTTATGGCAAACGCCAAATTACATTTTGCTCGCTTTTTCAGCCGCTTCTTCGATTGAACCTACCATGTAGAACGCTTGTTCTGGAAGATCATCGTACTCACCCGCAAGGATGCCTTTGAAGCCTGAAATAGTATCTTTAAGAGATACGTACTTACCTGGAGAACCAGTGAATACTTCAGCAACGAAGAACGGTTGAGATAAGAAACGCTCAATCTTACGGGCACGGGCTACAGTTTGCTTATCTTCTTCAGAAAGCTCGTCCATACCTAAGATAGCGATAATATCTTTAAGTTCTTTATAACGTTGAAGTGTCGACTGAACGCCACGTGCTGTTTCATAGTGCTCTGCACCAACAACTAGTGGATCAAGTTGACGTGAAGTAGAATCTAGTGGATCGATTGCAGGGTAGATACCTTGCGCAGCGATGTCACGAGAAAGTACAACTGTTGCATCCAAGTGAGCAAACGTAGTCGCTGGAGATGGATCCGTTAAATCATCCGCAGGTACGTATACCGCTTGGATTGAAGTAATTGAACCAGTCTTAGTCGACGTGATACGCTCTTGAAGTACACCCATCTCTTCTGCAAGAGTTGGTTGGTAACCTACCGCTGATGGCATACGACCTAGAAGTGCTGATACCTCTGTACCCGCTAGTGTGTAACGGTAGATGTTATCAACGAAGAAAAGTACGTCACGACCTTCGTCACGGAACTTCTCAGCCATAGTAAGACCAGTCATCGCAACACGAAGACGGTTTCCTGGAGGCTCATTCATTTGACCGTAAACTAGCGCTACTTTATCAAGTACGTTAGATTCGCTCATTTCATGGTAGAAATCGTTACCCTCACGAGTACGCTCACCAACACCAGCGAATACTGAGTAACCACTGTGCTCGATTGCGATGTTACGGATAAGTTCCATCATGTTAACGGTTTTACCAACACCAGCACCACCGAATAAACCAACTTTACCACCCTTAGCGAATGGACAAACTAGGTCGATTACTTTGATACCAGTTTCTAGTAATTCATTTGAAGCTGCTTGCTCTTCATAAGAAGGCGCTTCACGGTGAATGGTCCAGTTTTCTTCTGCACCAATGTCACCAGCTTCATCAATTGGCTCACCTAAAACGTTCATGATACGACCAAGTGTTTTCACACCTACTGGTACCTGAATAGGGTTGCCTGTATTTTCTACATTCAGACCACGACGCAAACCGTCAGATGAACCCATGGCGATAGTACGTACTACGCCACCACCTAGTTGCTGTTGTACTTCTAGTACTAAGCCACCAAGGTCACCTTCAGTTAATTTCAATGCGTCATATACCTGAGGTACAGCATTTTGTGGAAACTCAACGTCCACAACTGCGCCAATGATTGACACTATTTTACCTGCACTCATGTTTATTCCTCTAAACTATTAATTAAACTCTGCCTACACTATACCGCAGCTGCACCTGCAACAATTTCACCTAATTCTTGGGTGATTGCTGCTTGACGAGCTTTGTTGTATACCAATTGTAAATCATCAATTAAGTTACCGGCGTTATCGGTTGCTGCTTTCATAGCAACCATACGCGCGGCTTGTTCACTGGCTAGGTTTTCAACCACGCCTTGATATACTTGAGACTCCACGTAACGAACTAAAAGCTGATCAAGCAATGCTTGCGCGTCTGGTTCGTAAATGTAGTCCCAACGATGCGAAATAGCGTCATCATCTGACTTAGGCAAAGGTAACAATTGATCGATTGTTGGCTTTTGCGTCATGGTATTTACAAACTTGTTGTAAACCACGAACAACTTATCGATTTCACCGTTATCATAGGCATCTAGCATTACTTTTACAGAACCGATAAGGTCTGTAATAGATGGGCTGTCACCTAAACCTGATTTTTGTGCAACAATATTTGCGCCAAAACTTGAAAAGAAACCTGCGGCTTTAGAGCCAACAAGTGCAAAATCAACTTCAGCGCCTTGTTCCTGCCATTTAGCAGAGTCTTTTAAGACATTTTTGAACAAGTTAATATTTAAGCCGCCACAAAGACCACGGTCGGTAGAAATAACGATATAGCCTACACGCTTAACTTCACGCTCTTCCAAATAAGGATGGCGATATTCAAGTTGGCCGCGTGCAATGTGACCGATCACGTTTCTAATATTCTCAGCGTATGGACGTGAAGATGACATCGAATCTTGCGCACGACGCATTTTCGATGCCGCAACCATTTCCATTGCGCTGGTGATCTTCTGTGTATTTTTTACACTTCCGATCTTATTCTTTATCTCTTTACCACCGGCCATGACTATTCACTCCGAAACTATTAATTACCAGGTTTGAGTTGACTTGAAAGATTCAAGTAACTTGTTTAAACCTGCTTCGATGTCTTTATCGTAGTTACCAGTTTCGTTAATGGTAGCCATAAGCTCAGCATGTTCGTTATTTGCATAAGTTAATAACGCCGCTTCGAAATCAACAATCTTAGTGATTTCTACGTCTGTTAAGTAACCTTTTTCAGCTGCAAATAAAGATACCGCAGTTTCGCCAATTGATAATGGGCTGTACTGCTTCTGCTTCATTAACTCAGTAACGCGTTGACCGTGCTCTAATTGTGCACGAGTAGCGTCATCTAAGTCTGATGCGAATTGAGCGAAAGCCGCTAATTCAGCATATTGAGCTAGTGCTAAACGGATACCACCACCAAGTTTCTTGATGATCTTAGTTTGTGCCGCACCACCAACACGAGATACCGAGATACCAGCGTTAACAGCTGGACGGATACCTGAGTTGAAAAGGTTTGATTCTAAGAAAATCTGACCATCGGTGATCGAGATAACGTTAGTTGGAACGAATGCAGATACATCACCCGCTTGAGTTTCAATAATCGGTAATGCAGTTAATGAACCAGTTTGGCCTTTAACTTCACCGTTAGTGAATTTCTCAACGTACTCAGCGTTTACACGTGAAGCACGTTCTAGTAAGCGCGAGTGAAGATAGAAAACGTCACCTGGGTATGCTTCACGACCTGGCGGACGACGTAATAGCAATGAGATTTGACGGTAAGCAACAGCTTGCTTAGATAAATCATCATATACGATTAGTGCATCTTCACCGCGATCACGGAAGTATTCACCCATAGTACAACCAGAGTATGGTGCTAAGTATTGTAGTGCCGCAGCTTCAGAAGCTGATGCAACAACAACGATAGTATTTGATAACGCGCCGTGCTCTTCTAGAGAACGTACAACGTTAGCAACAGTTGACGCTTTTTGGCCAATTGCTACATAAATACTCTTAATACCAGTGTTTTTCTGGTTAATAATTGCGTCAAGTGCGATCGCTGATTTACCAATCTGACGGTCACCGATGATAAGCTCACGCTGACCACGACCGATTGGAATCATTGAGTCAATTGATTTGATACCAGTTTGAACTGGCTCATCAACTGATTTACGATCGATAACACCTGGTGCGATACGCTCAACTGGAGCAAAACCATCGTTGTCGATAGGTCCTTTTCCGTCGATTGGCTCACCAAGAGTGTTCACTACACGGCCTAAAAGACCGCGACCTACTGGTACTTCTAAAATACGACCAGTACCTTTAACTTTTACGCCTTCAGCAAGGTCCGCGTAAGGACCCATAACTACCGCACCTACCGAATCACGGTCAAGGTTTAAGGCGATAGCATAACGGCTGCCAGGAAGTTCGATCATCTCACCTTGCATTACATCAGCAAGGCCGTGGATGCGAATGATACCATCTGTTACAGAAACGATAGTACCTTCGTTGCGAGCTTCACTAACAACGTCGAATTGATCAATACGATTCTTGATTAATTCAGCGATTTCAGTGGAATTCAGTTGCATGCTCTGTTCCCCAATTAGGATTGCATTGTAGACGCTAGACGGTTCAGTTTACCACGAACTGAGCCATCGATAACCATATCACCAGCCTTGATAACAAGACCAGATACTACGGTAGTATCTACTGTGCAATTAAGCTTAACTTTACGAGCCAAACGCTTTTCAAGCGCGGCGCTCAATGTAGTAACTTGTTCTGCCGATAATTCAACTGCAGAAGCTACATCAACAGTAATTTCTTTCTCAAATTCAGCTTTTAATTCAGAGAATTGAGAAACAACCTGTGGTAGCACCAACAAGCGTCCGTTTTCAGCCATAACCTTAATAAAGTTTTGACCTTTGTCGTTTAACTGTTCGCCACAAACGTTAATAAACAAATCTTTTACTTGTTCGGTAGACATGCCACCAGACAGGTAATTAGAAATTGTTTCGTTTTGGCTTACTTCAGCTGCAAACACTAGCATTTCTAACCAAGTGTCAACGGCTTTAGCTTCAACGGCATAATCGAACGCTGCTTTAGCATAAGGACGAGCAACGGTTGTCAATTCAGACATAGCTCATTCCCCTTAAAGTTCAGCGACTAGTTTATCTAAGATGTCGCTGTGTGCAGCGCCATCAATAGAGCGTTCAAGAATTTTCTCAGCACCGGCAATCGCTAATGTAGCTACTTGTTGACGTAGCTCTTCACGTGCGCGGTTACGCTCTGATTCAATTTCTGCTTGACCTGAAGCGATAATTTTTTCGCGTTCAGCTTGTGCCTTACCAGCAGCTTCTTCAATTAATTGAGTTTCGCGTTTTTTCGCGGCATCAATAATTTCAGCAGCTTGAGCTTTAGCATCTTTCAGTTGTGCAACAACTTTCTCTTGAGCAAGCTCAAGGTCTTTTTCTGCACGTTCTGAAGCTGCAAGGCCATCAGCAATAGTCTTTTGACGATCTTCGATAGCAGCCATAATTGGCGGCCATACGAACTTCATACAAAAGATCACAAATACGATAAATGCAATCGATTCACCGATTAAAGTAGCATTCATATTCATATTCGTTTCTCCTAATATCTAATTAATTCGCAAGGGTTAAAGTATTTACTTATGCACCAACAGCGAATAGTAGATATAAGCCAATACCAACACCGATCATCGCGATCGCATCGATAAGACCAGCTACGATGAACATTTTTACTTGTAGTTGTGGTGCTAATTCTGGTTGACGAGCAGCTGATTCTAAGAATTTGCCACCTAGTAGACCGAAACCAATCGCAGTACCTAATGCACCTAAGCCGATTAGTAGAGCAACAGCAATATATAACATGTGTATCTCCAGTTATTTTTTAGTTAGTTAAGTTAAAAATTAAAGTATTTAATAAAATTAAATTTGTTTTCTGAGCGTCCTTGCTCTTTTACCCTTCGGGTTAGCCCTTAAACCTTAAGGGCTATTTAGCTCAATCCGTTAAGCTCGTATTTCAGGCTTCCTACCATCCACCCCGAAGGGGTCGAATACGTTTTCCAAATAGTACGAATACTACTTAGTGATCTTCGTGCGCTAAGCTTAAGTACACGATGGTTAACATCATGAAGATAAACGCTTGAAGTGGAATTACTAATAAATGGAACGCTGCCCATAAAAAGTGAACCGGCAATTGAGCAAGACCAATTGTCGCGATCAAGATAAAGATTAATTCACCCGCGTATAAGTTACCGAACAAACGTAGTGCTAATGACACTGGACGTGCGATCAAAGTAACTGATTCTAGGATGAAGTTTACTGGGATGAATGCCCAGTGGTTAAATGGTTGAAGCGTTAATTCTTTAACGAAGCCACCTAAACCTTTAATTTTGATAGAGTAGAAGATGATTAATGCAAATACGCCAAGCGACATTGCGAACGTCATATTCATATCGGTAGTAGGAACTGATTTGATGTAAACATCATGCGGGTCCATGTCAAATGCATGTTGGCCAATAAAGCCTGCAACTGAAGGGATCCAATCAACTGGTACCCAATCCATTGCGTTCATTAACAAGATCCATACGAAGATGGTTAATGATAATGGTGCAATTAAATTGTTTTTACCGTGGAACGTCTCTTTCACGCTTGAGTCGACAAAGCCAACTACCATTTCAACAGCACATTGCCATTTGCCAGGGACACCGGTCGTTGCTTTTTTAGCAACTGAACGAAACGAAAGTAGAAATATCAAACCGAGAACAATTGACCAACCTAATGTGTCGACATGCACGGTCCAAAACCCTGCATCAGCACATGCTTTGTTAAAAGCAACGCCACTGTCTGTCATACACATTTGCGCGTTAGTCAAATGGTGATTGATATAAGAGCCTGTATCTGCAGCCATCTTCTATCCTAATTATTGTTGATTAAAGTAAAATTTATTAACTACAGCAGCCAAAAACGGCGCCACCATAGCTAAGGAATACGTTACAAAAAATGGTAACAGCGCAAGTTCTAAGAACTTAAAACACAAGGAAAACAGAATTGCTGTTAACACCATTTTTAATTTCACACCGCTATAAAACGAGTCGACTACTTGTTTCGCGGCGCGAGCTCCTGCATATCTAAATGCTTTTAGAGCAAATACAAAATTAGGGATTATGCTTACCAATCCACCAGCTATTGCTGATTGAGCGTAAGGTAATCCCCAATTAAAATAAATAATGAGCGTGCTTAGAATGGACACCAAAAACTGCATAAGTAATTGTAATTTGGCGTATTTTTTACCGGGCTCAGTTAATTTGTTAGCCACCGGTTACTCCTAAGAAACACTTTTTTAAATCTGCTATTTTAATTTTTATTATTTTTTATAGCCTTAATGCGTGCGCAAGTATACTTAATTACAGTATTTTTGCAACTTTATAGCGCCTAGATAATAGCGAAATTAGCAGTTTTTTACACTAAGACTTTTGTCCGTTATAAAAACGTTAATGAAAACATCCAATTTAGTTAATTTTGGATAAAATACCATCTAACTCGTCTAAAGATGAGTAAGAAATAACCATTTTTCCTTTGCCTTTCTTGTTGTGTTTTATTTCAACAGGAGAGCCAATACGAACGGCTAAATCTTCTTCAAGTTTTACCGTGTCCGGGTCTTTAATATCAGTCTGTTTTTCAACAACAGGCTGTTGTACTTTTTTCACTAAACTTTCTGTTTCACGAACAGTTAATTCTTTGGCAGCAACGGTTCTTGCTGTAGTGGTTTGTAAATCACCTTGTAATGCTAAAAGGGCGCGAGCGTGTCCCATTTCAATATCACCATTTTCGAGAAAGGTTTTTACATCTGGATTAAGCGCATTTAAGCGCAATAGGTTGGTTACGGTAGTGCGAGATTTACCAACGGCAGTCGCCACTTCTTGGTGGGTCAATTCAAATTCATTAAGTAATCGTTCTAAGGCAACAGCTTCTTCCATTGCATTTAGATCTTCACGTTGAATGTTTTCAATCAGTGCAATCGCAACTGCAGATTCATCTGGCACATCTTTGATTAAACAAGGGACTAAATCAATACCGGCAAGTTGCGACGCACGCCAGCGACGTTCACCAGCAATTATTTCATATTTATCTTTGCCGACAGGACGAACAACGATTGGCTGAATAATGCCTTGTGCTTTGATTGAATTTGATAGATCTTCAAGGGCTGCTTCTGACATATCTTTACGAGGTTGATATTTGCCAGGTTGTAGTTGTTCTATTGGAAGTTTTTGTAAATCGCTTTTTTCTACAACTGGTTCAGCTTGATTGGTTTGATCTTTATCTGATTTTCGAGGGCTTGATGTAAGCAGGGCATCTAAGCCTCTACCTAAACCGCGACGTTTAGAAGTACTCATGCTTTTCCTTTAACTCGCCGTAGCAAGCTGTGCTTGTTTTTTTAATACTTCACCGGCCAGCGCTAAATAGGCTTTTGCGCCAGTTGCCGATTTATCATAATACATTGCTGGAGCACCAAAAGACGGTGCTTCCGCTAAACGCACATTGCGAGGGATCACAGTGCGATAGACTTTATCACCAAAATGACGTTTTAGTTGTTCAGAAACGTCGTTCGCTAAGCGATTACGAGGGTCATACATGGTGCGTAAAATCCCTTCGATGTGTAAATCTTTATTCACCACCGAAGATAATTTAGAAATGGTATCCATCAATGCCGTTAAACCTTCTAACGCATAATATTCACATTGCATAGGTACCAATACTGAATCGGCAGCAGCCATAGCATTAACGGTAAGCATGTTTAGTGAAGGTGGACAGTCAATAATGATAAAATCATAACCATCTTTGAAAGGTTCTAAAGCATTTTTTAAGCGAAGTTCACGGGCGTAAACTTCCATCAATTTTATTTCTGCAGCGGTTACGTCGGTATTTGCAGCCAATAAGTCGTAACCACCAGTGGTTTCGGTACAAATCACTTCCGATAGTGGTTTTTCATCAACGAGTAATTCGTAACTAGTTGACTCAACTTCATATTTATCAATACCACTACCCATAGTAGCGTTACCTTGTGGATCAAGGTCAATCAACAATACTTTACGTTTGGTTGCTGCTAGAGATGCAGCTAAATTCACCGACGTCGTTGTTTTACCAACACCACCTTTTTGGTTGGCTATTGCGATAGTTTTTCCCACAGTTTCCCCGCGAAGCTTTTGCAAAAAAATTAATTATTATATTTAGCGATATCTTTCGAAATATCTTTTGAAAATTGTCTTGGAATTCGTTATCGAACTGTTGTCCGAAAAAATCCGAATAACTAACTTACCAAAAAACGATAGTAAATAGCGAATTATTTTGACTTTTTCAGCTCAATTAAATGTCTTTCACCAATAAGTTCCGGTACCGCAAGGGTAAAACTGGCAACTAGCTCAATATCTTTATCCATTGCCGCCAGTTCTTCTTTTGGATACTGGCCCTTAAGTGCATAGAATCGACCATTTTCATCAATCAAATGTCGACACCAAGTAACCATATCTTCTATTGAGGCAAATGCTCGAGATAACACCCCATCAAAAGGTACATCGGGGGTATATTTTTCGACTCGAGATTGCACTGGAGTGACGTTTTCAAGCTTCAACTGATACACCACTTGCTTTAAAAAGGTAACTCGTTTGCCAAGACTATCAAGCAATACAAAATTCTTTTCTGGATACATGATTGCTAGTGGAATACCAGGTAAACCAGGGCCAGTTCCGACATCAATGAAGTTTTCACCGTTAAGAAGAGGGCCATTAACTAGAGAATCTAAAATGTGTTTTACCAACATTTCTTCAGGATCACGGACAGACGTTAAGTTATACGCCTTATTCCATTTGTTTAGCAGCTCAACGTACCCAACAAGTTTTTCAATTTGCTGTTGAGAAAGGTTGAGATCTGTTTTCGCAATCAATGCTTTTAAGTCGGAAGTTAAATCCATTATAGGAACCTTTAGAGGGTGTAGAATTAATAACAGTTTTTATATCGTCACCGATAGAAAGCATTCATCCAGAGGTTGCGGCCTACGCCGCAATGACGGTGAACAGTTTCTATGAAAGCATTCACATTACGCGCTTTTGCGCAATAAACCGTGTTTCTTCAAGTAAACCAGTAATAAAGATACAGCCGCTGGAGTAATACCAGATATACGTGATGCTTTACCTAAGGTTTCTGGACGAGAATCAGTTAGCTTAGCAACAACTTCATTTGATAAACCTGAAATCTTAGAAAAATCAAAGTCAGCCGGAATAATGGTATTTTCATGACGTTTCTTCTTATCGATCTCTTCTTGTTGACGATCGATATAGCCTTGATATTTCGTTTGAATTTCAACTTGTTCCATTGCTTGTGAATCATCTAAACCAGGGCCAAATTCATCAATGGACATTAACTCTTCATAGCGAGTTTCTGGTCGACGTAATAAATCTTCTAAATTGGCTTCTTTGGTCAATGGATTTTTCAACATTGGATTTAAACGATCTAAGGCTGCATGATCCTTATGTACCCATGTTGATCGTAAACGTTGACGTTCAAGCTCAATATTTTCCATTTTTTCGCAGAAACGAGCCCAACGATCATCACCAACAAGACCTAATTCACGGCCTTTTTCAGTCAAACGAATATCCGCGTTATCTTCGCGTAATAATAAGCGGTATTCGGCGCGAGAAGTAAACATACGGTACGGTTCTTTGGTACCTAGTGTTGATAAATCATCAATTAAAACGCCCATGTAAGCTTGTTCACGACCAGGTGTCCAACCTTCTTTGCCTTGTGCACGGCAAGCAGCATTTAAGCCCGCTATTAAACCTTGTGCTCCTGCTTCTTCGTAGCCTGTCGTACCATTAATTTGGCCAGCAAAGAATAAATTATCCATATGCTTGGTTTCTAAGGTTTGTTTCAAATCACGAGGATCGAAGTAATCATACTCAATGGCATAACCAGGACGAGTGATATGGGCGTTCTCAAAACCTTTGATTGAGCGAACTAAATTCATTTGAACATCAAATGGCAAGCTCGTAGAAATACCATTTGGATAAATTTCATGCGTTGTTAAACCTTCTGGCTCAACGAATATTTGATGAGAGTCTTTATCACTAAAGCGCATTATTTTGTCTTCAATCGAAGGGCAGTAACGTGGGCCAATACCTTCAATAACACCGGTATACATAGGGCTACGATCTAAGCCATCACGAATAATATCGTGAGTATTTGTATTGGTGTGAGTGATAAAACATGGAATTTGTTGAGGGTGATTTTTACTATCCCCCATAAACGAGAACGTTGGAACTGGTGTATCACCAGGTTGTTCTTGCATTTGGCTAAAATCTAACGTTCTAGCGTCTAAACGAGGCGGTGTACCTGTCTTTAAACGATCGATCCTAAATGGTAGATCACGTAAACGCGCTGCTAAACCAACAGATGCTGGGTCACCAGCTCGACCACCTTCATAATTGTTCAGACCAATATGAATCTGGCCTGCAAGGAAAGTACCGACGGTTAAAACCACGGTATGACCTTTAAAGTTAAGGCCCATTTCAGTTTTAACACCAGTAACTTTGTCGCCTTCAACGATCAAATCATTACAAGCTTGTTGGAAAATAGTTAAATTTTCTTGGTTTTCCAAATAGTTACGTACATACGCTTTATACAATAAACGATCCGCTTGTGCGCGTGTAGCACGAACAGCTGGTCCTTTTGATGAGTTTAATGTGCGAAATTGGATCCCAGCGTGATCGGTGGCTTCAGCCATCAATCCACCAAGAGCATCAATCTCTTTCACCAGGTGTCCTTTACCAATACCACCAATGGCGGGATTACATGACATTGCACCTAACGTATCGATGTTATGAGTTAGTAGTAATGTTTTACAGCCCATGCGAGCTGCAGCCAAACTAGCTTCAGTTCCAGCATGTCCACCACCAACAACAATTACATCAAACGTATCTTGATACCACATTCAAAAAAATCCTAAACGATCTATTTATTAAAGATGCTAATTGTACCGTTATTTTTTACTAAGGGGAACGATCAAAATGTTAAAAAGATCATAGTTCGGATCTTAAATAATATATAAAGATCTATATATAGATCTTATTATTATTACTTATTAAGGAATGCATTTTTAGTGGATAAGTCATTTTTATCTTTATATAACATTAACTTAAAGTAGATCGTTTGCTGTGATCAAAGTTTGATCAACTCACTTATAACCTATGATCAAAAGGGCTGTTTATCCACAAGACGATCTGGAATTTTTTATGTGCACTGAATAATAATAAGAAATTAATAGTTTTTACCCAGTTTTATCCACAGATGATGTTTTTAAGATCGTAAATTGTGGATAATATCGTTATAACTGATCTAAAACAGATCTAATTTGCTGGTTATCCACTGGTTTGCGGCCAGTTCTGGATCATCAATATTACTTATATCTATGGTGAGTAGGTCAGACAATTGCTTAGAACCTTTATCTAACATTATGTTATTTAAGGATTTTCCTGCTTCGCAAAAGGTGTCATAGTTTGAATCACCTACTGCGATCACTAAGAAAGGTAGATCATTAAAGTTGTGATCACTGGTTTTTAGCTGGTGGACAAAATTTTCGATGTTTTCAGGAAAATCACCGGCACCGTGAGTAGAAGTGCATAAAAGCCAAATTTGCTGATCACGATTAATCTTGTCAAAATCCGGTTGAAAATGAATTTCTGTTGTGTGGCCATTAGCTTCTAAAACTTCTTGTGCTGCCTCTGCGACATACTCAGTTCCACCCAACATTGAGCCAACGATAATTTGAAATGATGACATTTGCAGTCCTTAAAATGTTTATTTACCGATACAGAATGAACTGAAGATTTGTCCTAAAAGATCATCAGAAGTGAACTCTCCGGTGATCTCATTTAGGTGTTGCTGACAAATACGTAGCTCTTCCGCTAGGATTTCACCGGCAACATAAGACTCTAACTGCTCTAAACCGGTAATAAGGTGCTGATGGGCACTTTCTAATGCGGTTAAATGGCGACGTCGAGCCATGAAGCTGCCTTCCATTGAACCTTGATAGCCCATACACTGTTTTAAATGATCTTTTAACTCTGTGACGCCAGCACCTGTTTTAGCGGATAGAGAAACAGTGTCACTGTCGTGCTCAACAGTCATGCCGGTGCTAATACCACTTACGTCAGCCTTGTTTTTAACAATGGTTAAGCCCATATTTTCTGGTAAACGTTGAAAAAACTCCGGCCAAAATGCTTTAGGGTTACTATGATCGTCTTTGGCCGAATCAATCATCAATAACACTCGATCGGCCTGTTCTATTTCTTTCCAAGCGCGTTCTATGCCAATTTGTTCAACTTTATCTGGGCTTTCCCTCAAACCGGCGGTATCGATAATATGCAGTGGCATACCATCGATATGAATTTGCTCAGTAAGTACGTCTCTGGTGGTACCTTCAATATCGGTGACAATTGCCGAGTCTTTGCCACTTAAGGCGTTTAATAGGCTTGATTTACCAGCGTTAGGGCGACCAGCAATAACAACGCGCATCCCTTCACGGATAATTGCACCTTGTTGGGCTTGTTTAATAACATCGTAAACACTGTCGATGATAGCTTTAAGATCGGTATTTATTTTGGTATCGGCAAGAAAGTCTATTTCTTCTTCTGGAAAATCGATCGCCGCTTCTACATACATACGTAAATGAATAACGTCTTCAACCAATTGATGCACAAGTTTGGAGAAATCACCTTGCAGTGAGTGCAGGGCAGCGCGTGCTGCTTGTTCAGAGCTTGAATTGATTAAATCGGCAATTGCTTCCGCTTGGGTTAAATCAAGTTTATCGTTTAAAAACGCTTGTTCTGAGAATTCACCAGGGCGAGCCATACGCACACCTGAAATTGTTAGAATGTGATTTAACAACATATCTAAAATTACTGGGCCACCATGACCTTGTAATTCAATAACATCTTCACCGGTAAATGAATTAGGGCCTTTAAAATATAACGCGATACCTTGGTCTATTACATGTTGGTTTTGATCATAAAACGGTAGGTATTCGGCTTTACGAATTTCCGGAATTTTACCTAGTACCTGTTCTGCTACGGTTTTAGCGAGCGGACCTGAGACCCTAATGATACCGACGCCACCTCTACCTGGCGCGGTCGCTTGCGCGGCGATTGTTTCAGTATTTGAGCTAGCAACGTTTGTATTAGGCATTAGTTAATTCGCAGTTCAGTGTAAATAGGGTAATAGGCTGTATTATAAACACAAAAGTTATCAGTGACTAGAAATAGAAAAGGCAGCCAATGGCTGCCTTTGAAAACTGTTTTACTGTCTATTCAACAAGTTACTTTTTATTCGCTTTCGCTAACTTGGCTTTCTCTTCAGCTTTATCGATACCGCGGAAGATAATTAGCATTTGAATAATTGTAATTACGTTCGATACGAACCAGTAAAGTACTAATCCTGATGGGAACCATAAGAAGAAGAACGTAAAGAATACTGGCATCCATTGCATCATTTTTTGTTGCATTGGATCTTGAGACATTGCCGGTTGCAGCTTCTGCATTAGCAACATCGACGCACCCATTAGAATCGGTAAGATAAAGTATGGGTCTTTTGATGATAAATCAGTGATCCATAAACCAAATTCTGCGTGACGTAATTCTACTGATTCGATAAATACCCAGTAAAGTGCAAGGAAGATAGGCATTTGTAGTAAAAGAGGGAAACAACCACCTGCAGGGTTTACTTTCTCTTTCTTATACAATTCCATCATTGCTTGTGACATTTTTTGACGATCATCACCATAGCGCTCTTTTAAGGCCGCCATCTTAGGTTGGATCTTACGCATTTTAGCCATTGAGGTGTATTGCGTTTTCGTCAGTGGGTACATTAACGTTTTCACTACGATAGTGATACAGATAATGGCAATACCCCAGTTCACAACGAAATCTTGGATAATGATTAATAACCAGAATAACGGTTGTGAGATCATCCAAAGGAAGCCGTAGTCTACAGTAAGATCAAGACCTTCAGCGATTTTCTCTAGTTTTTCTTGATCTTTAGGACCTACATAAAAAGTTGCTGATGTTGTTTGCTCAGAGCCTGGCGCAATTGAAATAGCTGGTTGTCTAAAACCAATAACCGCTTCACCAGTACTTGCTAGGTAAGTCGTGTAAATTTTGTTATTAGTCGATTGGTTCGGTACCCACGCTGATACAAAGTAATGCTGTAACATACCAACCCAACCACCTTTGGTGTTTTGGTTTAAGTTTGCATCTTCAATATCATCAAAATCGTATTTTTCGTAGCGTTCTTCAGCTGTAGAATAAGCTGCACCACGATATGTAGGCATCATCATTGAAGAACCAGATTCTACCGTTGTAGACTGTTTAAGTTGACCGTACATTTCAACAGAAGCATTTGCAGCACTATTGTTGGTAACCTTGTAACTAACTTCAACATCATACTTACCTTTGGTTAGGGTAAATGTTTTTACATAAACGATGTCATTGTTGTTGAATGTTAAGTCAACGATTAACTGGTCACCTGAAAGCGTATAGTTAGTTTGCGCGCTAGTATAGATTGCACGAGCGCCGGGTTTATCAGCGCCTTGGGCACCAATCAAACCACTTTGAGCGACATAATTGTAACCGTCGGTAGTTAATATCGGCATTGCAACGCCGCTACCTTGCTCTGTGTCATATTGTAGTAACTTAGCCGAAATGATATCGCCGCCTTCAGTATCTACTTTAAGCTCTAAAACATCAGAGCTAATGGTAATAACTTTACCTGAAGTAGGGGCTTGAGTAATCGTTTGTTGTGCATCAGAAGCTGATGGAATGAATTCATCCGACGCTACTTCGTTTGCTGGCATATCGCTAGATACAGACGTTTGTTGTGGCGTTTGTACTGGAGCTTGGTCTACTTGCCATTGTTGGAAAAGTAAGAAACTTACCACCAATAAAGCAACAAATAGCAATCCGCGTTGTGATTCCATAATATGTTAATTCTCTTTTTTAGATTTTGATACCGGGTCTTCACCACCCTCATTAAGCGGGTGACATTTTAATATACGTTTGCTCGCTAGCCAACTACCTTTTATTACGCCAAAGCGATTAATTGCTTCTATTGCATAAGTTGAGCAGGAGGGATTAAAACGACAATTATTACCTAATAACGGGCTAAGCCAGCGTTTATAAGCAAGGATAGGGGCAATAATTAACTTTTGTGCCGTTGAATTATTTTTCGCCATATCTTTTCCAATTGTAAATTAATCGCTTCATTATCAAGCTGATCAATTCCTGACTTTACCATAACAACCATGTCGATAGCAGGTAATTTGTCATTGTTTATACGAAAACTTTCGCGAACGATGCGTTTAATACGATTTCTTTGCACAGCTAATTTAACACGCTTTTTCGCGATAGCCATACCTAGACGATTATTTTGGTCAGTATTTGTGCGGATCAGTATAGTGAAATGGTTTGAACCATAACGAGTGGGGTTGTCGAAGACTTGTTTGAAATGACCGGGAGTCAACAGACGCGACTCCCGATTAAATTCGTAGTTACCCATAAGGGTAGTAATCCTTATTAAAAATAAGAATTAAGCGCTAAGCTTAGCACGACCTTTTGCACGGCGACGAGCAATTACTGCACGACCGTTTTTAGTTGCCATGCGAGCACGGAAACCGTGGTTACGTTTACGCTTTAGTACTGAAGGTTGAAAAGTTCTTTTCATTGTACTTTATCCTGTCTATGTTCGAGTTAGTTTGTTTGCTTTACGAAAACAAACGTTTCCGAGCACTGTATAAAAATTGAGGCCGAATTCTAAATATAAAGTAGAGTAATGTCAACGTTATTTATAAAAAATAATTGTAAAAGATCCTTATTAAAATGTAGCAGGATCCTTTGATCATTTAGCGCCATCTTAATGATAATTTGTTTACTGTCCACAGTTTTATAACAAAAGCCATTGTGAAGATAAATAATTAGCCCTAATTTCGTTGATAAATTCACCATTAAAAAGCTAATTCATGCTTAAATAGTAAATTTAAAAGTTAATTAAAACAGAGTTTTATCTCTTAATGTCGGTTTTTTTTAAATTAAATCAAATAAGCTTATTGCACTTGTGGATAAGTAGCGAGATAATGGTCGGATTCAAATAAAATTATTATAATAAAAATTGTTTCCAAGCCTTAATTTTATTGGCCAGTAGATAATGGTCAGATAAGTTTTTTTCAGTGAAACAATAATAACGGGAGTTAATGA